>JAMPFR010000039.1 GCA_023664365.1 Acetatifactor muris | reverse complement strand
GCAGCTCTCTTTTATTCGTGACAATAGAATTCTCGCAAGGCGTGAATTCTATTGTGGCGGAAAAATTTCTAAGGAGGACATGGAATGTAAAAGAGACAAGGGTACCATGAGATGGATCGACATTACAAATGATTAGAGAGGAGATTTTTATGTACGAAGAGGAAAAGAATCAGTTAAAAAATAAATTAAAAAAGAGCTTGGGTGGGGACGAGATATATGAAGATTTGGAGAAAGTAGCAGAAAAATGGGGTGAGGTGAAAAAAGAGCGGATTCTTCAGGAGTTGAAGCGGAACTATGAGATAGGAGTGCCCATTGATAAGATGCAGGAGACCATAACATTATGTATCTCTTCAGTCAGCCTTATATTACTTACCCTGACATTTGCTTACGGAGAAGGTTTTTTTAGAGAGATCCTGGGCGGAGATATTTTTGTCAGAGGGGTGCTGCTGATACTTGTTTTTCTTTTTTGCAGTGCAGAGATATTCTGCCTGAGGTCATACAAGAGAAAGCGGCAATTGAAAATATTGATTGATTTTTTGGAAACTTTTAAACAGAAACAAGAAGTTGTGGAGAAGGAGAGCATAACAAGATGAAAAAAAGAATTTTAGGCATGATTATGTGTATATGCCTTGTGTTGGGGGCAATAACGGGCTGTGGAGACACTGCGGGCAGAGGATCTGTTGCCGCAAATGCGTCTGCAGAAGGATCGGGGGAAGTATCAGATCAGATGATAGAACCAACGCCGGAACCCACCATAGAACCGACGCCGGAGCCAACTCCAGAGGAATCCGCATCGGAGCCTTATATCCTCGCAGGGACTACCATAGACAGCGGCGAATGGAACGGCTTGAGCTGGCTGGTCACGGACGCTGATGAATTGGTGGTGACAGGTCAGATGGAAGAGCCATATCCCGAAGAGGGCTATACGAAGTCGGATGACGGCGCTTTGGTTTGGACTTGGATTCAAGGAGCACCATGGAAAGGATATAGAGATAAGATCAAAAGTGTATATCTGGCTTTTTCAGGCGCAGGTTCTTTAGAGGGATTGTTTGAAGAGTATATAAATTTGAAGAATGTTGATTTAAGTGACATGGACACAGGCACCGTTACATCTATGAACAGTATGTTCTATGACTGTAAATCACTGGAGAGTTTGGATCTAAGTGATTTGGATACAAGCAATGTTACAGATATGAAATATATGTTTTGTTACTGTGAATCACTGGAGAGCCTGGATTTGAGTAGCTTTGATACCAGCAATACTATAGATATGGAACATATTTTTGGTTATTGCGGGTCATTGACCAACATAGATTTGAGCAGCTTTGATACCAGCAGCGTCGCAGACATGGGATATATGTTTTATTGCTGCGAATCCCTGAAGAGTTTGGATCTGAGTAACTTTGATACCGGCAACGCCACAAGTATGATTGGTATGTTTACTGACTGTACCTCATTGGAGAGCTTGGATTTGAGCAGCTTTGATACCAGTAAAATTCCAAAGATGAATTCTATGTTTAAAAGAGATCGAAGCCTTACAACTTTGGATCTAAGCAGCTTCAACACACACAATGTAGAGAATATGTGGCGTATGTTCCAGGGCTGCATCAATATGGAAGAGATCCTTGTAGGAGATGATTGGGTGTATGCGGAGAATGTTGAGGAGATGTTTGATAATTGCGGTGTCTCCGACGTGACCTATAAATAACCCCCTGTCTGCAGAGCCATCGGCATTCCCCTGCCGCTGGCCCTGTTCTTTTGTCTGACGTAGACAAATGATCCCCCGGATATGCCCGCTCCCTCGCATCATATCCACCAAAAATATTTATTCCCCCTTGCATTATCCAAAGCGCAGAGTTATAACACCACACAACAAAATCTCTATCGCGGAAGCTAAAGCTGGCAAATTCTAAATCAGCTGCATCAAAAATAGAAAAAGCAATGCAGATAAGAAAATAAATAAGCCTGCGATCGGTTTAAGTTCTAAATTATTTGACTAAAGAATATAAATATAGTGTTGCAAAATAGAAATGTGTGGTGTATGATTATGAAAAGATATTACTTCGAAAATAGCGAACAAATACGCAAAGGAGAAAAAAGCATGATTATAATGGATGTCAAGCTGGATAATTTTTATTGCTTTAAGAATTTTCACATGAATATGTCATATCCGAAGAAAATCGTGGCTACCACGATTGCAGATGAATATTTATTGGACAGGCCTAATTTCCGTTATAAGAAAGTAAATATTTTAATGGGAAACAATGCTACGGGAAAAACTACTCTGGGCAAAATCATAATGTTGTTTACAAACTATTTTAAGGATGAAAGCTATGCAAGGTTCTTGTCCGCAATCTGCGATAAGCAGAAAGCTGCGTTTATGACAATTGATTTTGTGTCAAATTTAAAACTGTATCGATTCCATATGCTGATTGAGCCAGATCCCGGTGTCGGAAACGAGAATCGCAATGTAGAAGTAAATGTTTCTTATGTTGAGATAGGGATGAGAGACAATTACGAGACCTGTGCTGAAAAGCTAAACCAGCAGGGTAAAGAGGTGGATATCAAAAAAATAAATGCTGGAGGCTGGTCTTTTTCCTACCCCGAGGATGCATGGAAGAACACTACATATATTACATTGGAAAAGGAATCGAAATATCTGGTAATACTGGAGGAAATTCTTAAGACACTGGATCCCTCTATAAAAAAGATTGTAGAAATAGATGAAATACAAAATACCTATGCAATTCAGTTCGCCGATTATTCGGTAATCATTAAAGAGGGTAAAATACTTGATACTGAAAAGTTATCCAGCGGTACAAAGGCTGGCTTGGAAATTTCTTACATTATTACGTCACTAATTTGTGAAATGCATGAGTTGTATTATTGTGATGAACTTTTTTCATATGTGAGCAGCGAAGTGGAAAAAGCCTGTCTGACAATTATTATTGAAAAACTAAAAGGGGATAAGCAGTTGTTTTTTACTACGCATAATACTGATCTTCTGGATATGCAGCTGCCAAAGCATGCATTTACTTTCTTTAAAAAAGATACACAGAATGATAATTTGCCGATTGTATGTGTCAATGCGGCGGATTATCTAAAACGCAATACGGACTCTTTAAAACATGCAGTAGAAAATGATTTGTTTTCTATTGCGCCTGAACTAAGCAACTTATATGGTATTTTGGAAATGTGATTTACAAAAGAGGGAAAATAAACATGTTGAACAGAAAAAAAGTACGATATATACAGTATTATGTAGAAGGTTCAGATGAAAAATGTATTGTTAATGCCCTTAAGTCCCAATTGCAATGTATTATCCCTGGAAAAGTTGAGATATTTAACATGATCCAGAATAAGTTTACAACGGCCAGAATACGTCCGCTAAAATCGGGAACCGCAATAGTGTTGGTTTTTGATACGGATAAAGGCGGTACTGACATTTTGGCCGGCAATATTAAATTTTTAAAGCAGCAACAGGCGGTAGAGGAAGTCCTCTGCATTCCGCAGGTAGATAATCTGGAGGACAAATTAGTATACAGTTGTAATATAAAAAGCGTTAGAGACTTGACAGGCAGTTGTTCTGTCAAGGATTTTAAGAGAGACTTGTTAAATTGCACTAATGTCGCCTATCGCCTTAGTCAGTGCGGGTTTTCTATTCAAAAAATGTGGAGCAGGATACCCGTAAACGAATTTTGTTCTTTCCCCAATCAATCTGATAAGATTAAAGTAAATAACCCGGCCTTGGGGTAGTATATATTTTCTTAAAATGGAAACGGTTGCAAAAATAAGCCTGCCTTTTACCGGATCGTAACAGGCAGGCTTAAAAATTTCATATATTCATTTTACCGGGTTAATTCTTCCAGTTCTGCGATCACCTGTCCGAACACATCCAGGGCGTCCTGGATAGGCTGGGCGGTAGTCAGATCCACACCTGCGATTTTCAGCAGCTCTACCGGGGGCATGGAGCAGCCGCCGGAGAGGAACTTTTTATAGCGTTCTACGGCAGGCGCACCTTCCTTCAGAATGCTCCGGGCGATAGCCACAGCGGCGGAGAAGGAGGTGGCGTACTGGTATACATAGAAATTATAATAAAAATGGGGAATCCTTGCCCATTCCACGCCAATCTCCGGGTCGGATACCATATCCGGGCCGTAATACTTGCAGTTCAAATCATAATAGACCTTAGTCAGCGCTTCCGCAGTCAGGCTTTGTCCTCCCTCCGCCATCCTGTTGGTGATCATTTCATATTCCGCAAACATAGTCTGGCGGTAAACGGTTCCCTTGAAGCTGCCCAGATAATGGTTCAGCAGATAAGCTCTCTCTTTCTTGTCGGTGGTGTGGGAGAGCAGATATTCCATCAGCAGGATCTCATTGCAGGTGGAAGCAACCTCGGCTACAAAGATGCGGTATCGGGCATACATGGGAGGCTGGGCATGGTTGGAATGCCAGGTGTGCATGGAATGTCCCATTTCATGAATCAGCGTAAATACGTTGTCCAGATTGCCGGTGTAGTTCAACAGGATATAGGGATTGCTGTCATAAGAGCCTGTGGAATAGGCGCCGCTGCGCTTGCCTTCGTTTTCATACACATCGATCCAACGGTTTTCAAAGCCTTCCCGCACCGTTTTCAGATAATCTTCACCCAGAGGCGCAAGGGCCTTCAGCACGGTTTCCTTGGCTTCTTCAAAAGGAATGTTTTTGGATACACCTGCGATAATAGGGGTGTAGATATCGTACATATGCAGCTCATCCACCCCAAGCAGACGCTTGCGCAGACGCACATAGCGGTGCATTTTATCCAGGTTCTTGTTCACGGTTTCCACCAGGTTGTGATATACCTGGGAAGGTACATTCACACCATTTACAGCAGCCTCCAGAGTAGAGTCATAGTGACGCGCCCGGGCGCGGAAGATGAGCTGTTTCACCTGGCCGCTGTAAATGCTTGCCAGAGTGCGGGAATATTGTTTGTAGACTCCGTAAAGCTTTTCGAAGGTTTCCCTGCGCACACGGCGGTCTGCAGATTCCTCCAGAAGTATAAAGCGTCCGTGGGTAATCTGTACCATTTCTCCGTTTTCATCCTCCACCTCGGGGAATTTCAAATCCGCATTGCTGAAAATGGAATAGGTGCGATCGGGATTGTCGCAGATTTCGGAAGCGTCCGCCAGCAGCTTTTCCATTTCTTTAGGCAAAATGTGAGGCTTTAAGCGTAAAATATTCTCCAGCATGATACGATATTCTTCTAATTCGGGGCATTGCCTGTAATACTCCTCCAGCCGGGGTGCATCCAGCTCCAGAATCTCCGGGGTGATGAAGGAAATACTGCTGTAGATGCCGGCGGAAATACCGGAAAAACGCTGTTCCATTTCCTGGTGGGTATCGTTGGAGGTATCCTGATCGCTGAGGCAGGATACATATACGCCCAGATGTCCCATTTTGCGGCCCAGATCGGTATCCTGGCGCAGGGTATCTAAAAGGTCTTCTGCGCTGTCACAGATATGACCTTCCCGGGCCGCCAGCTTTTTTCCCATTTCCTGAGCCAGCACAAGGTCTGCCTCCCAGGCTTCCCGGTTTGCATACATCAGTTCCAGATTCCAGGTATCCGCAGTGGCTGCCTGTTCTCTTTTGGGTAATGTTTTTGCCATAATGAGTTCCTCCTACTGCTTTTTTTTAATCATATAGAAAGTTGGCGGAAATGTCAATTTTGTTGTTGGAATAAATGCTTTACACCTCTGACATAAATCATTATAATAAAGCAGATGAGAGGAGGCTGTCATATCATGCATTATAATTTATCGGAGCTTGCCCTTATGACGGGATATTCCACACGCTCCCTGCGGACATTTTATAAGCAGGGACTTTTGCCCGGTACAATAACGGCGGGGAAATATTCCTTTTCCGAGGAGGATGTGGAACGTTTTATGGCCCGGCCCTTTATCGCATCCGGTATGAAAACCAAGACCAGAATGCAGGTATGCCATTTTCTGGAGGAGGAGCATACACGTCGGCCGGCCACCTGCCTGATACATGATGAGCCCGGCAAAGAGCGGGCGGACCAGTTGAACGATATCTTGCTGGAGTATATCAACCGGGAGCGTCCGGAGGGGTTTACTTATAATTACCTTTTTGATGAAAAGAAAGAGACGGCAAGGTTCATTATCATCGGCCCGGCAAGAGTGGTGGCTGCCGTTCTGGAAAAAATAGGAAAATAGGATAGGAAAAAGTCGAAGAATTTCAAATTGAACGTTCCCTTCCCACGGGGTATTCTGATACTGTAAAGTGCGGTAAGCGGAACATCGGCTGCGAAGCTTGTCTCCGGGCGGCAGTCAATGATTTTGCACGCGGGAATACGGATAAACGGGAGGGAACGGAAGATGCGTCAGTTATATGAAAAGATCAACGAACTGTTACAGCTTGTGCCATTTGAGGATATATGCCACGGATTCCGACGCTGTGGCTTTGCAGTCTATAATGCCGATACTGTCTGGCTGAGGAACAGGGTGATCCCCTGGGACCATCGCTTTATAGGAAATACGGCGGTGGAATTTGAGGGAGAGTTTATCGCTGTTTATCAGGTAGAGAACCCGCAGGATACGGACCCGGAAATCCTTGCGGCTGATATGGTGCATGAGATGTTTCATGCCCATCAGATGCGAAGCGGAGAAAACCGCTGGCCTGACGATCTTACGCTTCTTGCCTATCCAGAAAATACGGAAAACTATCGGCTGAAGTATGCGGAGAATCAACTGCTGGCCGCGGCCTACAGTGAGACCGGCGCACGGAAAGCAGGTCTGCTTTCTGCCTTTAGGGAAATACGAAAGCAGCGCAGGAATCTTGCAGGGGACTATCTGGACCAGGAACTGTTGGCGGAGCATATAGAAGGCCGGGCGGAGTATGCCGGATGCAGGGCGTTGAAAGCAATTGCTCCGGATAAATTCCGGGAGAAAATCAAGGGTTATCTGTCTGCGCTGAGAAGCCCGGACAGAGCCTTTTTTGACATCCGGCGGCAGGCATACATCACCGGGGCAGTGTACGGCCTGGCCTGTGGGGACTGCAAAGAGGAGGAGCCTCTTGGACGTATGCTTCGGCAGTATCGGCAGTTTAAGGAGGAACAGGTAAAGACATTTCTGGAACAAAATCCCGTTGAAAGGAAGGGTGACTGCCTGATTTGCGGGTATGATCCCATGAATATGATACTTTGCGGCAGGCAGGTATTATGTACTCATTTTGTTACATTGCAGTTCGGTGAAGCCGTAAAGTTTCTGGAAGGCCCTGTCCTGCTGGAACTGAAGGCGGGCAATGTGCGAAAAGTGAGGAAATATTGGGTGCCGGTTCAGGAAAAATCTTGAAATTCCCTGTGGGTTGTATTATACTTAAATAAGAGTATAAGGTTTTGCACAGTGAACGGAGGATTTTCGGTCTGTGCAGAAAGGAGCAATTATTATGAAAATAACGCCGGTCGGCAATACCCATTCTGTTTATAACGTTGCCCGTTCCAATAATAATACGAATTCCATTTACGGAAAGCTTGCCAGCGGCAAGCGGATCAACAGAGCGGCGGATGATGCGGCGGGACTTGCCATTGCCCAGAAGATTCTGAAGGAAAACAAAGGGCTGGACGTGGGCGCGTCCAATATCCGTGACGGTATCAGCGTTGCAAATGTGGCGGACGGAGCCATGGGGACGATGACGGATTCCCTGCAGAGGATTAAGGAACTTAGTATTCAGGCGTCCAACGGTCTTTACAGCGATTCCGACAGAAAGATGATCCAGGGCGAGGTAAACCAGCTGCTCCAGGACGTCCAGCGCACGGCGGTGGGAACCAGATTTAATGAAATGTCGCTGTTGGACGGCAGCAAGGCGGATATGCATATTGCCGCAAATGCCGACGGCACCGGATTAAAGCTCGGAATGGAAAATGTGACTTTAAAAGCTCTGGGAATCAACGGCTATGACGTCACAAAGGATTTTAATCTTTCCGATATTGACGCGGCAATTGAAATGGTAAGTGCGGCCAGGGGCAGGACAGGAGCCGTTACCAATTCTCTGGAGCATGCTTACAACAGCAACCGGGTAACGTCAGAGAATCTGACTGCTTCCGGAAGCCGCATAGAGGATCTGGATATTTCCAAGGCAGTATCGGAAAAGCAGAAAAACAAGCTTCTTCAGGATTACAGCATGGGGATGATGCGCAAAAAGATGCAGGATGACGCATCGGTTTTGAAGCTTTTCGGCATGTAAGTCATGTAAAGTATTTTATATAAAGGAGAAAAAAATGGACGAGCAAAATTACGGAAACCAGCAAAACGGAGAGAGCGGCACCGGTTCTTCATCCGGAAATTATTATCAGGACTATACTGCCAATACACAGCAGTATCAGCCGCCTCAGAACGGAGGCCCCAACAAGGCAAACGGAATGCAGATTGCCGGCCTTGTCCTGGGTATTCTCGGTATTCCGGGCTGCTGCTGTTATGGTGTGCTGGGATTATTACTGGGTATTATCGGCCTGATTCTGGCATTGGTTGGAAATTCAAAGAATAAAGGTTCGGGCATCGGCATTGCCGGACTTGTCTGCTCCATTATTGCCATAATCTTTGGTATTCTGATGACAGTATATTTTGCCTGGTATATCAATATGGTGATGAATTCCGACTCCTTTATGGAAATGATGCAGGAGATGATGGAGTATTATTATTAAAGGTAAAGTATTACAGGAACACCCGAAAAAAACGAATACTTTGGAAGATGAATTGTTCCGGATCGGATTGGCAGCACTGGCGGCGGCAACAGCCCTGGCAGTGCTGTATCAATGTGTTTTGCATAAATTTCTTCCCACAGTTCCCTGCTTTTTCAGTGCGATTATGGGAATTTACTGTCCGGGCTGCGGCGGGACAAGGGCGCTGGCGGCGCTGCTGCATGGGCAGCTTTTACGGGCAGCCTGGTATCATCCGTTTATTCCGTATGCTGCGTTTATCTACACAGGCTTTATGCTGACCCAGGGGCTGCACAGACTTGGAGCAAAGGGAATCCGGGGCTGGAAATTTCATTACTGGTATCTGTGGGCAGGCCTGGTGATTCTTGTGGTGAATTTTGGGGTTAAGAATTTTCTCAGACTGGGATTCGGTATATTGATGTAAAAAGTGCTTCGCGAGAATTCTATCGTCATGAATAAAAAATGCCGCAAAAGCGCGGCATTTTCAGGACTAGGATTCTTCTTCCATAATAACATTTACATCATCCGGAGTTTCTCCATGGAGAAAACTGATAATAATTTGGATTCTCTTATAGGCTCTGGAATAGTTCCCATAGGCGTATTCAGCGGTATATTCGTTATAGGAACCGTTGCTGTATGCCTCGTGGTAGCTTTCTACTGCGGTAGTCATGTACTGGCTTGCTTCGTCTGCGGTGGCCTCCAGGTAGTCAAATTCTTCGGGAAAATCCAATTTGGCGAAGGACTGGAAGATGAGATCCAATTCATCCAGATAGCCTAAGAATTCCGCCACGGCGTTATCGGCCTCCGCATCTATGTTGTTCATGCCGCTGTCTATTTCGGAAATTTTGGTACAAAAATCATCTATATTTTTGCGGAACTGCACCAGCTCGGGATCCTCGCCACACGCCGTCAGCAGTATGGCGGCAAATACAGCCGCAATCAGCATACGAACCTTATTTTTCAACTTAAGCCAACCTCCAATTCATGCCCCTTGGCACACATTATATCATTAAATTTATCATATTTTGTCTTAATAGGCAATACATAACCCTTACAAAAAGAATAAATCCTCCCCTTTACGGTTCATTCAGGTATATGCTATGATTAATCGAAAAAAGAAACGGGGCTGGGTGGGAGGCACCTTATGACGCGAAGCGAATTTTTAAAACTTTCAAAAGCCTGTCTGTATCTGGATGGCGCCACAGGCTCCAATCTGGTAAAGGCCGGAATGCCCTCCGGCGTCTGCCCGGAGCGCTGGATACTGGAGCACCGGGATGTGATGCTGGAATTACAGAGGCAATATGTGCTGGCGGGGACAGATATATTATATGCGCCGACTTTTACGGCCAACAGAATCAAACTGGCGGAATACGGTCTCGCAGACCATCTGCAGGCAATGAACAGGGAACTGGTGGCCATTTCCAGAGAGGCGGCGTCCACGGTTTCGGATCGCAGGGTATATGTGGCGGGAGATCTGACTATGACGGGAGAGCAGCTGTCTCCCATGGGCGCCATGCAGCCGGAGGAACTGATTTCTGTCTACAAAGAGCAGATTCAGGCACTGGCGGAGGCCGGCGCAGACCTTCTGGTGGTGGAGACAATGATGAGCCTTGCAGAGGCCAGGGCGGCGCTGATTGCGGCAAAAGAAGTCTGCGATCTGCCTGTTATGGTGACAATGACCTTTGAGCCGGACGGCAGGACCCTGTACGGGACGGATGCCGGGACGGCGGCGGTGGTGCTGGAAAGCCTGGGGGCATGCGCCATTGGTGTAAACTGCTCCACCGGGCCAGGCGCCATGGAGCAGATTGTGGCAGACATGGCAGCGGTCACCGGGGAGATTCCCATTATAGCAAAGCCAAACGCAGGGCTGCCTTTTCTGGATGAACAGGGACGAACCTGCTACGGGATGGATGCTGATTCGTTTGTGGAGGAGATGAAGCTGCCGGTGGCTGCCGGGGCCACCGTGCTGGGTGGCTGCTGCGGAACCACGCCGGAATTTATCCGCAGGCTGCGGGATACCTTCGGCAGAGAGCCGGATCGCAGTGTCCGGAGACGGCAGCCGGGAATGCGGTTCCTGGCTTCGGAGCGGAAGACTGTTGCCTTTGGTCTGGATGGTAATTTTATGATTGTGGGGGAGCGCATTAATCCCACCGGGAAAAAGCTTCTCCAGGCACAGCTGCGGGAAGGCAGTATGGACAGGGTACTGCAGTTTGCGGAGGAACAGGAGCAGGACGGAGCCTGTATCCTGGATATAAACATGGGCATGAGCGGCATCGACGAAGAGAAAATGATGCTCCGGGCCATAGAGGAGGTGTCCGGCGTCACCAGTCTGCCCCTGTCGCTGGATTCCAGCCATGTGGAGGTGTTGGAGGCGGCGCTGCGCTATTATCCGGGAAGAGCCCTGGTAAACTCTGTTTCACTGGAGACGGAAAAGTTTGAAAAGCTGCTTCCCATTGTAAAAAAATACGGCGCCATGTTTATTTTGCTGCCTCTGTCGGATAAGGGGCTGCCGGAGAATATTGAAGAGAAAATCCATATTATAGAAACCGTTCTGGAACGGGCCCGTTCCCTGGGGATGGAAAAAGAGGATGTGGTGGTGGACGGGCTGGTGGCCGCGGTAGGCGCCAATAAGAGGGCGGCGCTGGAAACCCTGGAGACCATTCGCTACTGCAGGGAAAAGGGGCTGGCTACCATCTGCGGACTTTCTAACATTTCCTTCGGTATGCCGGAGAGAAGCTATGTGAACACCACGTTTCTGACGCTGGCCATCCGGGAAGGGCTGACTATGGCGATCGCCAATCCTTCTCAGGAATTGCTGGTGAGCTGCGGGCTTGCCGCGGATTTGCTGCTTGCAAAGGAGGATGCGGACGTCCGGTATATTGAATATGTAAATGCCGCCGCGGAAAAACGGGAGCGAAAAGCGGAACAGCAGAGAAAGCTGCCGCCCGGGCAGCCGGAAGGGGGCGGTTCCGGTGCGCAGGCCAAATCCCCGGAAGGGGCAGGAAGCGGTGTGGCAGGCGGCGGAGTCGTGAAAAACTCCGGCGGCGGGTCGGGAAACGGAGGCAGTGCAGCAGGGAACGGAAACAGTTCGGCCGGCATGTCCGAAGGCGGAAGCAGTGCAGCAGACAGCAGGGAAGAAAGCCCCTGCAGACAGAAGCTCCGCCATGCCGTCATGAAAGGGAACCGAAGCGGCATTGCCGCCATTACGGGGGAAGCGCTCCATACCGGCGAAGACCCGCAGGCGCTGCTGAATCAGGTTTTACTGCCGGCCATAAATGAAGTGGGAGAGCTGTTTGACAGGGGGAAATATTTCCTGCCTCAGCTTATCGGCAGTGCAGAGGCTATGAAAAATGCCATTGAGGTGCTGGAACCCCTGCTTCTGCGGGAAAGCGGCGGGACGGATATGCCTGTGGTAGTAATCGCCACGGTAGAGGGGGATATCCACGACATCGGAAAGAATTTGGTTGCCCTGATGCTGAAGAATCATGGTTTTCAGGTGATTGATCTGGGGAAGGATGTGCCGAAGGAGGAAATCATCCGGGCCGCACAGGAACATCATGCGGATATTATTGCCCTGTCCGCCCTGATGACTACCACCATGCAGCGTATGAGAGAGGTGGTGGCCTATGCAAAGGAGCAGAAGGTACAGGCCAAAATTATGATAGGGGGGGCGGTCATTACGCAGGAGTATGCGGACGAAATCGGAGCAGACGGATATTCCCGGGATGCGGCAGAGGCAGTGAAGGTGGCAAAACGGCTCACGGGCTGTCTTGCATAACGGTTATATTTTGCACATTGTGACGGCTGCCGGCAGAAACCGGCGAAAAGATAGGAGGAATTTACCATGATAGGTGCAGATGCCATCATAAAATGTCTTGAGGCGGAGGGAGTTACTACGGTGTTCGGTTATCCCGGCGTAGCCATCTGTCCTTTTTACAACAGTATACTGGAGTCGGACATCCGCACGGTGCTGATCCGTACAGAGCAGAATGCGGCTCATGCGGCCAGCGGTGTGGCGAGGATGACAAACCGGCCGGGGGTCTGCGCCGTAACCTCCGGCCCCGGCGCCACCAACGTTATCACGGGAATTGCCACGGCCTTTGCGGACAGCATTCCCCTGATCTGCATTACGGGACAGGTGAACAGCGAGCTGTTGGGCAGCGACGTGTTCCAGGAGGCGGACATTACGGGGGCGGTGGAATCCTTTGTAAAATACAGCTATCTTGTGAAAAATGTAAATGATATTCCCCGTATTTTCAAAGAGGCATTTTACATTGCAAATACGGGAAGAAAGGGCCCGGTACTCATTGATATTCCCATTGATGTGCAGAATGCGGTTATCAGTAAGTTCAAGTATCCGGAGGAGGTATCTCTGCGCACCTACAAGCCCACAGTCAAAGGCCATGCGGTACAGATTAAAAAGGTAATCCGGGAACTGGAAAAGGCGAAAAGGCCCATTATCTGCGCAGGCGGCGGCGTCCTGTTAAGTCAGGCGGAGGGCGATTTGCGGAGCTTTGCGGAGAAGCACGGTGTTCCCGTAGTGTCCACCATGATGGGAATCGGCGTCATGCCCACGGCGCATCCCCTGTATTTCGGTATGGTGGGCAATAACGGAAAACCCTATGCAAATCGTGCCATGAACGAGTCGGATTTACTGATTATGGTGGGCGCCCGGGTGGCGGATCGGGCGGTAAGCCAGCCGGATCTGATTACCAGGGACAAGGTTCTGGTTCACATTGACGTTGACCCTGCGGAAATCGGCAAAAATGCAGGCCCCACCATTCCTCTGGTGGGAGACGCCAAACATATTTTCAACGATTTTGCAAAAGAGGAATTTGACTGTAACTGTGAGGAGTGGCTGAAAACGCTGGAAACCTATCGTGTGCAGATGGCACCGAGGCGCAGTCCCGACGCTGCCTTTGTAGACCCGGCGGCCTTTATTGCCGAACTTTCCGAAAGAATGGAGGAGAACGCCGTCTATGTGGCGGATGTGGGTCAGAATCAGATTTGGTCCTGCGGCTATGCGAGAGTAAAAGGTGGAAAATTCCTGACCTCAGGCGGCATGGGCACCATGGGATATTCTATTCCGGCGGCAATGGGGGCCAAGGTTGCGGCACCGGACAGGCAGGTGGTTGCGGTCTGCGGGGACGGCTCCTTCCAGATGTCCATGATGGAGCTTGCTACTATGCGCCAGCACCATATTCCGGTGAAGATTGTGGTTTTGAAAAACAATTTCCTGGGCATGGTGCGGGAATACCAGCATTATACCTACAAGGATAATTATTCCGTGGTTGACCTGTCCGGCAGCCCTGATTTGGAGAAGCTTGCGGCGGCATATGAAATGCCTTTCCTGCGCCTGGAAAGCATGGAGCGCTGCGATGAGGTTATCGGCGAATTCCTTAAGGGCGACCGCTCCGTTCTGCTGGAGTGTCTGATTGATCCCATGGATCTGGTGAAATAGATAGGAGGCGTAAACCGTGAAGATGAAGAAAAGAATTTACTCCGTTCTGGTAGAAAACCGTTCCGGCGTGCTTTGCAAGGTGGCAGGTCTGTTTTCCAGGCGCTGCTTCAATATTGACAGCCTGGCGGTGGGGGAGACGGACGATGCGGCGGTATCCTGCATGACCATTGTCAGCAGCGGCGACGAGCGCACCATTGAACAGATTGAAAAACAGCTGAACAAGAAGCTGGATGTCATAAAGGTCAAGACCTTTTCGGAGCAGCAGTGCATTACGAGAGAACTGATGCTGATCAAGGTAAAATACAATAAAAATAACCGCAGGGAAATCCTTGAAATCTGCGAGAGCATGAATTCGGCAGAGATCGTTGACATGTCGAAGCATTTTATGATGCTTCAGATCTGCGACGCGCCGGAACGGGTACGGTCGCTGATTACCCTGCTTGAAACCATCAGCATTGTGGAGGTGGCCCGGACGGGAACTTTGGCCCTGTCCAAGTGCAGCGAGAATGATGATGCAAAATAATGCTGTAATAATGGAAGCGATATAGATGAAATTGCCAGTATACAAAGGTGTGATTTTGCTATATACTGGTTATACCAAAACGTAAAAATGAGCGAGGTGTTTCTATGTTGGCATTGCAGGGATATTATGACGGAAGTGAAGTTCGGACGTTAGAACAGATTCAAGCGCAAAAGAATCAAAAGCTGATTATTACCATACTTGATGAATTTATTGATGAATCAGTATTAGAAGAAAATAAGAGTCAGTCTGCCAGAGGAATTTTGGCTGAATATGCAAATCCTGAATTACAGGATGAAGAGGAATTTGCATGGAGAAAAGCTGTGGAGGAAAAATATGGTAATGCTTGATGCAAATATCATTTTGCGGTACTTATTAAATGATAATGAGCAAATGGCTGATGAGGCTGAAAAAATAATTGAGGAAAAATCGGGATTTATCACAGTAGAGATTATAGCGGAGGTTGTCTATGTGTTAAGAAGAGTTTATTCTATTGAACGTGATGCCATAAAGTTAAGTCTCTTTCAGTTTTTATCAGAAGTAAAGTCAAATGAAACGGAAGTTATTAAACTTGGATTGACAGTATATGGCGAAAAAAATCTAGATTTTATTGATTGTATTTTATATGCCTATCACAAGGTAAGAGGTTATGAAATTATGACTTTTGATAAAAAGCTCAAACGATTATTGCAAAATGAAATATGATTTAAACAATAATTTAATATGAAATTGCATTTCGGTGGAGAGCGAGAAAATGGTGGACAAAGCAGAGGAAAAATATCATGCATTGACAGGTGTTGATATTGCGGAACAGATAAAACTATGGGATGAACGGGGAAAAGGTTATTATGGAGAATTTTTGGTGTTCAAAGAGCTTTTTTCCAGCAGAAATCTTCCAGGTGTCTGTAAGATATTGATGAATATTCAGATCCCTGTATCAAATGGTAAAACTACGGAAATTGATTTGTTACTTATTCATGAAACTGGATTGTATGTATTTGAGATAAAGCATTATAAGGGGACAATATACGGAAAAGTAAAGGATCAGAGATGGACACAATATTTCCGCACGGAATCGAATCAGACTTTTAGAAATCCGATAGCACAGAATCAATATCATATTGAAGCACTTTGTAAGATGTATCCGCAAGTCCCTGTCTATTCTTTTATTGTATTTACAAATGAGGATTGCGATTTGCGCGTGGAGTGTAATGCAGTAAACATAACAGTTTGTACATTGCGGGAGTTATGGAATTCATTATCGTTGCAAATGTCAAAGAGAAGTCGGATAATGAATATGGAGCAGATTGATACCTTTTTTGAAGAGTTAGAAATATATTCTCCAATGATACAAAGTAAGGTTATGGTATCGGCTCAGGAAGTTCCATTTTACGATTATATACACCAGATCATTGCGGTCCAAAGACAGGCATTACAGCGAAACAAAGAAGAATTGGAGCAACAGATCAAGCGAAATAAGAAAGCGGCCGCACGAACGAAAAGCAGCATCATGATTATATGTATAATAATAGGATTATTATGTATGCTGCGAACCGTTATGATGCAAAAATCAAACGAAGAAAAATTGAAACAGGCACAAGCGGAAGTTAAAAAGGCGCAAATGGAAGTAGAAAAAGCGCAAGCGGAATTAGACGGGTTTGTACATAAATTTGAACATGTAGAAGAATTTAATAGTGGAGACATTAAATTGTCTGATACATTGATCACAGTGACAGATGTAGTGCTTGAAAATTCAAAAGATGTGGATAATGCGGTGGTTTTTTCATGTGTATTAAATTGGAACGGAGAAGACTATGGAATACATCTAGTTGATAATACGAAATATATTGTTATTTTACAGGATGGATCTGCACAGGAATACGATTTATTTGGTATGGGCTTTTTGTATACTACTGTTGAGCGAATTGGAAAAGGAAGGTATGAAACATTTCAATTACCAGTTCATGAATTTTACGGATTTAACGTAGATGATATTGCCTATATTAAACTGGTAGACATTAACATATGGAAGGATGGAGTAAATTTTGGAGGAGATTTGCTGTCTGGGTATGAACATTATATTGCAAATAAGATGTTAAAAATGAAATTGCAAATATAAAATCATACGGAACCGACAATCTTGCGAAAGAGTTGACATCCGCCAAAGATATTGCTATATTTAAACTTGTTTAAGAGGGAGGACGATTTATGCAGAAGAAAGTATTTCAGATATTGGCCGACAATACCTCAGGTGTGCTGAGCCGCATTTCCGGCCTGTTTTCCAGGAGAGGCTACAATATTGAGAGCATTACCGCAGGCGTTACCGCAGATCCCAGGTTCAGCAGAATTACGATCGTGACCTCCGGGGATGATGAAATTCTGGAGCAGATCGAGAAGCAGGTGGCAAAGCTGGTGGATGTTCGGGACGTCCGGGAACTGAAGCCGGATGAGAGTGTCTATCGTGAGTTGGTTATGGTTAAGGTGCGTGCTTCCATGGAGCAGCGTCAGAGCGTCATTGCGGTGGTAGATTCCTTCCGGGCGAAGATCATTGACTTTGCGCCGGAGAGCCTGATGATAGAGCTGACGGGTAATCAGCAGAAAGTGGATGCTTTTATTAAACTCATGGAGGAGTACGATATTTTGGAGCTTGCCAGAACCGGAATTGCCGGTCTGGGAAGAGGAATGGAACATATTATCTATCTGGATGAGTAATGCGTTAGCTCCAGGGAGATTTCCGAGGCCGGAATGCCTGTGAAGTTTTCCTGCCAGTTATATAAATCGAAAACAAAACGGAGGAAAAGAAAATGGCAAAGATTTTTTATCAGGAAGATTGCAATCTGTCTCTGCTGGAGGGAAAGACCATTGCAATTATCGGCTACGGCAGCCAGGGGCACGCACATGCACTGAACCTGAAGGATTCAGGCTGTAAAGTCATAATCGGCCTGTATCAGGGTTCCAAATCCTGGGACAAGGCTGTAAAGCAGGGCTTTGAGGTGTATACGGCTGCAGAGGCGGCAAAGAAGGCAGACATCATTATGATTCTGATTAACGACGAGAAGCAGGCGGATCTGTACAAGAAGGACATTGAGCCCAATCTGGAGGCAGGCAATATGCTGATGTTTGCCCATGGCTTTAATATTCATTTCGGCTGTATCGTGCCTCCCGCAAACGTGGATGTTACTATGATTGCCCCCAAGGGCCCCGGCCATACCGTGAGAAGCGAGTACCAGGAGGGCAAGGGTGTTCCCTGTCTGATTGCAGTGGAGCAGGATGCTACCGGCAAGGCACAGGATCTGGCTCTGGCATACGCTCTGGGCATCGGCGGCGCAAGGGCGGGTGTTCTGGAGACTACCTTCCGCACCGAAACCGAGACGGATCTGTTCGGCGAGCAGGCTGTCCTGTGCGGCGGCGTATGTGCGTTGATGCAGGCAGGCTTTGAGACTCTGGTTGAGGCAGGCTATGATGAGAGAAATGCTTATTTCGAGTGCATCCATGAGATGAAGCTGATTGTAGACCTGATTTATCAGAGCGGTTTTGCAGGCATGAGATATTCCATTTCCAACACCGCCGAATACGGTGATTACATCACCGGGCCCAAGCTGGTTACCGAGGAGACCAAGAAGACCATGAAGAAGATCTTAAGCGACATCCAGGACGGAACCTTCGCAAAGGAATTCCTGCTTGATATGTCTCCCGCAGGGAAACAGGTTCACTTCAAGGCGATGAGAAAGCTGGCTTCCGAGCATCCCGCGGAGAAGGTGGGCGAGGAGATCAGAAAGCTTTACAGTTGGAACAATGAAGAGGATAAGCTTATCAACAACTAAGCGGATACAGTCTTATTTATAAAAATCAGTTTATAACCGCACCGGGCGCGAGTCTGTTTTGAAGCTGACTTAACGCGTCTGTGTGCGGCTTTCTTTTTTTCTTAAAGTCTCTTTAGAATTTCTTTCTTTTTTTGTGGCAGGTCTGTTTAGGTTTCATGTCTATACTGTTTGCAACAGGGAGAAAAAGGGATGGATATTGAAACACTGACTTTTTATTTTACCAAATACGGCGCCATAGCCATTTTTGTAATTGTATTTCTGGAATACTTGAATCTGCCGGGATTTCCCGCGGGAGTCATCATGCCTCTGTCGGGCGTTATGGCCGCCCGGGGAAACATTCATTTCGGCTGGGTCATGGTAATAACGGTGGCGGCCGGGCTGTTGGGCAGCCTGATGCTGTACGGGCTGGGCAGGAAGGGCGGCGAGGTATTCCTGAACGCATACACCAGGCGTTTCCCCAAGCAAAAGGAATCCCTGGAGCGGGTGCTGGACTGGATTCGAAAAAGGGGAAGCATCGGGGTGTTCCTGGGGAAGCTGCTCCCTGCGGTGCGCACACTTATCTCCATTCCCGCGGGCGTTATCAAAATGGATCTGCCAAAGTACGTTCTCAGTTCAACCTGCGGAATATTTATATGGAACTTTGTGTTTGTAGGCGCAGGATATGTTCTGGGAGAGCAGGTATTTAGTATATTAGCGTAAGAATGCCCAAAATTAGGCATTCTTCATTCGGATTTGAAATCGCAGGAGGATGAACAGCATGCGGATTGCATTGATGACAAATAATTACAAGCCGGTTATGGGCGGGGTGCCTGTCTCCATAGAGCGGCTGAAGCGGGGGCTTGAGGCACAGGGACATCAGGTGACGATTTTTGCGCCAACCTACCGGGAGCAGGAGCAGGAGGAAAATGTGTTCCGGTATGCCACCTGCATGAAGCATTTTATAGGGGGAATCGTACTTCCCAATCCCTTTGATCTGCGGATCGAAAAGGAATTTCGGAGACAGCAGTTTGACCTTATCCATGTCCATCATCCCATGCTGATTGGCAGGACTGCGGTATATCTTTCGGGGAAATACGGTATTCCTCTGGTGTTTACCTATCACACCCGCTATGAAAAATATGCGGAATGCTATACGAAAGGGCTTCTGAAATTAGACAGTGTGATGCCCTTTTATCTGCATACATTTCTTAAGCATTGTGATTATGTCTTTGCACCCACGACGGGCATCCGGGATTATCTGGAAGAGGTCTGTAAGGTGCCGGGCCATAGGCTGGGAATATTACCCACAGGCATTGAAGACAGAAATTTCCGGGTCACAGAGGAGGAAAAGAAGCTGATTCGGCGTAAATATCTGCCGGAAAGCAGGGAACAGGAGGACATTCCTTTTCTCTTAACCGTATCCAGAATGGCCCGGGAGAAAAACGTAGCTTTTTTGCTGGAAAGCCTGGCGCTGTTTAAAAGCAGATACCGGAAGCCTTTTCGCATGGTACTGGTGGGCGACGGCCCGGACAGAGGGCGTTACGAAAAGCTTTGCGGGGAGCTTGGACTTACAGAGGAAACGGTCTTTACAGGTGTAGTGTCAAATGAAGAGACAGCCGCCTATTTCGGGGCAGCGGACTTATTTTTATTTGCATCAAAGACAGAGACTCAGGGAATTGTAATTCCGGAGGCTTTTGCCGGCGGCACGCCGGTGCTGGCGGTTCGGGCTTCCGGGGTAGAGAATCTGATAGATACGGGGGTCAACGGAGTTTTAACGGAAGAGAACAGGGAAGCTTATTCTTCAGCCCTGCTTGATTTCTGCGAGGGGCGGCTGGACAGGGTGCAGCTTTCGAAAAATGCCGGTGCAGCCGGGCTGCTCTATCGTGAAGAAACGGTTGCGCAGGAAGCGGCCCGTGTCTATAATGAAGTGGTAAGTGTAAGAAGAATTTCTAATCGCTCACAGCATAGGCTGTTTCGCGAAGAAATTCTAATCTCACACTGAAGAATCGCAAGAGGGTGCATAGCACACCTCTTTGGGAAGCGATTCTTCTCGGAACGTCAGTCCCGTTGGATTGCTGTCTTTGCGGGCGGTGCTTTCGAGTAACCAGCCGGGGAGCAGAGTGCAGGGCATTTTCGACTGTGCAAGACGTCGGTACTTAGCAGGCGTACTGTGCCTGCTTATGTACCGCTACGTCGCGCCTCCAAGCGAAAGCGGGTCGAAAATGTCCTGTACTCTGTGCCATGGCGGGGACGCAGCACCTCTGCCGGGCATCGGCGGCGGGGGATGCAGCACCTTCGCCCGGCACCGATAGAGAAAATACTACAGCAAGGCGGCCGGCGGCCCGCACGGTTAAAATGCTTTCCATGCCGTACCGTTGAAAATATGGCAGCCGCAATGCATCGACATAATATAATTTCACACACGAAGGGAAACGACCAATGGAGAACAAATACAAAATTCTGGTGGTGGAGGACGACAAGGAGATCCGGGAGGGAATAGAAATCTACCTCCGCAACCAGGGCTATCAGGTCTTTCAGGCCGCAAACGGGGCGGAGGGACTGAAAGTGGTGGAGCAGGAGGAACTGCACCTTGCCATTGTGGATATTATGATGCCTGTTATGGACGGCATTACCATGCTGATGAAGCTGCGGGCCATGGAGCAGGAGTTCCCTGTCATCATGCTGTCTGCCAAATCCGAGGAAGTGGATAAAATCATGGGGCTGAACATGGGGGCGGACGACTATGTGACAAAGCCCTTTACGCCGCTGGAGCTGCTGGCCCGGGTAAACTCCCACTTAAGAAGATATTCCAAATATCTGGAGGCTGTGAATGCGGAGGGCGGCAGAGAGCATGTTTACACCATCGGAGGGTTGGAGCTGAACGAGGATACCGTGGAGGTGACAGTGGACGGGGAGCCGGTGAAGCTGACGCCCATGGAGTTTAAGATCGTACATCTGCTTATCAGAAATCCGGGCAGAGTATTTTCCGCCGACGAAATATATGAGAGAATCTGGAACGAAAAAGCGGTAAATACGGACACCATCATGGTACATGTGAGAAACATCAGGGAAAAGATCGAGATCGACCCGAAGAATCCCAAATACCTGAAGGTGGTCTGGGGCGTCGGATATAAGATCGACAGGCAATAGCAACAGCAAATAGAAAGGATGAATCCTGCTTATGAAAAATAAATTCAAAAATTTCCCCTGGATAGCCTGGGGGCTGCTCATATGCTTTGGGGCGTCCGTGATACTGACCTGTATGTACGCCAGCTTCCGCAGCAGCGCCAGGAACTGGCAGGATAACCCATACGAAAATATGTCTAACCTGGAGTGGCTCTGCCAGAGTACCTACCTGCTCTATCAGGATCTGTATAATGTGCAGAACGGTACCCGCTTAAGCTATGCCCAGCTCTATTTAAAGCCGGATGAAGGATATGAGCTGCTTCTGGACAGAGAACGGCTGGCGCAGCTGGCGGATACCCTGGCGGAGCATCACCTGGAAAACGGTGAATTCGGCAACGCGGATATCGCAAATAATATCCTGTCGGACAGTGATTTGACAGCGGAGATCCAGAACGAGATCCTTCTGCTGGAATCCTGGTTCAATAATCTGGAAAAGGACTTCAGGAACTTGAATGATTTATATCATTACTGCATCCGGGATAATGTCACCGGAAAGTATCTCACAAATATGTCCGAGACACAGGCGGAGCAGATGCTTGACGGGAACTACGGAGACTGCTTTTTCCTGGTTACCTTTCAGTATGACGGTCTGGGCAATCTGTCCATAGGCGATATCCGCAGCCAGAATGAGGATTCTGTGAGAAAGAACGCTAATCTGGCAGCAAGAGACGACTCTCTTGCCGTCCTGCTGACGGCAGGCATGGAAGAGTTTTTCAGGTATGGCAGCGTGACTCCTCCAAAGGACTGCACGATCCTGTACGCAGTGCCCGCGGAAGATAAAAACCTGCAGGGTCATTATTTTTATCTGGACAAATATAACCAGTCAGGGCTTGTGGGATTTACGCTGAGGACTTATATAGGGGACGACTATTCCCTGCAGGCATATGAGAGCGCAGGCATTCCGGGGATACTGCTGTCGGTGCTTCTTGTGATGGCGGTGCTGGGGATGTTTCTGCCGCTTCCCGTAAAGACAAAGCCCTGGAATGAGTCGAGGCTGTTTCGCCCCTGCCTGGAGCTGCTGACGGTCATTGTTCTCCTGCTGGTGGGATTGAGCGTCAGCCTGGGGACATACCATGTGGCATTTTCCGCCAGCGGGCTTGCGGCGGAGTCTATCCGATCCTATTTTCAAATTTCAATCAGCGCCGCCGGCGTGGTGGCAGCCGTCTGTAATCTGGCCGTGCTGACTGTCCTTTTTCTGCCCGGCTGGTATATCGGCGTATGCGCCAGAGGGATAACGGAAAGAGGATTGATACCCTATATCAAAGGAAAAAGCATTATTTACCGCTTTTTCCCCTTTGTGAAAGGAAAGGTCCTGGGCTTATACCATGGACTGGAGCATATCGACCTGACAGGGGACGCCCATAAAATCATTCTTAAGATCGTCATCTGTAACGCAGTAGTGCTGTTTATCATCAGCAGCATCTGGTTCGGCGGCTTTATTGTGACCGTCATTTATTCCGTACTGCTGTATTTTATCCTGCGAAAGTACATCAGCGACCTGCAGAAAAGATACCGCATCCTGCTTAAGGCCACCAACGAGATGGCGGCGGGGAACCTGAATGTCAGCATCCGTGAGGATCTTGGGGTTTTCGAGCCCTTCAAGCCGGAGCTGGCGAAAATCCAGGAGGGATTCCGAAAGGCAGTGGATCAGGAGGTCAGAAGCCAGAAGCTGAAAACGGAACTGATTACAAACGTGTCCCATGACCTGAAAACTCCGCTTACAGCCATCATAACCTATGTGAACCTGTTGGAGGAGGAAAATCTCACGGAGGAACAGCGCCGGGAATATCTGAAGATACTGGAGCAGAAGTCCCTGCGCCTCAAGGCGCTGATTGAAGATTTATTTGAAGTCAGTAAGGCAAATTCTCAAAATGTCACCTTAAATCTGGCGGAGATAGATATTATGAATCTGGTGAAGCAGGTGGCCCTTGAGTTGTCCGACAAGTTGGAGGAGACCGATCTGGAGCTGAGAATGAATCTTACGGATGAAAAGGTGCTGCTTTCTCTGGATAGCCAGAAGACCTACCGGATCTATGAGAACCTCTTCGGAAATATCGCCAAGTATGCCATGAAGGGAACAAGAGTCTATGTCAACGGCTTCCGAATAGATGACACGGTTGTCATTACCCTTAAGAATATCTCTGCACAGGAACTTACGGTGGACGCCGGAGAGCTGACAGAGCGCTTTGTCAGAGGGGACGTTTCCCGCAACACGGAGGGCTCCGGGCTGGGACTTGCCATTGCAAAAAGCTTTACTGAGCTGCAGGGAGGGACGCTTACCCTGGAGGTGGACGGAGATCTGTTCAAGGCCACCACCACCTGGAGAAGGGCAGCGGATCAGACAGAATAAAATGTATCAATAACTTATATTTGAAGTAAGTTTCCGTTTGTGTTATCATGTACTTTAGACGGCGTCGGTTGACAGGGCGTATCTCCTTGTCCGTCGGCGTTGTTTTGTGTTTTCGATTCATTCACAACGGAAAGGTATGGTAAAGCATATGGGAATGACAATGACGCAGAAAATCCTGGCTGCGGCTGCGGGCCTGGAAAAGGTGGAAGCCGGACAGCTTATCGAGGCGGATCTGGACTTGGTTCTGGGCAACGATATCACAAGTCCGGTTGCCATTAAGGAGATGGAAAAATTCACGGTGCAGGGTGTTTTTGACAAGGACAAGATCGCCCTGGTCCCGGATCATTTTGTGCCCAACAAGGATATAAAATCCGCTGAGCACTGCAAATGTGTGCGGGAATTTGCCCGCAGAAACGAGATTACAAATTATTTTGAAGTGGGCGAGATGGGCATTGAACATGCGCTGCTTCCCGAAAAAGGGCTGACCGTTGCAGGGGATGTTATCATCGGCGCGGATTCCCATACCTGTACCTATGGCGCGCTGGGGGCCTTTTCCACAGGCGTGGGCAGTACGGATATGGCGGCAGGTATGGCTACGGGCAAGGCCTGGTTTAAGGTTCCGGCGGCTATCAGATTTAATCTGATCGGTAAGCCTGCAAAATATGTCAGCGGCAAGGATGTGATCTTACATATCATCGGTATGATCGGCGTGGACGGGGCGCGGTACAAGTCCATGGAGTTTACGGGAGAAGGCATTGCGAATCTGTCCATGGACGACCGCTTTACCATTGCCAACATGGCAATCGAGGCGGGAGGTAAGAACGGTATTTTCCCGGTGGACGCTCTGGCGGAGCAGTATATGAAGGATCATTCTGACAGGCCTTATAAAATTTATGAGGCGGATCCGGATGCTGTTTATGATGAAGAATATACCATCGACCTCAGTACCCTTCGTCCCACGGTGGCATTTCCCCATCTGCCGGAAAACACCCATACCATCGACGAAATCAGGGAAATGGATGAAATCCGCATAGATCAGGTGGTGATCGGTTCCTGTACCAACGGCCGTCTGGATGACCTGCGGACTGCGGCTGCAATCCTGAAGGATCGGCATGTGGCAAAGGGGATGCGTTGTATCGTGATTCCCGCCACCCAGAATATCTATATGCAGGCTATGGAGGAGGGACTGCTGAAAATCTTTATTCAGGCGGGAGCCATTGTCAGCACCCCCACCTGCGGCCCCTGTCTGGGAGGCTACATGGGCATCCTGGCGGAGGGCGAGCGTTGCGTCTCCACAACCAACCGCAACTTTGTGGGCCGCATGGGTCATGTCACATCGGAAATTTATCTGGCAAGCCCCGCTGTGGCGGCAGCCAGCGCTGTAACCGGCGTGATCTCCGCACCGGAATGTCTGTAAGAAGCGGAGAAAGAAATGGAGGATAGAGATGAATAACGCAAAAGGACTGGTTTTTAAATACGGCGACAATGTGGATACGGATGTAATCATTCCCGCCAGGTATCTGAATTCTTCCGATCCGGCGGAGCTTGCCACCCACTGTATGGAAGATATTGATAAAAATTTTATCAGACAGGTGAAAAAGGGCGATATTATTGTGGCGGAAAAGAATTTCGGCTGCGGCTCCTCCCGGGAACATGCGCCCATTGCCATTAAGGCTGCCGGGGTCAGCTGCGTGATTGCGGAAACCTTTGCCAGAATATTTTACCGAAACGCCATCAACATCGGACTGCCCATTATTGAGTGTCCCGAGGCCGCAAAGGGCATTGAGGCGGGAGATGAGGTAGAGGTGAATTTTGACACCGGAATCATTACCAATCTTACGAAGGGCACTACCTTCAAGGGGCAGGCCTTCCCTGAGTTTATGCAGAAGATTATTGCCTCAGAGGGGCTGATTAATTATATTAACGGGAAGTGAGAACAGTGAGTGCCAAAGTACGCGGGAAAAAATACGAGATCGATATGTGTAACGGGCCTCTGGCGGGAAAAATCCTTATGTTTTATTTCCCCCTGATGCTCTCCGGCATTTTACAGCTTCTGTTCAATGCGGCGGATATTGCGGTGGCCGGACGGTTTGCGGGAAACGAGGCCCTGGCGGCGGTAGGCTCCACAAGCTCTCTGACGAATCTGATTGTGAATCTGTTTATCGGCCTGTCCGTGGGCGCAAACGTGCTGGTGGCGCGGTTCTACGGCGCAGGACAGACGGAGGAGCTGAAAAGCATGGTGCAGACTGCTGTGGCTACCTCTGTGATTGGCGGCATCATTTTGATATTTGTGGGCTTTTTTGTGTCAAAGCCGGCCCTCACCCTTATGGGGACGCCCTCTGACGTCATTGCCCATTCCGTTCTCTATATGCGGATTTATTTCGCGGGAATGCCTTTCATGATGGCATATAATTTCGGAGCGGCGGTACTGCGGGCCGTGGGAGATACCAGAAGGCCCCTATATTATCTGTTGATTGCAGGTGTGGTGAATGTGCTTTTGAATCTGCTCTTTGTCATTGTTTTCCGGATGGGAGTAGCGGGAGTGGCGGTGGCAACCGTGATTTCCCAGGCAATTTCCGCGCTTTTAGTCATCCGGTGCCTGATAAAGACGGACAGCGTCTATCGCCTGGAGCTTAAGGGGATACGCATTGCGGGGGACAAGCTGGCGAAGATGATCCAGATAGGAGTGCCTGCAGGACTTCAGGGCGCTCTGTTTTCTATTTCCAACGTATTGATTCAGTCCTCCGTGAACAGCTTCGGGAAAATTGCCATGGCGGGTAATACGGCCGGAAGCAATCTGGAGGGGTTTGTCTATACGGCCATGAATGCTTTTCATCAGGCGTCCATCAGCTTCTGCGGGCAGAATTACGGCGCCATGAAATATAAAAGGGTGGCAAAGTCCCTGTTTATCTGTCTTGGCTTTGTTACAGTGGTAGGTCTGATTATGGGAAGCGGCGCCTATCTCCTGGCGGGAACGCTGCTGAAGCTGTATTCCCCCGATGCGGAGGTTATCAGCTACGGTATCCTGCGCATGTCCTATATCTGCGTTCCCTACTGTCTGTGCGGCATGATGGATGTAATGGTAGGGGGCTTAAGGGGGATGGGATATTCCATTATGCCCATGATTGTGTCGCTGACCGGCGCATGTCTGTTCCGGGTAGTGTGGATATATACTGTATTCCGGCGGTACAGAACACTGGAATGTCTTTATATTTCCTATCCCATCAGCTGGGCGCTGACATTTCTGGTGCATCTGGTGTGCTTTATTATAGTTTATCGAAAGCTGTGCAACGGTTCGCAGTCGTAAGTAAGCCACATTCGTTTTTATCTTAAAGGAAGTTTTGCTGCGGCAGGGGAAAACGCGAAGCAAATCTCGCAAGCGGACAACGTCCGCTTTTTAACAAAGGAGCGGCTCATGATAGCATATGTAAAGGGGATTGTGGAGGATATCACCGCTGAAAACGCAGTGGTTGATGTAAACGGAATCGGCTGTAATGTGAAAATCTCAGCGGACACGGCGGCCCGGCTTCCGGGAATCGGGGAACCGGTAAAGCTTTACACCTATACCTGTGTCCGGGAGGACGCCTTTCAGCTATACGGCTTTCTTTCCAGGGGCGATCTGGAAATATTCAAAAAGCTGATTACCGTCAACGGTATCGGGCCAAAGGGCGGGCTTGCCATTCTCTCCGTCATGGACGGGGATGATTTGCGTTATGCCATTATGTCCGGAGATGCAAAGGCCATTGCAAAGGCTCCCGGCATCGGCCCTAAAACGGCTCAACGGGTTATCCTTGATTTGAAGGATAAGATTTCCATAGACGACGCATTGATAGATCGGGAAATTGCGGCTGCGGCGGCAAGTGCGGGACTTCAGGGGGATACGCCCCAGAAGCGGGAGGCCATCGAGGCCCTTGTTTCTTTAGGATACGGACAGGCGGAGAGCGCCAGGGCAGTCAACGCCATTGAAAATATCGAGGACATGGATTCCGGAGCGGTGCTGAAGGCCGCACTGAAGAGGATGTGGTAAAGCCGGTGCAGGTATTTTAAACGGATCACATTGACTGAAAGAATGAAAAGGCAGGGAAAATAAAAATATGCCGATCAAGAGGACCATCGAAACAAATATAACAGAAGAGGACGTCAAGATAGAGGGTTCTCTGCGCCCCCAGACCCTGGACGATTATATCGGGCAGGAGAAGGTAAAG
The DNA here is from genome assembly GCA_023664365.1 of Acetatifactor muris. Lineage (GTDB taxonomy): Bacteria > Bacillota > Clostridia > Lachnospirales > Lachnospiraceae > Acetatifactor > Acetatifactor muris_B. Next base: position 3,897 of record JAMPFR010000039.1, on the reverse strand, counting down.
GAGAATCTGAAGATATACATTGAGGCGGCAAAGCAGCGTGGCGACGCCTTGGATCATGTGCTGTTTTACGGCCCGCCCGGGCTGGGCAAAACCACTCTTGCAGGGATTATCGCCAATGAGATGGGAGTTCACCTGAAGGTAACCAGCGGCCCCGCCATTGAGAAGCCGGGAGAGATAGCCGCCATCCTGAATAATCTGGAGGAGGGGGATCTGCTTTTTGTAGACGAGATCCACCGCCTGAACCGCCAGGTGGAGGAAGTGCTGTATCCTGCCATGGAGGACTACTGTATCGACATTATGATAGGAAAGGGTTCTACCGCCCGCTCCGTGCGGCTGGAGCTGCCAAAATTCACCCTGGTGGGCGCTACCACCAGAGCGGGGCTGCTGACAGCCCCCTTAAGGGACAGATTCGGTATGATACATCATCTGGAGTTTTATACCGTGGAGGAGCTGCAAATCATTATCATGCATTCGGCAAAAGTGCTGAATGTGGAGCTTGAGTCCGGCGGCGCGTTGGAAATGGCCCGCAGAAGCCGGGGAACCCCCAGGCTTGCAAACCGCATTTTAAAGCGGGTTCGGGATTTTGCCCAGGTGAAATACGATGGTGTAATCACGGAAGAGGTGGCAAGGACGGCGCTGGATTTAATGGATGTGGACAAGCTGGGGCTGGATCATATTGACAGGAACATGCTCCTCACTATTATGCAGAAATTTGACGGCGGTCCGGTGGGGCTGGACACCCTTGCGGCGGCTATCGGTGAGGATGCCGGCACCATTGAGGATGTGTATGAGCCTTATTTAATCAAGAACGGCTTTATCAACCGAACCCCCAGAGGAAGAGTGGCTACGGATCTGGCGTACCGGCATTTGGGACTGCAATAATTATTTTGCTTGCCTGGAAGGCTATATTGGTATATAATAGGCTGCAAGAGCGCGTTTCAAGTAGAAGAGGTGAAGCATATGTCGTCCAAAACGGATACGGAAGTCATTATCGGCGGGAAGGTACTGACCCTCAGCGGATATGAAAGCGAGGAGTACCTGCAGAAGGTTGCGTCTTACATTAACAATAAACTGAATGAATACAACAAGGTGGACAGCTTCAGAAGGCAGCCCATGGACAAGCAGAGCGTACTGCTTCAGTTGAATATTGCAGACGATTATTTTAAGGCCAAGAAGCAGATTTCCATTCTGGAGGAGGAGCTTCAGGCGAAGGAGAAGGAACTGTATGATTTGAAGCATGAGCTGATTTCCGCCCAGATAAAGCTTGAAAGCTCGGAGGAGCAGGTAAAGACGCTTCAGCAGGACATGAACGAAAACGCCAAAAAGATTGTGCAGCTGGAGGCGGAATTAAAGAAAAAATAGAGGAAAATAAAAAAGGAAAGTATAATCTGGCTGTCCGGAGACGGGCAGCCTTTCCTGTAGTATGATGGGCGATAGATTGAAACATAAAGCCGCTCTGAAATGGGGATTGATATGAGAAATACAAATAAAAATGCAAATTCTGTGGAACTGTTGGCTCCTGCCGGAAGCCCGGCTGCTTTTTACGGGGCGGTAAAGGCCGGTGCAGACGCTGTATATCTGGGCAGTCAGCGTTTCGGGGCAAGGGCTTATGCCGAAAATTTTACGGATAAAGAGTTGATCGAATGTATTCGCTATGGTCGCATCATGGGATGCAGATTGTACCTTACGGTAAATACCCTGATGAAGGAAGAAGAACTGGAGGAGCTGCCTCATCACATTCTTCCCTTTTACGAGAGCGGCCTGGATGGCGTTATTGTTCAGGATTTTGGCGCTTTCCGGCTTTTAAAAGAGCATTTTCCGGGACTGGCCCTTCACGTCAGCACACAGATGACCCTTTGCGGCAGTAACGGAGCAAAGCTTTTGAAAAAAATGGGAGCCTGCAGGATCGTGCCTGCCAGGGAAATCAGTCTGGAGGAAATCCGGGAAATAAAGCAGAAGGTGGACATTGAACTGGAAACCTTTATTCATGGCGCCATGTGTTATTGCTATTCCGGCCAGTGCCTTTTCAGCAGCATCCTTGGAGGGAGGAGCGGCAACAGAGGCCGCTGCGCCCAGCCCTGCCGCCTGCCTTATTCCGTGGAGACAGGCGGGAAGCGGAGCAGGGAGCAGTATTTCTTAAGCCTGAAGGACATGTGTACGATAGAGCATATACCGGAACTCATGGAGGCGGGCGTCGATTCCTTTAAAATTGAGGGCCGAATGAAGAAGCCGGAATATGCCGCAGGCGTCACGGCTGTCTATCGAAAATATATGGATTCCTATTATGAGCTGCGGGAAAAATACGGAACGGCGGAGGCTGGAGAACGTTTTTCCGTGGATAAGCCGGACAGAGGTATCCTGACATCTCTTTACATTCGCAGTCAGGTGCAGGACGGATATTATTTCAGAAGAAACGGCAGAGAAATGATTACATTGGACAGCCCTGCTTACAGCGGAAGTGACGAGGCTTTGCTCGCAGATATCAGGCGGCAGTACCTGGAAGAGAAAAAGAGGCTGCCTCTGACCCTTCATGGGGTTTTCCGGAAGGGAGAAGCGGCGTCTCTCACTGCCGCCGCAGAGGGAGGATTTTTCCACGAAAAAACGTCAGTTACTGTCACGGGAGAACCGGTACAGAAGGCTCTCCGTCAGCCCATCACAGAAGAAAATATCAGAAAGCAGCTGGGGAAATTGGGGGACAGCCCATTTTTTCCGAGTGAAATTTCGGTGGAGGCGGAGGCGGATGTCTTTTATCCTCTGGGACAGATAAATGAGCTGCGCAGGCAGGCTGTGTGCAGGTTAGAGGAGGCGCTTACCGAAGGGGATGAACGGGGGCTGCAGGCCGGCGATGAGACAGGGGCTGAATTGACTGCCGTGGTGAGTGGGAGGGGAGAAAAAAGGGGAGTCAGTCATCCGTCAACAGATGCGGAACGGTTGGAACAGCACTGTCAGAACGGGTATCCGGAAGCGGCAGTTCCGGCCCGGGGATTTTCCGTGTCACTTTCCACAGAAGAACAGCTGACGGGACTTGTGCAATGGCTGGAGAAGCACTCCGGCGACAGGCAGTTTTTAACAAAAAGCAAGGAAGCAGATCCTGCCGTGAAGTTCCCGCCGGCCTGCATTTATCTGTCCGAGAATCTGGTACGCGGAAAACATGAAACCTGTAAAGAGCTGTCCGAATACTGCCCGCTGCTGATTGCCCTGCCCCGGATTCTCAGAGAGTCGGATGAAGCCTGTCTGGAAGACTTATATGCCATGTGCGGACAGGGAACGCCTTTTTCCGGTTATCTGGTCCGCAGCCCGGACGGGCTGGGTTTTCTGGAAAGCAGGGAAAAGAACGGACTGTGGCATCTGGACGCCTCTGTCTATACCTGGAACAGGGCGGCGGCAGAGCAATTCGGGGGCAAAATCGACAGCTTCTGCCTCCCCTATGAGTTGAAAGCCACAGAGCAGAAGCAGCTGCTTTGCAGCGGTCTGCCCTTTGAAAAGCCGGTCTACGGCAGAATTCCCATGATGATTACCGCAAACTGTATTCTGCGAACCACAGACAGGTGTAATCCCCAAAATTCTGCGGGAACGATCCTGATTGACAGATACGGCAAGGGTTTTCCGGTGGTGCGAAACTGCGCCCACTGCACGAATGTCATTTACAACAGCGTTCCCCTTTCCCTGCACCGGGAGCTTGCAAAATGGACGGCAAAGGTGCGCTGCCGCCTGGACTTTACCGTGGAGAGCGCCGGGGAGACGAAAGCGGTGCTGGATACTTTCCTGCTGGGAGCTGAACCGCAATTTAAAGAATATACCACAGGGCATGAAAGACGGGGAGTTCTGTAAGCAATTTCAGAGTAACAGTTCAGCCCCTCCCATTCATAAAAGCGTCTGCTTCGCATCCGTCGCCGC
>JAMPFR010000038.1:6713-32498 GCA_023664365.1 Acetatifactor muris | reverse complement strand
CTAAATCATTAATTAATTCAGCACCAGCCTTTGCTCCCATCAAATACCCATCATCCGTATTTGCTTCGACCTCCTCAATCGTATCAAGTATTTTCATATTAAATAATGCCTGATATTTCTTAAGTGCGTTCATAATCTTTTGTTTAACTGAAAGCTTATTACCCGGTTCAGTCTGATTGCCTGTGCCTGCCATTACTTCCTGAATATCGGCATCTGTAACATCTCCACTCATGTGCTCCTCCACCGATTTCCCATCTGATGTGAAAACAATGTCTGCCTCCGTGTGCGGATAGATTACATTCCCATTTTCATCCTGAAGCTCCGTTGATAAATATCTTTCTGCCATATCACTTTCCTCCTACTATTTTATTCCAGTTATTCTGCCATAAAACATATATGGCTTTCGTTCTGCTTCCTTACCGTCTTCAAGATAAACTATATTGCTTATTATCCCTTTATACGGATTTTCTGCCTTAACGGCTTCTGCCCGTTCAGCAGTCTCAATTCCATATATCGTATTTTCAACGCGGGGCTCCTCTGTTCCGTGGACAAATCGATTAAAAAATATAATGATCAGACCGCGTTGTTTTGTAACAAGCCCGTATAAGCTGCCCGGCGTTCTTAATGAAGGCGGTTTATAAGTTGCCAATGTCATAAGGACAAAGGGATTGTCTGCTTCTTTAAAGCAGTTTATCTTTAAGTCCTCAAGCCATTTTTGTATCTTGCCAAAAAGAACTGCTAAAGATTCCTCTGTTCTAAGAGGCTTTCGTTCCAGCGCCGTTTTAAAGGTTGCCGCCAGTTCATACTCATGCCGGTTATCCTCTGAGTCCCTCTCCAAGATCCTGTATACTTTATTGGTATCTTTGAGCAGTTCCATTAAGATTGTATCTTTTCTGTCCAGCTGTTCTGCTGATCCGACTTTTACCTTAGGCAGCGCCTTGAACTGGTTTTGTATGGCTTTTTTATATTCCTCAAACTCTTCCAGATGTTCGTAAAAATATTTTTTCCGCAGAAAATCATTTACGGAAAAATCAAAGGTCACTTCCGAAGCATTACTGACCCGCATCCCGATATTATACTGATACTCTACTTCCTTTTCCGCCAGCACCGGAATCCGGTCACCATACTTATCCTGTCCGACAATGATGAGTGACTCAATTCCCATATCATCCACCGCATACAGCCCAATCTGGCGCAGTACGTATTCCCTGTCCAGTTCAAGATTCGTCAGCACGCAGGTTATATATGTATATTCTCCCTGTGCCTCCACCTCATCAAGCTGTATCTGCTGCATTTCATCAACTACAGCAGTAAGTATTTCCAGACTGGAAGAACTTCCGGATCCTGTCACAGCTTTTGTAAGATGCATCTGCATCAATCCAGCATTTACCTTTGCTATATATTCCTTTCCTTTTGTAGTAAGACAAAAATTCATTCTTCCACTGCTCCTCTCACGATCCCGATATAACCGCCCGCGATCCCATAATAAATTCTTGAAGTGGAATTTCTGATCAGGCGGTTAATAAATTTATAGGATAAATGTGCCGGTCTTGCCAGCCTTACGGCTTCGTCTGCTATATCAAAAGTTTCAACCAGATAGTCGCTGTTTACATAGATGTCAAAACAATATTCTGCCGGGTATTCTACGATCGTTACCGCATTTGCAGATAAAATCTGAAAAACAAGGTTTTCCAGCATTTTCACCGTAGCAGGCGGATTGCTGTTCAACTTTGCCAGAACCCTTGCCCTCCGCTGCATCATGGTCAGGGCTGAATTTCTTTCAATTCCAAATTCATCTTCCCACTGTTCAAGTGAATATGTCGCCGTTTTTATATAGAACTGCTGCAAAAGTTCCGTGAGCTCCCTTTCCATCCGGTCAATCTCCGGCTGTTCTGCCATGAATAGTTCTGCCATTTCCCGCATCTGCGCCACAAAAGGCGGCACGCTTTTATTAAGCATCTTTCTCTACCTCCACCGTGACCGCCGGGAGCATCGGCACTGGAAACTGCCTGTTTTCAAGCTTTATGCTTCTGCTTTCCCCATTAATGGAAAACGACTCAGTATCGACTACTCCGGGACAGTCAAATAAAAGGTTTACCATCCCCAGATATGATATGATCTGCGACTGGAAAGCCGCCTTTCCGCAGTGCTCTTTTAAAAGCTGGTATAGACTGTTCTGTATGCTTTCCGCCGTGTAGCCTTTCTTGACAATTACACGGGCTTCAATAAGAAGATCTACTGCCTGCCCCGATGCAACAAGCACATCAGCCCCGATCGGGCGCTGGGCTTCTATGTTTTCCTCCACAGCCTCCAGCAGTTTTTGCGGTGCCGGGGCGTTGCCGTCTGCTATAATCACCACATCCACGGTTCCCGGCCCGCGTGCAAGGTCATACACCTTTACCTTTTCTACTCCCGATACCTCTTTTGCCCACTGCACATAATGTGCAATATTCCCGGAATTAGCAGGCATCCGTATGTGTTCCAGAGTCCTTTCCCTTAATGAATCGTCTGACTCCGCATCATAGCCTCCTGCAGCCACAAGGGCATTGGCTGCTTTTGTAATCCTGTTTGTATCAGCCTTATTGATGGCTCCTGCCGCCACATTTCCAATACCGCCCGCCTGCGTGCACACTGCCCTTACAGAGATGCTCCCCTCAGGAGGAAGCGTGAAGCTGCCCGGCACGGTAAATACAATATCTCCTGCATAAAGCTGTACCCATTGATAGATTCCAGGCTCCCCGCGGAGTTCTACCATTACCTCTGCCGCCGTTGCCGTTCTTCTGGCAATCCCATAGTCACTGCAGGCGCTGTCCAGATTGCTTCCTGTGGCTGTCGCCACAAAAGCCTGCGGCAGAATGGATTCAATGTCTTCTGAATAAATCCTCGCCAGTTCGTTTGCCACTGCCTGCAGGTTGTCTCCTGTCCACGTGCCCTCCCTCTTGTCGGCTTCCATCCCTATCCGGTCTTTCATTCTTTCTAATATGGATATAAAATCATTATTCATTGTAGACCTCACTTTCGTGCGTAAACCTTCCATAAATAGTTGTCACTGTATAGCTGACAGTGACTGCGGAAAGCTCATGTTCAAAAGAAAAATCAGACAGTTCCTGAATATAAGGGTTAACCATCAGTGTTTCAATAATATATCTCTTGATCTCACTGTCAATGATCTTTGGATCATTGCTCACCCCTATTACATTATCCATTTCAGTGCCGTATGTATGGCTGTAAGCCTGCCAGGCAAAACGCTTTGTTTTGAGTGCTTTATAAATCCACACCTTCAAAGCTTCATCCTTTTCTATCAGATAAGGCTTTCCGCCCCTCCGGAGCAGGCAGTTATTTTCATAATCATATGCCAGCTCCCTAAATACCGTCAGGCTGTCTTCCGCCTCTGCCTCCCGTACCGGATCCTGTATGGTAAAAGGAAATATGCTGCTCATTCTGCCACCTTCCCGCAGATAAAAAAACTATTGCCTACCCTCTGCACCAATACGTTATCACCAGCCTGCACTCTTAACTCCTTGTAAAGATCAGTTAAAAACTGTTTTAATCCGTCTGAAATAAATTCCTCTCCATCAAGAATTTCCTGTAGTTCCTCATCCTTGTCCGATGTAAGCAGGCCATTATGAACAATGTGGTCACTTATAACCTGTCCATTTACGGCAATGCTGAGCGGTTCAACCTCCATCACCTTTGCAGATGTCATTTCATAACCGTTAAATGCCTTGCCCTGCCGCTTCATGATTTCCAGCATCCTGGCATAAGAGTTTCCCTGCGCCATTACACCATCCCCTTCTTATTTTCAGACAACCGTGTCAAACCGGAGGCCGAGCGATGCCGTATGTTCCGCATCACGCATTGTATGGCTGTCTGATATAATCACAAACCTGCCCCTGATCTTGGAGTTTACTTTTTCTACAATAACGGCTTTTCCCGTCTGAAAGGAGGGCAGCCCTTTTACGGTAATCTTCCCGGATTCCTCAATCCCCTTCAGGAGCTTTTCCGCCTCTGCCGTCAGATTAACCTCACTGCCTGAGATCTTATAAGCATCCTGTATGGTTCCATACTGCTGCAGGCCATTTGTAACTTCTCCCACCGGCTGATCTGCCGCATCCAGAAGCACTACCTTGTTGACCATATTCTCAATGCTGCTTTTATAGCTTCCATCCGTCACATAATCATCGCCCGTTACTACTCCGGCAAGCTCCGCCCCGTACTTTTCAATGCAGAGGCTCATCCCGTTCATAAAAATATGTGCGTCTTTCCCTTCGTACGCTTCATTTATTACCTGGCTTATGCTTTTTTCTCCAGTGCTGATTATTTCGGCTTCCCCTCCCGGATCATAAATGCTCCCGCATGGAATCCCGTTTTCTCCGCACACCTGCTCTGCTATCATCCCGGGCGTCCCTTTATAAACTCCGAGCGCCTTGCTTTTGAGATACCACGCATAATCATAAGCCGTGTTCTGCATGGTTACCCCGGATTCGGATCTTTCTTCCGCCACAATGATCCCGTCAAACCAGATTTTCCCTGCGTCTGACATTATAAGCCTGCTCCCTTTAGAAGCAGCCACGCTGTGGATCGTCTGGCTGTCAGGCGCATACAGGTAGGATATGGAAACTTTTCTTGCAAGCTGGTTTTCATCCCCCGACCAGTTTATGCTTTCAATATGCTTAGAAAAATCTACTCCGTTAACTGTTACATTCATCCCGGCATCACCAGCCTCATTCCTGCAGAAACCCGGTCCTCCGTCAGGCCGTTCATATCCGCTATGTCCTTCCATCTGGCGCCGTCATTATAATAACGCCGTGCCAGGCTCCACAAAGAATCATCTTTCTGTACGTTTACGGTTTTCGGCACTGCATTTCCTGTGTTCCTGCTGCAAAGGCCGGTTTCCGTATACCGCTTTACCCAGCTTGCCACCTGTCCGGTGTTCAAGTCGCGGACTTCCGTAAAAGCCCATGATATGTAAATGTCTGCCTGCCCTTCCTTGTATGTTTCATTCATGGAAGACACGGTAAACAGGGTATTGACATCCGTTCCGGATATGATGATCCGCAGCGCCTTTTTTCCGTTTTTTGCTTTTTTTACCGCCTGCACCATTGTTTCCGGTGCACTGCCTTTAAAAAATGGGCTTCCGCTGTCCGGAAGGAACGTTGCAATCGCTACTTTTATCAATCCCCTGTTTCCCGGCACGTTTACTTCGCCCACATTCAGCAGGTCAATGGCCTTGTCCCTGCTGTCCTGCGCCACGCTTATTTCGCGGGGATTGACAGCCAGTTCAAACCGGCTGTCATCTGTTATGATGAGAACAGTCCTTGTATTGCCCATTACTGGTTTTCCTCCGCCTCTTCAAGCCTCTTTACAATCTCATCTGCTACCCTTTCAATGTCGCCGTCACTGCGGACTTCCATGCGTTCAATATTTATCTGGAAGCTTTTCTGTCCGCCTGCCGCCTGCCTGGTCTCTGAATTAGACATTATCCTGCTTCCGGCTGGAAGGTTTAAAAGCTCCGGCCCATGCTCCCCGACCGTTGTCCAGCCTCCCCGGAAAAAGGAGGTTCCCGTAGCATTGGCTGCTGGTGCGGGAGCACCGGCTCCACTGCCTCCCCCCGCAGACGCGTCACCGCCTCCGCGTATTTTCTTTACTGCGGAAGCTACAAAATCAATCCCGTCACCGACTGCCGAAAAGACGGGGCCGATCACGTCCCATACGGCTTCAATCACTCCCTGCACATAAGGGAACGCCCAGCCTATGGCATCCGCCACAAGCCCGCATGCTTCTATGGCAAGATTGGCTATCGGGCCTATTACATCCCATGCCGTGGACAGCACGGACGCTATTGCCGAGCCTGCCGCGGCAAAGATCTTCTGCAGGACTCCTGTTTCAGACCCCATCTCGCCAAAGACCCGGGAGACCATGCCCCCTGCATCTGAAATGATGCCAGAAATTACCGGCATCACTGCCGCCACTACGCTGGAAAATCCTGAAAAAATTGAAGCCAGCGGCGGTATCGCTGAGGAGACAATCCCTGCCAGTGACGTGACCACCGGCTCCACTGCCGGGAGCAGGTTCACCATGTTATCCTTTACTGCCGCGATAGCCGGGAGTGCCTGAGCCATTGCATTTTGGAACATTGACCCGATCTGGATGACTGCCGGCTTAAGCGCAGATGCCATGCCGGAAATCCCGCCGGCAAGCTTCCCGATAACAGGGCCTGCTTTCTCGACCATGCTCCCCATTGCTTCCGTCAATTCCGGCAGCCTGTCGATCACGCTTTCCAGCGCCGTCTGGATATAAGGCAGAGCCTTTTCCCCCAAGCTGGTCAGCATGACGCTTCCAGCATTTTTAAGCTTGGATGCCATAGCCGAAACGGAAGCAGTCTGTGTCTTAAAGGCCGCATCGGCGGCGCCGGAAGCTTCCCGCATGGCATCCGTTTTTTCCGCAAAGTTTTCTGCCTGGCTTCCGGCAAGCGCCAGCACGGCGTTTTTTGCCTCTACGCTGGAAAAAAGGTTTGCAAAGGCAACCGTGTCTCCATCCACGCTTTCCATCAGCTTTGTAAGAATGCCGCCCAGCCCTTCGCTTTCCAGCGCCGCCGCGCCGGAAGCATAGCCCATTCCTTTCAGCGTTTTCTCCATCTCCGAAGACGGGGAAAGGAACGACTGCATAGCCGCCTTTAACTGCGTAGTCACTTCTGCCGTGCCGCCCGTGACGCCTGTCAGGGTTGACATTGCGCCAAATAATTCTTCCTGGCTTACTTTCAGGGTGGAGGCAAGCGGTATCACCTGCCCCATGCTGGATGCCAGCTCCGGAAAGCTTGTCTGTCCAAGCTTTACCGTCATGAATGCCAGATCGGAGGCTTTCTGCATTGCTTCCGCAGAGGTATCCCCGTATCCTTTGGTTACCGCCGACAGAAGGTTTACGGAATCCGTAGTTGTGGCATTTCCCGCTTTTGCCGCCTTTGCGGCAATTTCCAGCTGCTTAACCGACTCGGATGATTCGCCAAAAGCAGAAACAACTTGGTAAAGCCCGTCTGTCAGGTCTGATGTTGCCGCGCCCGTATCAATGGATACCTGTTTAAGCTCTTTTGACATGCCTTGGAGCTTTCCGCTTACATCCCCATCCAGCAGGGTGCCGACGTTCTGCATCTGCGCCTGATACTCCGCCGCCGACTTGACTGCCATGCCTCCGGCGGCCGCCGCTGTGGTAAATGCCGCCGCCGTGCCGATCAGCGCCGCCCTGCCCATTGCTTTGGCTGCCTTTTCTGCGCCGTGCACTGCTATATTTACTACTTTGCTGTCTTTAATCTTGTCTAAATGGCTTTTGACCTTCTTGACCTTCTCAACCGCCGATTCCGTCTTTGCCTTTAGTTCGATAGTCTTCTTGGCTACAGGCTCAAGTTTCTTTTTAACATCTTCTATCGCCTTATAGGCTGCAGTATTTTTGATCCTCAGCTCTTTTTCTTTTACTTTCTGCTTGTCCAGCTTCTGCAGCTCCTTTTTGGCTTTCTCCACTTCGCCCCGGAATCCGCTGGTGGATTCCTTCGCCTGCTTCATGACGCCGCTTACATTGTCTTTTATGGACAGCACAGCGCCGAACACCTCAGACATTCAGATCCACCTCACTTTCCCGAAATGCTTTTCATGATGACCGCAAAAGCCTCCAGAAAGGCTTCCTTCATGTCCTGTCTGGCTTGTTCCCTGTTAAGCTCTGCTACCGCATGATACACAGCCAGTTCACCGGGCGGCAGGGAAAGGATCTCTTCCGGTTTAAAACCGCGCTCCATCCAGTACCCCGCTACCCACATGATCCTTGACTGCTTCAGGAGTTTTTTATCTCATCCGTCTCCTTTATGATTTCAACCCCTGCATCGCCCAAAGCTCCTGATAATGTCAGCACCCTCCTGGCTATAAAATTCCTCTGTGCGGCAGTAAACATTTCCGTAATCTTGTATTCCTTCCCCGGCTGGAGCTGTCCGGATGCCGCCATAATCTTTGCCGCCTCCTGCAGCGTCTTTGATGCACAGTAAATGGTATACCTGTCAACCTCAATGGAATCATTGGAAAATTCAAAACATTCGTTCATCTCGGTATCCGAAAGCCCCCTGATTTCAAGCACCAGGTCTTCCATTCCGTCCGCGCCTTTGACCTTAAGCGTCTCTGTACGGCGTTTTTTTCTCTCCTCCAGCCTTTTTGCCGCCTGCTGTGCAAATTTTTCAAACATAACTATCTTGCTGTCCATAATCTTCTTATCCTCCTGTTTCCTACTCTTCACTGATCTTATCCAATAAAATCATGTCTGAGGGAGTAAATGAAAACGGATAATCCTGCTTGACCACGCTTCCCTTCTCCCATTCAAGCCCAAACTCCGATAATGCAACATTTCCGATTTGATAACGTTCTGTCTGTGCTCCTTCCGCATCCGGATCCTTCAGCTTTGCAATGATAGTTCCTCTTGGATCCTTTCCCCTGCTGATCTCTGCACGGACATCTTCGAATCGTGTGTAAGCTTTTGCAAGGGTTATGGTTCCCTCGCCTTTCTGCCCGGTTATTTTAGAATCCACGTCAATTCCAAGCTGTACATCCTCACGGTTCACTGTCACTTTTGCAGAAATCTTTGTCATTTCCCCGATCAGGAATCCGTTATACCACAGCTCAGCCCACGTGCCGGAAAGCACGCGGTTTCCTTTAATAGTTTTCATTTCTGCCCCTTCCTCCTACATCTCCATTTGAAGCTTTAAGTCTTCTGCCGCATCCAGAAATTTTACGCTGCCGGCAAGAAACATCCAGCTTCCGGTGTTAGCTTCCTTTAATTCCTGCTCCGTCATGTCCGCAGTGTCGGTTCCATGCGCTTCCAGATATTCCCTGTTCATCTCTGCACTGACTTCCACATAATTTTCTGCACTTCCATCCAATATGGATCCCTGTATTTTGCGGAAATAATCATTTACTGCCCCTACAAACATCTGCTTATTGTCATAGCTGTTTACTACTTTCCCTACATAAGATTCCTCAAAGGTTGTATGGATATCGTGCACCAGCACATCCATTCCTTCCACGATCTTAATCTTTTTCAGATCCTCCGGCTTTTCCTCCGTTGTCTTTACAAGGCTTGTCACGCCCCTGCCGATCTTATATTTTTCTCCGTCAAACACAAGGACAAGCTTTCCTGCATCGATCGCGGAATCCGGGTCTGCATCCAATTGTGCATCCACCACCTCGTCTAATGCATAATAAGTGCTGCTCTGGGTAAGCGGAAGCCCTGCAAGGATCCCTGCGATCCGGCAGGCGTACTGGGCACAGTCATATTCCAGAACCTCTTCCAGATCTTCCCACTTTGCTGTCACGCCGGGCGTGGCAAAATTGATAATATGCTCGCAGTCCGCGCCACAGGACGGAAGGACTGCTTTTATCTTTTTCCCTTTTGCATGGGCTTCCTTTAAAAATTCCTTTATGGCCGCCATCTGCCCCGGAACATATCCGGGATATGCCAGATAGTCTATGTTCACCGGAAGGATTTCCCTCAGCGTCCCTTCAAGGTCTGCATTTCCGTCCTTTTTTAACATCCGGACTGCAAGAACCTTCTGCGGCGCCCCTTTAAAGGCAAGTTTAAGCATTTTTAAAGAATCCTCTTTCCAGTCTTCCTTTTTCAGTTCCTTTTCCCTCCTGTACGGCGTAAGGAACTGCTCCGCCGTATCATCATCCAGAAGTATGGCCGCCATTCCCCGCGTGCTTCTCTGGACGGCGGATGAAGCCTTCTGCTGGAAGCTTATCAGTATTTCAGGTAATCCCATCCTTTTTCCTCCATTCTATCCTAAGATTTTCTGCAAGCGGCTCCTCATCAGCAAAAGGAACCGCATCATTAAATTCCAATGTCATCTTGTAATGCCCGATGTCATCCGTTATGTCCATCTGTGCCGGTGGTGAAAATGCCCTTCCGCAGATATGGAAGAACGGCTTGAAAATCCCGTCCAGTTTATCAAGGACTGCATAAATCTTCTCATTGGAAGTTACAAGCTTTTCCATATAAGCAATGTCTACCAGTATTTCCTTCCGAATCCAGTGTCCCGCCGCCATTGTCCTGGAAGACAGGGGCACCAGCTGGATATGTAAAAAAGAACCGCTTCCTGACTGCGTAATGTCTTCTCCCGTAATATCCTCAATTTCCGTATTCTCCCGGAGAATCTTAATAAGTCCGTTTCTAATATCCAGCAGCGTCATCAATATCATCCTTTCATTGCTTTCCCAAGGCCATCTGCCATATTCTGCAGGTCATCCTTTAAATAATGTTCCTGATAGGAAGCTGTTCCCTTTTCCAGCATATGATGTCCCTCTTTGTATCCCACTGTCCTGCCTCCCCGGACAATGCGGTGTCCGTCATTTACGGGAGCCGCATAATCAGCATCATTGGTCAGGTGAATTTTTATATCACTGTTTCCCTTTTCCGCATGACTGTCCCATCTGCGCCTTAGGTTGCCTGTAATATGCGGAGTTTTCCGTTTAATTTCACGGATGCATTTTTTCCCTATCTTTTCCGCATGCTCCAGGGCTGTCCTGCTTTCCCACTCTGAAAGCCCTCTGGCAAACGCCCTTTCAAGGTCTTCCAGGCTTTTCATGCTCATGTAAGCTCCTCCGCCGCAAAAGGCGTTTCCCCATGGGATATGTAGCCGAATGTTTTTCCGGTTATCCCTTTAAATGCCTGTCCTGCCTCCGTGATGATCTCCGCCCGGTCATTGTCCTTCATCTCTGCTCCCGGCATGGTAAAAATAACCGCTTCAAACTGTTTCTCGCTGTGGAACTCCTGACGGTCCGGCCTGCCGCTGCTTCCCCGGCTCAGGGCGCAGGGAATCTTTTCATAAATAAGCACATCTTTTTCAAGCGTCTGCAGCGTTTCCGGATCTTTTGCCCTTTCCTTCCGGTATACGGTCAGCTGGTCCCGGAATGTCCCTGCCAGAATTTCTGCTTCCCTTTTTCCCCGCATCCGTTTCCACCGCCCTTCTTGATTTCCTGTACTTCAAATCCTCATATCTCATTTTTCCATTCCTCCTATCCGGTGCGGAACCGCCGGAACTTGCAGCAGATGTCCCTCTGCTCCTGTGTCATTGAATTTTCTGTTATCGTGGACGAATAAGTGATCTGCGTGTCCCCCCGCTTGATGGAAGCCACGTGGTCCCCGTTGTCCTTGTCGAAAGCATTTACTGCCATCTGGCGGGCAATATATTCCAGCTGGTAGGGAAAAGTTTTCCGGTTGCAGAACAGCGTTACCGCCGCCACTGCATCCTCCAGCATCTGCCGGAGGACGGCATCATGTGCCGTCACTCCTTCCTCTATTTCCAGCCGGAGCTTTAATTTTGCCAGCATCTGCTCCATGTCAGGCATTGCCGCCACCGCCGTTCCCGTCAGTGTCCGCAGGTGCCTTCTGTCCTGCATCCGGAAGTTTTCCGGCATTTCTGTTCTGCCTGGAGTTCTTTTTGTCTTCTTTTCCGGGCTCCGCCGCATCCGGCTTCTGCTGCCCCGCCAGGTCAGGAGCGCCGGATGCCGGAACGGCAAACCCCTTTTTAAGGAGATCGTTTTTTTTCGCTTCTGACGTGGCATATTTTACCACGTTGAGTTTCTGCATCATTTCCCTCATCTTTTTATCCCTCCGCGTTTGTCCAGCATTTCGCAAGTCTTCTTTCGGGGAGCCACAGCTCGTGGTACCGTCTGTACCCGATAAACCATGCATCTGCTTTCTGGTATGTGTCCGGATCAATGATCTTCATCTTGTCCTGCTTCGTGACGGCGATCGGCGCCTTCTGCGGCGTGATGATCCAGTTAATGTTCTTTGCGGTCTCTGCCGGAGCGAACCCGCCTTCCTGCTCTCCTTCCTTTCTGCCGTCCTTAAAAAGATAAGCCGTCTTCATGCGCGCCGACGGGACCGGCTTAAAGAAGCAGTTGTTAAATTCCTTTAATCTGGTATTGACAATCCCTGCCTTGAACTCTGCCACGTTCAGGACCTTCGTAAACTTGTCATCCAGCTCCAGCAAGGTCTTGACCGGCTGTGCGATCGTGATCACAAGCGGCGCCTCCTCGCCGACCACATCGCGGACTTTCGCAATGTCTTCCTGCAGCTTTTTCCATAAAGTCCCTTCTGCAGGCACATATACCGTGTTCCTGCCCGCCGCCGCAATCAGTGAATGGAGCCTGCTGTAGCGGTAGGAATCAATCTCCGGGACAACCTGCTCTGTCTGGAAAGAGCTGACCACGGACGTTGCGCTTGCGATAAAATTGCTCTCGTCCACATCCATGGCGTCAAGCTGGAAGGAGGTGCCCCTGTCCATCGTCATCTCATACTCCTTAAAGGTAAGGCTTACGGAGCCCTGGGGATAGCCGTCATCCCGGTCATAATCTTTCAGCCCGGTAGTTGAGATCTCCGGCATCTTGATCTTATTTCCTCCCTTATACTCCACCTGTCCTGCATTTGCATCCATCCAGCCGGATGTAAGTCCAAGTACGGCTCTCTCATCTAATTTCTTCTGTAACAGCGTGCTGTACTCTAATGTGTTTAAAGGCATCCTCTTTTCCTCCTAATTCATATACTTGTCAATTTCTGATTCCATTGCCGCCGTCCCGCCGGATGCGCCTCCCCCGGTTTCTCCCGAAGGGGTCCTCCCTGAGATCCGCTTCTCCACCTGCGCCTGGACGGCCGAGTCAAACTGCTTCTTAAAAGCATCCGCATTTTTTCTGGTCTCTTCCAGATCTTTTCCGACCAGGATGTCAAGGAATGCTGCCGGAATGTCCTTTTCCTCCAGCAGTCCCCGCGCATCCGCTTTCAGCTCGCGGAGCGCAATGCCCGCCTCACGGTCTGCAAGGCGCTTTTCTTCTTTCTGCTTCTCATAAGCTTCCTTGCTTTCTGCATCCATGCCCGCCACCTTCAGGGCTTCCGCCACGGCTTCATCCCTCAGTTGCGCCTGATACGCAAGCATCCGGTCAATGTACGCCTGATCATAAACTGCTCCGCCCTTGGATTCTGCGGAAGCTTCCATACTGGCTCCGCCAGGCTCTGCGGGCTTTGTATCCGTGCCCTCTTCCTGTGGCAGTGCTGCCGCGCCTGCCGTTTCCGCCGTCTCTGCCGTTTTCATTGTTGTGCTTGTCTCGTTTTCCATTTTTGACCTCCTAAAAATTTGCAATTAAAAAGAGACCGCGCATCTGCACAATCCCTTAAAGTTACCTTTAACATGTTTTTAACCCTGCTTTATGTTTTAATCTATAAATTCTCCCTCAGCAAACTCATCCGGGCTGAGCGTGTAATCCGGATAAAGCTCTTCCATGGGTTTCCCCTTTTCAATGCACTCCTCCAGCATCCGGTAAAATTCATCATCAGACATATTATCAGACAGCCCAAGATACGGCGTGCTGTCTGGAAACTTCTGGTCATATTCTGCGTCAATCTTATCAGAATACTCCAGCCATTCGCGCGCCCTCTTTTTTTCCTCTTCTGTCCTGTTGTCTTTTAAAAAATCAGGTATGCTGCCCACTTTTAAGCACCTCCTTGAATATCTCCCACGCTTTTGGGAATGCCTGCTCCATTGCCGCTATTTTTTCAGGAGCATTCACCATCATCGCGGAAAAGAAATGGGCATAAGCTTCATGTTCCAGCGCATGGTCCCTTTTCCAATACTCTGCGCTGTGGCTGCCTCCCGGAATTATCCTTTTCCCGGACGCCCCATCCAGCAGGTCTATAATGTCTCTGTAAAAAGGATCCTGCCCTCGTTTTCCTTTCAAGTACCCATATACTGCTTCTATGTTAGCATAGCCACCGCTGTCAATCAAGCTTTGAAACAAATTTTCACTGTCGCTTATTATTGCATCCCGGAATATTTTCAGTTCCGACCTGTTTCCTGTCAGGTGGTCCATCCTGTGCCCGATCTCATGCCAGAGGGAAGCATATTCTCCTCTGGTGTCTGCCTTTGATTTTTCCGCATGGTACCGGATCTGTCCGGTTGCCGGAAGATACTGTGTCTTCCTTGCTTTTGTATTGATGACCTGAACCTCTTCCCAATGGCTGCGCAGCAGTTTTCCTGCAGGCGTGTCATTTTTCCATATGTTCTCCATAAGCCGGGCTGCTTCCGGCAGTTCCCCAAGCCCTATCGGCTTTTTCCTGTCAGATGCCGTATCCAGAAGCTTCCCAAGCCTGCCCTTTATATCCTCTTCCGGCCCGTACCGCGCCCTCCACTGTTTATAAGTCATGTCTGCTGGCACTTCATAATATTTCCCGTTTTCATCTTTTGCCAGCCTTGTCGTGGCTGCCTTCTTTTCCTCCTCATCGGGGAACCAGCAGACAGTCGTGCTCCGGCAGTTGGGATGCATGGGCGGATAATTTTTCCCTGTGACCGCATCTTTCACCTTAAAATGCTTTCCATCAAGGTTCCGGCATGCTTCGCTTGTCAGGCTGTCCAGTGTGGCATAATACTCATACCACTCAGCCCCTGCGGCTTCATAGGACTCCTTCATGGCTTTTTCAAACACATAAGCTGTCTCTGTCCTTACCAGCGTCTTTGCCGCGCTGTACGCCACATCCATCCTCCGGCGGATCCGTGATGCCATTTTGTCCAGGCTCTCCCCCCGGATCAGTCCTGTCGTCAGGTTCCGGCGCAGGTCATCCGAAAAGTTTTTACAGTGTGCATACAGGGTCTTGGAATAATTCCTCTTGTCATAACGGTTCAGTATTGCCTTCTCCACTGCCCTCTCATTTGGATGCACAAAATCTTTTCCAAAGCCGATCCTCTGCTGGACATTAAATATTCCCCTGTAATAGCCATCGTCAAATTCGCTTTTCAGGTAATCATATATTCCTGCCTGCTGCCGGTCATAAAGGCTTAAAAGCTTCCGGTCTATTTCCAGCTTCCGCAGTTCCAGATAAGATATTCTTCCCTTCCGGGAATACAGCCTCATCTCCGCCTCCAGATCCTGATGCTGTTTTTCTATCCGGGCGGCCACACTGCCGGGAAGCTTTTCCGCCTCAGGCTTTCCGGAAAGATGCTCCTGCGACTCCTTTATCATTCCCTGCCAGTCAATCCTGCTGAAATCCGCACCGCTGATCCATCTTTTTGCTTCCGCAAGCGTGATGTCCTCCTGATCCGCAAACGCCTGGTATAATTTTTCTATCTCCTTCTGGATCTCCTCCGCCGCCTGACTGTACAGCTTCTGCTGCTCCTTAAGCAGGTAATCCTCCGCGCGGTTGACGGAAGCCGCCTTATCCTTTAAGCTCCTTCTTTCCCAGTAAGATAATTTCTTCCCCATGCGCGCTCCTACAATTCATTTATGTCAACTTTTGCAAGGTTTTCCGCTTCCAAAGCTTCCTTCTTAAGCCGCTGCAGTTCCGTGGAGGCATCCTTTACCACATCCGCAGGAAGCATTTCTATCCGCGTCTCCTTGGACACCGTTCCTTCCAGCCTTGCCACATTCTCAATCATTTCGGAAAGGTTTTCGGTAAAATTCCTGTCATATTTCTGCTCAACGGTATCCGGATCCCACTTCTGGTTCATTTTCAGGTTTAAAAATCCGGTGATTATGCTTATCATCTTCGTCTGCGCGGAACGGAAGCAGTTCTCCTTCATTATTGCAAGCTCTTCCAGCCCGATCAGCTTGTACTTTATGGCTACGCCGGAAAGGTTCCCCGCAAAGCTTTCGTCCGAAAGCGCGGGAACCTGGCTGAGAAAGAAAATGTCTTTGTACAGCCGGTTTTTGTAGTTTTCATTTGCCGTGTCATTCGTCTGCTTGATCAGCCACTGCGCCTGCCCGTTCTCGTCAAGAAAAAGTATCCTGTTTTTCCGGAGGTTTTTCACTGCCTTCCCTTCCTCATCCTGCTCCCCTCCGCCCAGGCCGTCTTCCAGAATGTCGGATGCCCCTGTTATGCAGAGGTAGGCATCCGTAAAATAATCTGCATCGTTTGCCGTGTCCGACTGGGCGTTGTCGTAGGCATCGTTTAAGGATATATGCGGTTCAAAGTCCCCCAGCCTGTCCTCATTGTTCCAGACCACGATAATGGGAATGTCATTCAGCATGTGCAGCTCCGGTTCTCCTGCCTTTTCATAAATTATCCTGCCTTCGCCGCGCTTAAAATGATAAATATATTCCTTGTCATACACATCCGCATATTCCGCAAGCAGGATGCCGTCAACGTCATATTCTGACCAGATCCGGATCCCTGCCTCCAGAAATTCATCCAGCGACGGCGAATAAACCGGAATGATGCCCTCCGCATCTATCTTTTTGATGCGGAGCTGCGCATCCTCGTTTACAAATATAAGATAAAATCCAATCCCCTTTTTGCTGGTTTCCTTGGAAACCTCAAAATTGAGGGAATTTATGTAATTATTTTTAAAAACGTCTTTTAATGCACTGTCATATCCGGGATCCGGCACCATGTAGCGGACCGGCTTTCCTGCAAAATAACTTGTAGCCATATTTGTAATGTAACGGCAGAAGCCGTGCGCAAGCTTATTATTGGGCTTTCCGTCTGTCATGGTCCTGTTTTCAATTTTTGTCTGGACCCGGTAGTATTCCTGATCCTTTTTAAAGCGCGGGACGCATTCCCTTTTAAATTTCCTTATCAGCTTCGTAAGGAATACGGGATCCAGCACCTGCTCTTTCTTAAACTTATACATGCCTGCCTCCTAAATGCCCAGGCGGCTCTTTTTTCCGACCCTGGCTTTTTTCTTTCCCTTCACATCGCCGTTTACGACTTCCACAATGCCCGTCAGGCAGTCTTCTATATCATCATGGTCATTTTTTCCCCTGCGCTGGTACTTCCCTATGTGTTCTGCCGCCGCGGGCCAGCGCTGTTTCCAGTCATGGGGCATTATTACCTGCTCCATGACATTGGAGGCGTTGGTGATGATCCTGGTCCTCTTGTTTTTGGACTGATGGAACCATGTTACGGAGCACTTAAAGCATTTCAGCTCCCTCAGGTGCCGGATGACATTCCGGGCAAACCCGCGCCCGCCGTTATTGGATTCGATAATGCATTCCCTGACCCCGTTAACCTGCAGTCGCCTTGCCAGCTCCGGCTCCGTGGCTTCCATAGGCTCATCCGTATAATAAATGTCCGTGACATACAGATACCTGCCGATTGTCCCTCCGGATATGCCAGCCAGAAAGTCGCTGCCTTCATCCGCCGTATCCGTGTAATTGACCACCCTCTCAAACTTGTCCGGATCTATTTCGTCATATTCCTTAAATTTCCCGTAAAGGCCGCCCTGCAGGTCTACCGGCTTCTGCATGTAGTTTGCACCCCATATATGGGGATCCAGAGTGGTTCTTTTGTCCTGAAGGTCTTCCGTAGGGAACAGATCTTCACAGGTACTCTTCCCTTCCGGGCCATCCACATCTAATGCTGTCAGTTCCAGCACATGGCACTTATCCGGCCATTTTTTAAGAACCCTCCCTGCAAGGTCGTCTGTTGCCCATCTGGTCAGGACTATTATCCACAGCGCCCCGGGAAGGGCGCGCGAAGATAACGTATTCTTTAAATAATTAAAATGCCCTTCCTTCACGGCATCATTGACTGCTTCCTTGTCATTCTTGATCGGATCGTCAATAATGATGATATTCCCGCGCATGCCCGTGACCGTTCCGTCAAATGACGTGGCAAGATAGCTGGTATAGCTGCCTTCAAGGCTCCACTTCATTACGGAGCTGTCGCCGTACTTAAGCTGCACCTGCGGAAAGAAGTCCCTTGTTGTATAGGATTCTTCATCCTCCGGATCCGGCTCCTCCGCCACCATGTCCCTGGTTGTCCGGGCAAATTCCGGCGCAATGATGCTGTTGTAGGACACTGTTATAACTTTGCTCTTTATATTCTGCCCGTACGCCCAGTTTACAAAATTTGCAAGGGTGTACGATTTCCCGAAACCCGGCGGCAGGTTGATGATCAGGTATTTGACCGGCTTTCCGGTCTTTTCATTGACCAGCTTTTTTTCATATGCCGCCTGAAGGGTGCTGCAGAGCACGTCCTGATATTTCCGTTCCGGCTTATAAAAATCAGGCTTCCGCAGGCTGCAGAATGTCCTGAGGTCTTTCCGCCCCCTGGCAAGGTTCCGCTCCCGGACTGTATCCCTGTTATTCAGTTGTTCCCGGAACTGCTCCGCCAAGCTGCTCATGTTTAAACCCCTTTTAATGTTTTTTAACACGAAAAAAAGGGCTGTGCCCCTTTTCCCTTAATGATATATTTCCCTGCTCAGCTCCACTGCCGCCAGATCATGCTCCCTCCGCAGGGTCTCACCCGTCACTGCCATCATTCCTTCTATTTTCCGGTAGGCACGCTGTTTTGCTGTTTTATAGTCCCTGCGGGCTTTTGCAGACGCCATCCGGCGCTTTTCCTTAATCTCCTCCAGATCCGGCAGGGTTTTGATATATGCAGAAACGCTCTGCCTGCTCACATCCAGCAGCACGGCTATGTCCGTTATTTTCAATCCATCCCTGTAATATGATGCCGCCTTTTCCTTCCAGCTGCTTTCCATTTTTGTCCACCTTCTTTTGGGCATGGAAAGGGCACTGCCCTTCCCTCCATCTGAATATGCTTTAAAAACGCTTTAAACGGCTTAAACTGCCCCGCAAAATAATATCCGCGCAGGACAAGCCTTATGGGGCTTAAAATTCATGATTAAGCCTCCTATGGCGGCTGCATTCTTGCCAGCTCCCGTTCCGTGTTCTCTGCCAGCTCCAGGAGCGTTGCCACGATCTCCGGATGGTTCTCCCCGATCTCGGCAAAGACCTTCTCTTTCAGCAGGCCCATGGCGGCATGCACGGCTCCCTGCTCCTTCCTTGCCTTGATCTTAAGGTTCTCATTGGATATCTGCGCCCTCTGCAGGGCGGCAATGCTCTTTGCCGCTTCCGCCCTCGCCTTGGCATCCATGGAGTCATCCACCAGTGCCTCCATGATGATCTGGCTGGCGAGCAGGTTATTTGCTTCGTGCAGTTCCGTAGCCGGACGGTCCACGTTATCCTCCGCCAGAAGCTTTGCAAATTCCTTTGCTATACGGACGGATTCAAACTTATTGAGAAACTTCTTTCCATACCGCCCCACGCTGGAAAGGTGCACTTCCTGCCCCTGTCCTTTCAGCCACTGGGAGACTTCCTCATAAGTTTCTCCATTTAAAAGGCGCTCCTCTACTTCCTTCCTGAGTTCCGGCGGGAGGCTGTCGATCTTCCCGTGGCTCCTGTTCTTCTGCTCCATATCATCCAACCCCCGTAATATCCGGACCGTTGCCTTCCAGATAATCCGTGCCCTCCGGCGTCAGGAATACAATCCTGCGCTGGATGTCCAGCCTGCGGTTTTCAATCTTTTCGACCCTGACCAGCCCTTTGCCCTCCAGATAGCTTACCTGCATCATCAGCTCCTGATCCGCCACATCATGGCCGCACTTCCGGAGCGCTGCCTTCAGCACCGGGATCCCTGCCCCGTAAGGGGCAGCCTGCCTGCACAGTTCCAGTATATCTTTCCTTATTTCCTCATTCATTGCCGTACCCATTACATTACCCATCAATAATCACCCCTATGTCCTTAATATCCCCTTCCGCAAGGTTTACGCCCTTGGGCGTCAGCCAGATCATGCTGTCCAGCCAGTTATCCTCATTTACTTCTACATGGACATACCGCTTTTCCTCGCCGCCAAGGTAGAAGATCGCTTTCTGAAGCTCATCCTCTGTCACGAATCCGCCTGTCCGGAGGAAATTCCTGAGCACGGCGATCCTTAAGTCTACCCCGTAATTCTTATAAAGCTTTTCAATAACGTCCCCCCGGAGCACTTTTCTCTCCGCCGCCTGCATCTCATTCATCCGTGATCCCTACTTTCCTTTCAATCTTTTCCAGCCTGCTGTCAATCCCGGAAAAGCTTTCTTTAATGTCGTTTAAAGCATCCGTTATGGATTTCATGCCCTCCATCATCCTGTCCTGGTTCAGCATCAGGATGCTTTCCCGTTTTTCCGATTCCTTCCGCAGAAGGTCCTCGCGCTTGCGGGACTCTTCCCGGAGGATTTCTTCCCTTTTCATGCTGTTCTCTATGAGAATGTCTTCCCTTTCCCTGACCGCCCTGTTTGCCTCGTCAATCTTGGCCTGTGCGTCCGCATAGGTGTCGGCTATGGCTTTCCGGCTGGCTTCCTGCGCATCCGCCACGCGCTTGTCATCCGTCTGCGCCATTTTCAGCACATAGACAACAAATATGACAAGGAGCACGATGCTTACCCCCGTATTTCCGACTGCCCCCATAATATCCACAAATGTCATCCCGCCGTCCATGTAACCTCCTACCACCAGCCTGCGCCGATGTCTTTCATAAATATGCAGAACCCTATAAAAAAGAAAAAGATAAATGCAAACAGAACAAATAAAATGCCGCATATGCCGATAAATATGACTGCCAGAACTTCCTGCATAAATATCACCTGTTCTTTCCCCTGGGTAAAAAAATTACTGCAACAGGTTCTCCTGTTACAGTAATCTTACCATGTCCCTTTTCCAAAGTACTTTCCATTGTGGAAAAAAAATTGGAAAATTCAATTCTCATTTGCAATGTCTTCCAGCAAGTCAGCAAGAGATATCTGCCCCGGAATGTTCCAGCTGCAGTGTCCGACCTTATCCTGCACGATCTTATAGATTGTTGACTTTGATACGCCATATTTCTGCGTCAGCTCCGGCAGGTTGCTTCCGTCAAACTCTTTATAAATGGCGGCATAAATCTTATTTTTTACCAGTTCCCGCCGCTGGGGGATGTAAATGCTTGTCCCTCCAAAAGCATCCGCCAGTTTTAAAAGATTGTCAATCCCTATTATTTCTGCATATTCCCGGTGCTGCTGCTGGAGGTCATCCAGCGCCAGCCCTTCCTTATTAATATCTGCCATCCGGATGCCTCCCTTCCAGCTGCTTATGCCTGCCCTTTCCGGGCCGCCAGCTCCTTAAAAGCCTCTATTACCCTGCTGGCGATCCCCCTTGTCGTCCACCTGTAATCTTCTATGCCGTACTGCTTTTTTATAAATCCGTTTAAGCGCTTAATGTCCGGGTTTCCTTCCTTGTCCGTCCATCCCATCTTTTTCATCAGTGAAAAGATGTACATCTCCTGCCTGTAGCTGATCCTGTCCCCCCGGGCATATCCCTTTTTCCCCGTCATCCCGTCAATTACCCTTGCCGCGTCAGCCAGGGACAGTTCTTTCAGGGAATCTTTTTCCGCAAGCAGGAAAACATACTCATGCAGGAGGTCGTCATCCATTCCGATCTCTTTCGCCAGCGCATGGATTTTCTTCATCTGCCCCTGCGTAATCTTTTTCCCTTTCATGCCTCCGCAAGCTCCTCCTGTTTCGTTTCGTACCAGAAAGTGTCTTCCTTCTTTAAGCTTGCCCCTACCATCAGGATGGTATTTTCATCGTACGTTTTCAGGATTTCCTTATTGACGCTTTCTTTTATGGTCACGCAGTCGCCCATTCCCAGCTTCTTTAACTGCTTTATCACTTTTTCCACTGCCTTCGGCAGGACAAGCTTCGTGCTCATCCGGAAGCCCACCGTCCCGAAAGCCATTTCCCGGCTCTTTCCTTTCAGTTCATCCTTATTCAGGGTCACGTATTCTTTTACCTGCAGTTCAAGCCTTTTGATCTGGTCCTTAAACGGCGCCGCCTGTTCTTCCGCTTTCTGCTTCACGTCAAGGATGCATTTTTCCATGTCCGCAGATATGCGCCCCATTTCAAGCTCCGCCTCGCGGATCTGCTTCAGCGTGCTGTCTACCTCATCCCAGCTTTTTAAAGACGCCTCATCCATTCTTTTTCTTGCCATTTTTTGATTCCTCCTTTTCATTTTCCATGCTTCTGTTCAAGTTCATATGACATTTTCAGGACAGCTTCTGCATATCCGGACAGCTTCCCTGTCTCCCGGTACTCACCGGCTCCGCTGTCTCCGTTGTAGACCATGAGGGCCATGCCTATGTCCTCATATTCTTCTGCCAGCTCTGCAAGATAATCTGCCGCCACCCGCATGTTTTCTTCCGGGTCATGCAGGTCCGATGCCCCGAGGCGCTCCATCCTCTCCCGGTGCCAGCGTTCCGATACCTGCATCAGCCCGCTGCATCCTCCGGCTTCCGCGTCCTCCTGGTACCGGCTTTCCTGCCAGGCGACTGCCTGGAGCAGCTCCGGGCAGATCCCGAACTCCTCCCCTGTCCGGATGGATATTTCTTCAACCTCCCGCTCTTCCAGCGCATATGCCGGGGCGGCATGTGCCAGGGACAGCACCAGTGCCGCCATGGCCGCCGTTACGGTTTTTCTGCTCATGTAATCCCTCCTGCCCCTCATCCAATGTTCATGTCCCGCATGACTTTTACGATTCCGGCCTTGTCCACCTTTCCAAATACCGCGGCCGCATTGATGAACACGTTTACCGCTCCCCGGAGCCCGTAGTTCGTCCTCGCCACCGCCGCCAGCATGCCCACTGCATCCTGTTCAAGCCCGTAAGCGCCGAACACGCCTGTTATGTCTTCATCCGTCAGGCGGTTTGCAAGGACCTCTTTTCTCATTCCTATCCGGGAAAAAAGCTGTGCGAAGTCTGCACGCTCTTTACCCCCGGTGCGCCCGATTCCCCGGAGCTTGTCGTAGACCTCTTCGTTTCCGATCAGGGCAGTCCCCACCCCGCTCTCATCGGATATGCACCGCAGGTGGTTCAGCGCCCGCACCGTAAGGTGCTGTGCCTCATCCACGATCAGCACCCTGCCGCTGTTTTTCAGCTTCTGGACGATCTCCTTGGTTATCCTGCGCGCCACCCGCTCCCGCACCCCGAGCTGCTCCGCTATCAGTTCATTTACGCCTGTTATGCTTGCATATGTCGGGGACACCGTTATCGCAAGCGCAAGCCGGTTCTTTTTTACGTATTCCCGGATGGCGCAGGTCTTTCCCACTCCGGCATCGCCGTAGACGACCGCCACCGTCCCCCGCAGGTGCGCATAGCTTATGGCGTTAAATACAGTCCTTGAAACAGAAGTTTCCGTAAACTCCGGTTTTTTTGGCGACACCTTCTTTTTCTCATTTGCTTTTATCAGCTCCGCGATCTTGGGGATGACCGCGTGGGGCGTTTTATAGCTTCCCGACAGGAAGCTGCTCACCAGCGCGCCGGACAGCCCGAGCTCCGCCGCCACGTCCACCTGCTTTTTGCCTGTGCTGTTTATGTATTCCCTCAGGGCTGCCACAGCCTCTTCATACGTCATTTCAGATTTTATTTCCATTCCTTGTCCTCCTATTCTTCCTTTGCCTGCTTAAGGCGTTCCAGCGCCGCCGTGTAGTCAATGGTTTCCCCGGCTCCGCCTGCCGCCCTCGCAAGCCCTCTTTCCGTTTCTTCATCTGCTGTCACTATGCGGACTATCTTTGGATTTGGACGGATTCTGTCTTCTGCCATGTTCTGCTCCGCCTGCCACATCAGGAGCTCCAGCTCGTCATGCGCCTGTTTCACGTGCTGCTCCTTCCATGTCTTTACCGCCTTCATGTACTTCCGGTTTTCCTGCACGGCTTCCTTCACCGCTTCCTTGTCAGCAAAATAGCTCAGCGTCCCGGTCTGCTGCGCCGTGCACAGGAACCGGTCCCTGTCATCGTAGACCCTTACCTCTTCCAGATGGTCCGGATCATAGCGGAAGTACACTTTTCTTCCAATATGATAGAAGTTAAGATCATTGCTGTTAAAGAACACCTTTTGTCCGTACAGGTCCAGATGCACGCCGTCCCTGCCCACCTTCTGCATCCGCGTGTTGCGGAGCATCATCAGGTTCAGCTGTTCCGGCGTTGCCGCCCTCTGTTCGACCAGGCAGGCCGCGTAGACCTGGTCCGGCGTACGGTTGTTCATTCCCATTCCGCCGTGCTTATGCTTGTTAAAGATCCCTCTTATGTACTTGTCCACGTATTCGACAAACTCCGGAAGCAGGATAAAATTGTCCGCGTCCCTTCCGGTCTTCTTAAGGCGTTCCGGGCGTTCCGCTATGGTCCCTCCCGTATATCCTTCAAACATCTTGGAGAACTCGTTTTTCACGTCCAGAAATGCGCGCTCGATGATCTTTGCCCGCGCGTTCTTGACCATTGCCGTCCGGAACTCAATGCCAAGGTTGTCAAGGATCGTGGGGATCTCGTGCTCTTCCCGGGATGGCTTCCTTGATTTCCGGAACCCCCGTCCGCCTATGTCAAACGTCAGGAACTCGCGCCCGTTATCCGAAAGGATCCGCTTCGGTATGCCGTATTCTTCTATTCCCCTCCGCAAGGCAATGAGCGTGGCGGAAGAGCTTGGATTCAGGGTGACATACCAGCCCACGAACTTCCGGCTCCTCACGTCCTGAAAGGCAGTCAGATACACCCGGACCGGCTTCTCATGTTCCCCGTCATTGACAAACACGTCAAATGTGTGGTTGTCGCAGACCCATATGTCATTGCTGTACAGGTCTTCATAGATCCTTTTGATGTACGGAAGCATCTTGTCGGTGCAGGCTTTGATTCCCTCCCTGCACAGCACGACAGCCGCCGGAGGAATGCTCCGCAGGATCTCCCTGGTGAACGTCTGGCGGGAGGCAAGCGGCAGGAACTCCGTTTTTCCTTCATGCCGGATCCACGTCTCCGTCATGCTGATGCATTTCTGGACGCTCTTCCTGCTCTCGTCCAGATAATAGCTCATGAACACCGCAAACACTTCATCCGGGATCCCCTTTTTATGGTTTTCATGCCTGCCCCGCCCGTCAATCAGCGCCGCCTCTCCCTGCTCCAGGAGTGCCTGCCCGTGCCTCTGCAGGATCCGGACGGAAAATTTCATCTCCGGATACTGCGTGCTGATGTAGGCTACAAATTCCTTATCCCGGTCAGCCTTTTTCCCGCCCTGCCCGCGGTATGCCTGCCACTCCTTGAGGATCAGCTTCCACCTTGCCACCTGCTGTCTTTCTTCCGCCGTCATGTCTTCGGCAGACAGGACAAGGAGTTTCTTCCGGGGCTTCGGCTCCTGCACTCCGTTTTTCTTCTCCTGCTGCCTCTGGTATTTTCTGATCAGCTTCGGCTCTATGGAAGCAAGGGGAATAAAATAAGAAACACCGCTTATTCCACCGCCAAGCTTTCCATTCTTCTCCACGGTATGAATAATTCCTTTTGCAATCAGCATTCTTACATAGCGCTCCGAACATCCCCGCAGTCGTGCATACTCTGGTACTGATAAATATTCCATTTTTTCACAATCCCTTCTTTACTATTTCATTCAGATATGGTAAAGTAAATTTGCATTTGTTTGGGATGCCACTAAATGCCTGTCCGGGCTGCGGCTCCCTTTTTGGTTTGGCTTTTTCATCATGTCGTCTCCTTTCCTCATTTCTTCTCCTTTCCTGTTGATATTTTCTGTTTTTCCTTTAAAATATGAATTAGGTAATCAGGATGATGATATATGCTGGACTGCATGGCAACATGCAGATGTATGGATAAAAAGCCATACGGTAACACATCGGAAGAGCCTACAATAAGTAAACTTGTTGACAAAGCTACTTTCAACAACATAAGGGGGAATGGAATCGTGGAATCAATAATCAAATCAGTCAGACCAGTATGCACTGAAATTGAAGGAATTGATGTTGGTTCTGCTGTGATATCTGATTCCGGCAGCACTATCGCCTCTCTTTTAAAAAAGAATGTTCCTGCTAACCTTAATCGCCCGGCAAGTTGTGCCTTCTTGGTAGAGCCTGCTGGTGTGGGTGAATTAACTGCCCCTCTGCCAGGCAACTGGCACCGAATAACCGGGTTAATTCAATGAAACTCC
>JAMPFR010000038.1:0-6613 GCA_023664365.1 Acetatifactor muris | reverse complement strand
TCTTTCTGGTCTGCCTCATCAGTGCCAGTAGACCGCTTCTGGCAGACAGCGGATCGTTCCGCTGTTTCGGCTGATTTTTTGTAAGAAATATGAAAGCAAAGCTGAGTTTTTCAAATATCTCTTAATAGATTATTGGAAGAACTCACTGCCAGGGCAACACACTTGACGGGTATGCCATATTCTTCAATTGCTTTCCTTATGGCTTCCGTTTTCTTCCCTGCTGTGCACTGGTTCGATGTATCGGACCAATCTCTCTTTAATAAAACAAAATTATCTTTTTCCATCTTGCTTTCTCCTTTCTGGTCTGCCTCATCAGTGCCAGTAGACCGCTTCTGGCAGACAGCGGATCATTCCGCTGTTTCGGCTAATCTCCTATCTTTAATTTCAAGCCCACATTTGTCACAATAAATAATTGTTTTTCTCATACAATCTCCTTTCCTGTTGATATTTTCTGTTTTTCCTTTAAAATATGAATTAGGTAATCAGGATGATGATATATGCTGGACTGCATAGCAACATGCAGATGTATGGATAAAAAGCCATACGGTAACACCTTGAAAGATTTCACCATCAAGAAGCTTTTGCCTAATGGAATAGTAGCAGAAGCTTTAAGAGGAGGTGATATTATGAAGTCAGAAACACTGTTTAATAGACCTGCGGACACATATATTAGTGATAAGAACGCTGGATCTGTTGAAGATTCTGGCTTCGATGCAACAGTAACTCCGGTTTCAAGTAAGTCGCTTTTATCTGAAGCATGTTCACCTGCATTTTCTGCTATTACGGCAGTATACAATAAACAGGGTAAGCTGCTTTGCCCCTCTGCCAGGCAACTGGCACCGAATAACCGGGTTAATTCAATGAAACTCCGTTGTACAAAAACGGACAACATTGAGCCAAGCCACCTAAGCCATTTTTATTTAGTTGGAAGGTGCAACGCATAGGCAGTGAAGACAATGGCTCTAATAACCTGCCCACGAACGCCCGGCATCCTGATTACCTAATTTCAAGCTGTATTAACTATCACCTCTTTCTGGTCTGCCTCATCAGTGCCAGTAGACCGCTTCTGGCAGACAGCGGATCATTCCGCTGTTTCGACTCTTTCAATTTTTTCTATCAGATATTTTGCTGTAGGTTCTGCCATCCTCCTGTTTCCCCTCGGGTGCCCTTACCCTGCTGGTCATTTTTAAGGTTTCCTGCATCTGCGCCTCTGCATAGGTCAGCCCTCTTGCTGTGGCTTCCCTGTGGAATATCCCTAAATTACTTATCCCCCTTTTTCTGCTCCTGTTCATCCTTTTTCCTCCCGCCGTATTTCTATGCCCTTATAGCAAGTGCCGGATAACGTCTTCGATAATTGCAATGCCGGAATCGCATTCAACATTGACTGTCCTTTCATATCCATGCAGAAATGTAATTCTGACCGTGCTTTCGTCCGTGGCAAGTTCAAGTTTGTCAATGTCCTCTCCTGCTCTGGTAGACTTCAAGAGCTGTGACAGCTTTGCCACTATATCCTGTTTGTTTTCTCTCATATTCCTCCTATCCTGCTGCTGCCATAATCAGATATAGAGCAAGAAGGAAAATAAATATGGAGACCACGGCAGCGGCATTCTGCAAAAATTCGACTATCTTTTCCTTCATCTCTTCCCTTTCCGGTCTGCCTCATCAGTGCCGGTAGACCATTCCCGGCAGACAGCGGATCATTCCGCTGTTTCGGCTTCTTTTTTCATACCATTCTTCCAAACCCTATCAAATTCAGCACATGCCTCCTCCGGCGTGTTTCCAAATCCGACAACTCCTGTGGGAAAATCTCCCTTTATGCAGCACCATTGATTTCCATCCTGTACAATCTCTGCATTTTCTATAACATGCGGTGTCATCCGCTCGCATTGGTATAAGTAGTTCTGCATTTTCTTTTCCCTCAGATATTCCTTATATTCCTCAAACATCCGCTCTCTCAAATCTTCATCTGTCATTATCCACCACCTCCTTTTCTTTAAGCCTTTTTATCCTGCTTTTAAGCATCTCACCCCTCTTCCAGAAGCTCTTCTATCCCACAGCCCAGCACCTTTGCAATATCCCGCCCTAATATCATGTTTGGAACTTTGCTTCCACGCTCAATCTGAGCTACCATAGATCTTCCAATTCCAACTGCATCTGCAAGTTTTTCCTGAGTCATGCCATAAGCCTGTCTTTTTTTCTTAATATTTTTGCCAACACTCATACTTTACCCTTTCCTTTCTATTTGTTATCGTGGTAACATTATTGTTGATTACCATAGTAACAGTATATCCTACTTTTGTTGGATTGTAAACACATAATTCAAACTTTTGTTGGATTTCTGTTTTTTCTCATCTTTTTGTGGGATTAGAAGGAGGATAATATGTATAATGCTACTGAAATCGCTACCAAGATAAACCAAATATTAAAGGAAAAGCAATTATCTCAAAAAGATATGCTAGAAAAATGTGGGCTAAGTAAAAATGCAATCTCTTCCATGTTATCAAGGGGGTCTATGCTACGTGCCGATAACTTGGCCAAAATTGCTGACTATTTAGATTGTTCTATCGACTATTTAATGGGAAGAAACCACCTTCTTCATAAAGAATCACTATCGAACAATCTAGCTGCCAAATATAGCTCTCTTCCTAAGGATGCAAAAGAAGAAATTGCACACATGATAAATTACAAATATGAGCAGTACCAAAAGAAAAGAATGAGACTATCATCCAGTTCCGAATCACCCGATGATAAAGATTCTCATAATATGCTTGCGTGAGTTTATAAACTCTTAAACTCTTTTTAAACAGCATTTAAAAACCTATTTTTTTCATCATTTTTTCTTATACCAACGTCTTTTATAACATTAATTGCAAATAAACTGAACAGGTGCGGAACTTCTTGAATACACATTTAATAAGGAAGTTTTTCAGTTTCGTAAATTTTATTTTTACTTCCGCACCTATGCCTTAGTTTTAAAGAAAAACCAGTATTTATGCGCATTAACAAGGTGCGGAACTTCAATATAAAAAAATCTCTATCACTTCCGCACCTTTTGCATGATTTATTTTTCATTCTTTTAAATGTTATTTAAACTTATCTTTAACACCTTCATTTTCTTTATATTTTTCTGTTTAAATAATTGAAGATTCTATAAAGAAAAAAAGAACAGGTGTTTTTTTCCTGCTCTTCTTCCTCAAAATCTTTCACATCAAAAATGACATATATCCTTACTTTTTTCTTTTACAAACATTGATTTTTCGGGATTTCTCACCTTTTCCTAACATTTCTCATTTTCTTACCAAAATGTCATTCTTCTTGGATAATTACTCCCGCACTTAATCAGCGTTGCATCACCCTGTCCCACGTCAATATAATGCACCTCCAATGCCGCATCGGAGGACGCCTCCGCGCTCTCTGCTTCTCTATCGGAAAACTGTCTTCTTCCCTCTCTCCCAAACCACAAACCGGCAGATAATAAGATCAACAGGATAAAAAATGTCCTGTAAGACCTTTGCATTCTTCTTTTTCCCCGTTTTCTGTCCTTCCAATCAGGCATTCCTCTCTCCACCGTTTCTGTCCTTCCAATCAAGCATTCCTCTCCCCACCGTTTCTGTCCTTCCAATCAGACATTCCTCTCCCCACCGTTTCTGTCCTTCCAATCAAGCATTCCTCTCCCCACTGTTTCCTTCCCAAAGCTCTATCCGTACCCAGTCGGGATTCCGTTCCCTCTCCGGCGCGCATACACACATGCTGTAACCTTCCAATTCATGATTTTCTTCAAAATAAGCCAAGGGCTCTTTGTCCGAATCCAAAAGCGCCATGTTTTGCCAATCAATCGCAAAGCTGTCTAATCCCTGTCCGATTCCTCTTCCGGTAAATTTCACATA
This sequence comes from Acetatifactor muris, assembly GCA_023664365.1. GTDB lineage: Bacteria > Bacillota > Clostridia > Lachnospirales > Lachnospiraceae > Acetatifactor > Acetatifactor muris_B. The sequence continues at coordinate 2,726 of JAMPFR010000038.1, read as the reverse complement.
GCTCTCCCGAATGCTCCAAATCCGAAAAACCCTTTCTTCTCTCTCCTTTTCTGTCAAACTTTCAAGGAGCATCTGATCTTCTTTTGTAAAAAAGCGCTCCGCCAGCCCGGCTTTTATATTTTGGTGCTTTTGTACATCCACGCCAACTTCACAGTCCGCAACCACACAGCACACATATTCTCCCGAATGGGATAAATTAAAATAAACTCCGGGATAATCTGCAAGATATGGCTTTCCCCATTGTCCGCATCCGGTTTGAAAAGGAGGCGTGCTTTCCGGCGGACAGTTAAAATACGCGCATAATCCCCTATGGAGCAAAACACCCGCAGTCAGAGAGCGGATTCCTGCCTCCCTGTTCTTTTTTCCTGTAATCTCCTGCCAGCGTCTCTCTTCTATTTGTTCCTTGTGTGCAAAAAAGGTGCCTTCCTCAAGAAAGGGAAACACCTTTGCATAATATACCATAACCATATTCATTCCTACTTTAACGGATTCTTATAAAACTCTTCAAACTCCAAATAACCATCTTTGCTAAGCTGTTCCTTTTGGAACTTCTTGTTCTTATTCATACGGACTACCAAAACCTGCCTCCCCTCGCCGCGCGCCTTTTGTGCCTTGGCAATCACTCTGCATAATTCTTCGCTGGGAAGCCCTTTTTCCAAAAGATAGGCTGTCTTCTTAGGCTGAGAGGGAACCTGAAAACCGCTTTCCATCAGCAAAAGGATAATGCGTTCAAACCCGATGGAAAATCCGCACGCCGGGACGTCGTTCCCGGTAAATTTGCCTACCATCTTATCATACCTGCCTCCGCCTCCGCAGCTTCCGCCAAACTCAGGCATTGCAACCTCAAAAATAGTTCCCGTATAGTAGGACATTCCCCTTACCAGCGTAGGGTCAAAAATCAGTTCAAACTGAGAAGCCTTGGTTGCATTGACGCTGTCCATAATCTCCTGAAGATTGGTCCGTATCTCCTCGTCCAGATAGCCTCCCAATGCATCCGCCAGATAAGAAAGCCCGTTCTCCGTTCCTTCCATTCCTTTAAACAGATCTAAATATTTTGCAACGCTTTCTTTCGCATATCCGGACTCCAAAAGTTCCGTCTCCACGCCGTCAATCCCAATCTTATCCATCTTGTCCAATGTAATAAACACATTGTCATAGGACTCCTCCGGAAATCCGCTGTAAGCCGCCATCGCCTTTAAAATCTGACGGTCATTAATCCTAATTTGAAAATCCTTAAATCCCAGCCGTCCCAGCGTCATGGTAGTTGCCAAAATGAGTTCTATTTCCGCCAGATTGGACGGTTCTCCAAAAATATCAATGTCACACTGCATAAACTGACGGTAACGTCCCCTCTGGGGTCTGTCCGCACGCCATACATTCCCCATCTGCAATGCCTTAAAAGGCGCGGGAAGCTCATTTACATGATTGGAATAATAGCGGACCAGCGGAACCGTCAGGTCATAGCGGAGCCCTCCGTCTACCAAATCCTTCTCGCTTTCCGCCGTCTCCAGTTTCAGCTTCTCGCCTCTTTTTAAGATTTTAAAAATCAGCTTTTCATTTTCTCCGCCCTGCTTATTGCTGAGATTTTCAATATTTTCAACGCAGGGGGTTTCAATGGATGCAAACCCAAATTTACCATAAGTTTCTTTGATTACCCCGATCACATAATCGCGAATCTGCATCTCCGTGGGGAGAATATCCTTCATGCCGGTAACCGGCTTTTTGGAAAGTGCCATAATTTCTGCTCCTATCTGAATGTTATCCTATCATCTGTTGTCACACAGTACTTTGTAATTCTACACTTTTTTAGTCTATATTGCAAGTTTCAGGATAACGGAGCATTATAAACGATTCTTCTCGGTTCCTTCCCATAGGGATGCGCCCTGCACACACCGCCGAACCATTCGTAATCCTCATCGTTTTCTGTCTTTCCGTCACACAGCTCCGCCACCGCATCCCTGTGCGCCCTGCATAAAGAGGCATCTTCAAAATCGCTGCCATGTCCGGTAAGAACATAGTCAATCTCCGTCCATATCGGTTCCAGCTTATTTAAATTCTCCAAAAATTCCTTCATGGGAAGGCTGTCCGGAACCTGCATCCATGTCTGCTCCAAAATGCTGTCCCCGGTAAACAGAATCCGGTCTTTCCGAATCAAAAGGCAGATTCCGCCCGGCGTATGTCCCGGAAGCCCGATCACTTCAAGCTCTACTCCGCCTAAATCAATGGTATCTCCCGGAAAAATCGGAAGAAACTCCGGCATGCGCAGGTTACGCTTTTGGCATTCACTGACAAACTGAGGATCCTTTATAAAAGCCTCCGCCAGTGGAAAATCCGCCGGGTTCATATATGCTTTTTCAAAATAGATATTTCCGTAAATATGATCCGGATGACCATGGGTATTGACTACCATAAGCGGCAGGTCTGTGATTTCCCTGACTACCGCCTTAACATCCTCGTAACCGTTCATGGTATCAATCACAAGAGCCTTTTTCTCCCCCACCACCAAATATCCGGTTGCTTCCCGATTATCGTCCATTAGGTAAATATGTGGATTTAATTGCTTCACTTTGATTCTCTCATGCATCGGCAGATTCCTCCCTATTAATTATTCTTTTTCAATTATAGCAGAAATAGGGGAAAATGTGTGTAGATTTTTGTTTTGGGAAGTGCATTAAATTTCGGTTTAATGTGGTAAAGGGTGGTTGGAGGACGGACGCTTGTATGGA
>JAMPFR010000037.1 GCA_023664365.1 Acetatifactor muris | reverse complement strand
CAGTGACACGAGGATTTTCAGTCCTCTGCTCTACCAACTGAGCTATCTGGGCATACGACGCAGGCTTTTTTACTGCAGCTTATGCTGCGGCACTGCAGCGTCCTATGTACAACATCTGTGCAACATCTTATATGACAAGAAATATCTTACATGGAAAGACAAAAAATGTCAATATTCGGGACGAACTTTATTTCTGCATATGTAACAGTTCAGCCGCTCATAAAACTGTTACCTGCATTTCTCTGGCACAATTTCTACTCCTGCTGCCTGTAATACTGCAATAACAGCTTTACCACCCTGCTGTAACTGACCGCGCCGTCGGATACGCCGTTTATCTTCAGGTTCATATCGATAAATGCATCCGCTGCCTTGTCTACCACCTCCGTATCAATAAGGGCCTTGCCGTTGATACGCTTCCACTCCTCCTCCGACACGAAAATATCGTCTCTGCGAACCTGATCGGACACATCTGCAAGCCCGACCTGGGCCACGGTCTTCTCATATAATTCCGGATTCTCCAGCGCCAGCTTACAAATATCATTGTACAGATAATTCAGTACGCTGAGATAACCTGCATATTGGAAAAAAGTATTCTCCGACTGCACACATGCCAGATAACCGATAAAGTTCGCCTCATCCTCATATATAAAGCCCTTCAGATGCGCCAGCTCATGGCACATAGTAGAAGGAATGTTCAGTATGTGCATGACGTCGTTGTAATTAGCTTCCATGGAAAAGGGAAAATAATATCCCTGCATGTACTGCTGGCACATAAAATCAGAAAAGAACATTGCCTTGGGACGCGGATACCAGCCCGCCAGCTGGGGATATACCGTTCCCAGCCCCTGCATCAGCTCCCGCGCTTCATCCGCCATACACTTAAGCCCCCTGTTCCAGTTTGCACCGTCCCGCCGGGATATTGCAATTCCGTCAGAGGCCACATAAGCCGCCATTCCGCTCCCGTCCCGCTCCACAACCTCTGCCAGCCGGTTACACTCTCCCGCCACCAGATTGTACATTTCTACCAGTTCCACAGGCGTATATTCCCCGTCATCCTCTCCAAACCAACGCTCCGAAATCGGTGTGGCATGATACAGGATAAGGCAGTTCAGTGTCATAATCAGGCAGACTGTCAATACCGTCCAGGCAAAAAATATGTAAAAGCTCCGGGAAAAACGGCGGAAAGCGCTTATCTGCGGGGCTCTTGCATACACCCACACACCTGCGATCCCCTCCGCTCCTGAAGCTTTTCTCTCCATGATACGGCTCCGGGCCCTCCTGACTCCGCCGACAGCGCCCAGCACCACCCACACAACGCCAAGAAGCAAGGCTGCCGCCGCCAGGGCAAGCCCGGCGGCAATCAGCCATTCACCTGCGGAAAAAGGGAAAATTCCCGTAACACGTCCGTAGGTATTGACCCAGATAGGAAAAACATTTGCAATATACCAGTCACAAAAGGCCGCACTACACCACGCTGCCACATTCAGCAGTATAACCACTGCTGCGACTGTCAGGAAAACCCTTTTTACTTTTTTGTTATTCCCACGAAACCCATTCTTCATAATCATCCCAGATACAGCAAATCCAGGTCTTTCCCTGGTTCAGCACGATTTCATTGCCATTTTTGTCGTAATAGATGGTAGGATTCGGGTTAAAGTAGTTACCATAGCTGGGATCGCTTGCACCCTTGCGCTCCCATGTACCCTCAATCACCTTACCGTTGGTAAACACATATGCATTGCCGCTGCCATCCGTCACAAAGTCAAGATAGTCGCTCTTCGGATTATTGGGCTCTTTTCTGGAGCCATGACAAACCTTAAAAATAACGTTGGTTACAGTCAGCTGTTCCCCGGTCTTTCCACAGGTATGGGGCTCACCCCACTGGCTTCTGTAATACAGCCTGTCCTCCGGATTGTACTCAAAGCAGGGCTTGTGACTGCCGTAACCGCCGGAGTTTGTCTGTCCGCCGCCGGGATATACCTTCGTAGCATCAGGGAAATCGTCATAGGTTGCCAGATATCCGTCGTCTGCAAATTCAAATGTCTTGACAAAGGTATCTCTGTACTCCTTCTCATAGCCTCTGGCTTCCACGCCTTCCGTATACTTCTGCACATTCAGTACGCCCGTAAACTCTGTGGCCGACCCCGGCATCAGATCCTTATTCCGTTCAAACGCCCTGTCGTAACTGTTGTCAATGACCGGATCCGTGCTGATGTTGTCAATATGTTTGGATTCTATCAGCTTCTCCACCCAGGGTATTGCCAGGCCCCAGTTCACATAAATAGAATCGAAGGACATGGCCTCATGGATGTAATAGTCACGGCTGGAACGAACCGGCCCGATAAATTCCAAATCGTCATAATCCTCAAAGACAGCCATCAGACGTGTGATACGTCCCTCAACAGGCGCTTCGTAAATAATGCTGGCGGAGGAGATACCGTACTGCTTCATAAGCGGGCTGCTGTCCTTATAGCCGCCCCGTTTGTTGTTCGGTATCATAATCGCCATATTCCTTCTGTTGGCGATGGCCGCATCCTTCCACTCTCCGGTGAGCCGGCTCTGCACCTTGCCGTCTACCTCCGTCCTCGCTCCGATGGTATGCGTCTCACCGCCGGACTTCAAGCCGTCGCCAAGATCGGCGCCCTCATCCTCCGGCGTGGATTCCTCCGGCGTATCAGAAGAAGCCTCAGATGAATCCCCCTCCGGCTCACCCGTTATAATGGGCGAGCCGCTCAGCCCGGAAACAGGGGAGGACGGATCGCCTTCGCCGTCACCGCATCCTGCCAAGACGCCCATAGTCATGGCTATTACAAGTGCTGCTACTAATTTTTTCTTCATAATAGAACTCCTGTCCTTTCATTGTTATCTGTTATACTCTCTATTTTATATCTAAAAGAGCGTTTTGTCCATTTATTCAGCAAAAAAAGTTTTCATTTTACAACGGGTGTGATATAATAACCGCAGAAGAAAAACAAATGCCGCTTCCAAAGGAAGCATGGGTATATAACGCGAAAGCGTTTGACGAAGTCAAACATAAAGTGCGAAAGCACGGGCTTTCGAGTTTATATTTATAAATAAGAAGAGAAATAAACTCGGGGGGGAGCAAAGTCATGAAATTAAGAGAAACCGTTGATGTATCCGAATTCCTTGCCGCCACGGAAAAATGCTCCGGGGATGTCTTTTTTCACACGCACGAGGGCGATATTTTAAACGTAAAGTCCCTGCTTTCCCGGTATGTGGTCGTCTCTGTATGCAAACCGGGAGAATTGCAGCAGGCTAAAATAGTCTGTACAGACGAGGATGATTACTCTGTTCTGTCCGAATACCTTCAGCCGGACACAGAGGATCAGGATTAAAACCAAAACTGCGCCGTTTGATGTAAACAATAGAATTCACGCTTCGCAAAAATTCTATTGTCATGAACAAAGAGGGCATTGATTCCCTGCTGAAAGCAGCTGATGAATCGACGCCCTCTTCTGTATCTTTATATAGGTACCTTTATATAAACATTGGTACAAAGTCAATAATGTGCTAGGCCAAACGGCTGCTTTCCAGTTCCTCCAGAATATGAATCATGTCGTGAATATTGTGAGTCTCTTTAATCCTTTTACGAAGATACTGCAATACTTCCAGGTAACTGATTTGTTCCGGAATAAGGCCCTCCGCCACACCCGGATAAAGAGCCTTCACATTGTCCACTATGGTTTTCACCAGCTGCTTGTTTAAAATAGTATCATAGTTCTCGTAACAGATTTCCACCGTCTTGTCAATCAGCGCCTGAAAAGCCTGCTCGTCTGCGGTCTCCGCCTTCCCCTGAAACAACACCTTATCATAGGAAAGTATCTGGTATTCCAGCGGTTCCAGGCTAAGCTGGTCACGAAGGCGCAGAATGGGCATCAACATTCCCGTGGCGGCAGCCAGACTCTTTCTGCGCTTATTTACATAGTTGGTGGGTACCCCTTCCACAAAGCAGGAGATCAAATCCTTTCCGAACTGCAATACAAGAGGATCCGCAAACATAAGCTCCCGGATTTCCCTCTCCATCTTCTGGCTGCTGCTTTCCACCAGATTTTCTTCCGTTCCCAGAAATGCATTTCCGCTGATTTTCAGCACGCTGCAGATTCCCGGAAGCAGACTTACGTCCGGCATTCCCGTGCCGCACTCCCACTTGCTCACCGCCTGGGGCGTCACTCCCAGCCTTGAAGCAAACTCCTCCTGCGTCATGTTCAGGTTCTGCCTGCCCTTACTGATTACCTCTGCAATGCGATTATCCTTTTTCATCCTTCCGCCTTTCCACCCTTTCTGCGTCCCTGCCGTACAGCGTTCAGGGCCCGCGGTATTTTCTGCTGCTTACATTGTACCCATACCGAAACGTCCTGTAAAGCAACGGGCTGTTGTGAGGCGGTTCAACTCAAAAGATATTATCCGTTCTTATTTGCCTTCTTCTTCCTCACAAGGGTAACCTGTACCTCCATATCCATGGCCGCCGCGATACGCACCATCATCTCCAGGGAAGGGTTATATTTGCCGCTCTCAAACCGGGTAATATTAGGCCGTGAAATACCGGACAGCTGTGCCAGATTGTCCTGGGTCAGCTTCTTGTCCTTGCGGCACTTCACATAATTTCCGATAACCTGCGCCCTGGTTTCCTTCTGAAGTCCCTCGATTAAAATTTCCTGATTGTCCATAGTAAATACATAATCCATTGCTTTTCTCATGTTCCACTCTCCAATACACTTTTTCTTTTTCTGACGTGCTTCAGGGTCCTGCGCATACCGGCACAGCTTTCGTCCTCTCCCACATATTCCACTGCCTCCACCCGGATGTTGGACGCTCCGTTCCGGGTCTCAACCCGCAGAATATCTCCGGGAACCACCGGCTCCTTCAGAGTGTAGAGCCAGACATCCTGCCTTCTGTCCGCAGACCTCTTCCCTTTAGACCTCCGGCCCTCAGTCTGTCCGTCCGCAAAGCTCTGCTCCCATTCCGGATAACGCACATATCTGCCCCGCACCACCTTCTTCAGAGGCCTTGACGCACGAACCTCATAAATAGGCGGTCTTACTCCATACTTCTTTGCCAGCAGATATGTCATATAGCCGGAACGGATATTCCAGTGCTCGTCCACTATGACGGCATTTGCAAACCGCCCCTCCGCCAGATAGTATTCCTCATAGTATTTCAGCCTCTCCGGCTTCGGAGCAATCATCCCTGATACGTTAATTTTATCTAAGTTTAAAATCGATGTCAATTCCACAGTCAAAATTATCTCCCCCCTTTTTTCAAAAAGTATCCCTGCTGATACATATTGTATCCTATTGAACACTCCTTGTCAAGGGGTTTGATTCATTTAATATACAGATTCCTCCGTGATACACTGTCGAATCAGATTATAATAATTATTGCGCAGGATATAGGCGCTGAACTGGTATCTGTCCTTCACGTCCTGCTTTGCCGCACTCATGTATGCTTCCTGCTCTTCCTCCGAAAGCGCATCCTTCCAGGTGGTGGTCTTCTGCTTCCTGCTGTAGGCCACCGTATCGCTGACAAAGCTCCTGTCATTGAAAATTACAAGGCCTTCGGCCTCGGAGAAAATATCCCTTCCCGCATACATACGGGAATCAAAGTCAAAGCCGAACAGATTCAGCAGCGTGGGCAGTATGTCTACGGAACAGCAGACCTTATCCACATACACAGGCTCCTCCATGCCTGCATTCCACAAAATCAGGCTGTTGCGGTAGGTATCCATATCCTGAGACAAATCCTTTCCCGCCAGCTCCTCATACTGCTCCTCCGTCATCCCATAGGGATAGTGATCCGCGCTGAGACAGATCACCGTATTTTCCAGCTTTCCCGCCTGCTCCAGTCGATCCAGCAGATATTCCAGCGCTTTATCCAGCTCGATGTTGCAGGCAATGTATGCCCTGGCATTCTCGGACATATCCAGATCCGCCACCGCCTCCTTGTTCCAGGAGGACATCCTGTTTCCTTTAAAATCGTAATTCATATGCCCGGAAACCGTCATGTAATACACATGAAACCTGTCGTCATTGATGTATTCGTCCACGGTCCCCACCATCATCTCATAATCAGAGCCCGGCCATGCGTCCGGCGTTTCCACGGTAAAAAGCTGGTCTCCCCACTCTTCCTCCGAAAGGCCCTTTCCCAGCTTGATGGCCTTAAAGTCATATCCCAGGTTGGGGTGGGACAGATAACGGTCATAATAAGACAGGGTATTATTATGGTATGCCCTGCAGTAAACGCCCTCCTCCGAAAAGAACCGGGGAAGACAGCAGTACATATCATTCACCGCGCTTTTTTTCATACTGTGCTGCCCGTCCGGAATCAGTCCCGTACAGTTCACATACTCGCCGTCGCTGGTGCTGGTCTGCCACAGCGGAACATAGTAATTGTTGAACACAAAGGAAGAATTCACCATTTTGTACAATGTGGGCGTCAAATCCTCCCGAACGGCATAGGTGGAAAATCCCTCTGCCGTGAGAAAAATCAGATTATAGCCCTCAAACATACCCGTATATTCATTGCGGTTGGTGGGGGTCAGTCCTGCAATATAGTCCGCCAGCCACTTTTCCTCCTTGCTGTCCTGAGACAGCTCCGCCAGCTTTGCCAGATCAATTTCCCATGCGTTGGGAGACGTATCCGGCTCCGGCTCTTCCTCAGGCGTTTCCGGTGCCTCCTCAGGTATTTCCGGCTCTTCCTCCGCTCCTCTCATATTCTGTTCGGCGGCGCTGTCCTCTTCCACGGCCGACGCAGTATTTCCCGATACCGTTTCCACAGAAACCGCATCCGCCCCGGACAGGCCCGTATCCGCCATGCTGCTGCCGGACACAGCCCGGGAAGCTTCCCTGCGGCGGGACAGATTGTCAAAAAGGTTCTGAATCTCGTAAAACCCGTCCCGCTGCACCATGGCAATAGCGCCCATATTGCGCATAACCGTCTCCGGGTCATAATATTCGCTGTACTCCTCGGCATAGGCTGCCTGTGTGATATTTCCGATCATAATAACGCAGATGCAGTAAGTCAAAGATATCCAGGCAATCAGCCCCATACGCAGCTTCTTTATGCCGTGCATCGGCCTGTACCGCCATTTTCCCAGCTTTCTCAGCGCCTCAAGGCCCAGTATGGGCAGCATGAGCAGTACCAGCAGCGGCAGTGTCTGCAGCAGCCCCGTCAACGCCTCCCGCCAGTAATTTGTCAGCGCATCCGCTCCGCTCTCAAACATGATTCTCAACTGCAGGGGCTGCTTAAATATGTGATAATAAACTGCCTGTACGGCAAAAACGGCATACTGCAGCCATAACATAATCCTGGACGCCCGTTTCTCCCCTTTTTCGGAAAAGCATCCGCCGATAAATGCCTGCACTGCCGCAATCAGCGCAACCAGCCCCAGGGAAAAAACGGGGTTGAAGCCCTGCAGTCCGAAGCATCCGAAATGGAACACTGTTTCCATGTAGATCAGTATTCCGGCATAAATAAACCAGACGGTCATAATCCTGCCTTCTTCCTTTGTTCTGTGTCTTCCGGATAAAACTTACCAAAAGAATTTACCGGATATATTTTACCTCTTCCGTCCGTTAATAACAACTTAAGATTTGCTAAACTTCTCCTTCCATTTTCCCCGCCGATAACAGATATATGTAATGGCGGCCCCCAGCACCCAGCTGAGCAGAAGGGAAATCCACAGGCACTCATACCGGCCGTTAGGCAGCTCCGGCGTTCTGGTAAGAAACGCAATTCCATAGGCCAGAGGCACCCGGATCAGCACAGTGACAATCAGGGAAATCCACATGGGCGTGGTAGTGTCGCCTGCGCCCCGCATCACTCCCGACAGGCTCTGGGTTACCGCCATGGCGATATAGCCCGCCGCCAGAATCTTCATCATATTGGCGCTCAAAAGCACCAGCTCCTCCGTATCGCTGAAAATTGCCATAAGATGCCTGCCGAACAGCAGAATCATAAGGGTAATCACCGTGGAGGTGGCAACGGCAATCAGCGTCCCCTGCTTCGTACCCTGCTCTACCCTGTCCATGCGCTGTGCCCCTACATTCTGCCCTGCATAGGTAGTCATGGCTGTGCCGAAGGAAAAATTCGGCATCATGGCAAAACCGTCCACACGCATGATAATCACGTTTGCCGCAATCACCATTTCCCCGAAGCTGTTAGTCAGGGACTGCACCACTACCATTGCCAGGGAAAAGATAGCCTGGTTAATGCCGGAGGGCAGGCCCAGCCGGATAATTTCCAGGGAATACCGCTTTCTCATCTTCAGGTATTCTCCCCTAAAATCAAAGGTCTCCTTCATCCGCATCAGCCGCACGAAGCACAGGACGGCAGACACGGCTTGGGCAATCACGGTGGCATAGGCCACGCCTGCCACGCCCAGATTGAAATTTGCCACAAAGACAATGTCCAGCACAATATTGATAGCTGTCGCCACCAGAAGATACACCAGGGCCGATACGGAATCCCCCAGCCCCCTCAGGATACCGCACAGGATATTGTAATAGGCGCTTCCCACGCAGCCCACCATCAGGATTACCAGATAAGAGGTGCACCAGTCAATAATGGAGTCCGGAGTGTTCAGAAGCTCCAGCAGCGGCCGGGACAAAAACGCCCCCAGCACCATGATGATGAGAGACGCAATGCCTGTCAGGGTCACACAGTTTCCTATGGTAACAGACAGCTCTTCCCTCTGCTTCGCCCCGAAATACTGGGACACCATAACACCGGCGCCCACGGAAATTCCCACAAAAAGCACCAGCAGCAGATTCATAATGGGGGCGGCGCTTCCCACTGCGGCCAGCGCATTGTCTCCCACATATTTGCCGATGACAATGCTGTCCACCGTGTTGTAAAGCTGCTGGGCAATGTTTCCAATCAGCATGGGAATGGTGAAAATAACGATTTTCTCCCAGGGCCTGCCCTCTGTCATGTCCGACGGCATGAAAAGCTCTTTGATTGTCATGATATTGTACTCCTTTTGATTTTATCCGCTGGTTTCTTTCCGTTTCAATATTATAGTACCTTTGCGGAAAAAAGAACAGCCCTTACTGCGAAATTCCGTAACCCATGTTGGGACGTACCGCACAATAGGTAATGTCAAGCAGAAATACTGCCAGAAAAATACCGCACAGAATCAGCCGCCAGCTGCGGGAAATTTTGTGGTACAGCCGCATGTACAGGGGCATGAGATAACAGTTCAGCGCCATGCCTCCCAGGCCGAAGCACACTGCTCCCAGCAGGCATATCCGCCCGTTCAGGTCCAGATGATAGCCGCTGTAATCCCACCAGCGCACGCCCCACCTCCATTCCAGAAAGACACTGGTAAAATACTCCAGAGCGGAACAGAGTACCCCTGACAGCAAAAATGTCACGAAAGGCTTTCTGCTGAGGCGGTGCAGCAGAAACCACAGCAAAAGCCCTCCTACCCCGTAAATGGGCAGATAAGGGCCTTTATAAATTCCCCGGTTAATCCAGGCATGTTTTGTCACCAGGAAAATTCCCACTTCCCACAGCCATCCCGCAAAGGAGACCAGGAAAAACAATATCACATAAAAATCAAAGGTTCTCGCCGTTTTTTTCTCCATGGGCGTAGCATGCCCGAATTGCCGAAAATCATGCGGGCTATTCCCGAATTCCTGTATGCTTTCACCCTTCGCCGCCTTTGGGCCGGGTCAGTCCATAGCTCCTATCGCTCCTGTATTCCCTGCCGCAAATCCTTATTTTACATATTCGATACCGCCGTCGTCCAGCGCCGCCTGCAGCTCCGTACACATAAGCAGAAATGCCCCCACGCCGTGCAGATCATTGACATGGACGGGACGGGCGCAGTAAAAGTCGTAATCTCCCACGCCTGTGCCGATGCACACATTTCCAATCTGAATATTCTCACCCTGCCAGGTCAGGGATCCCACCACCCCTGAGAAAGCGCGGCCGGCCCGCTCCAGCCAGGAGGCATCCAGTACGCCCCTGCGCACGCCCCTTGCCATGGCGGCTGCATACAGACAGGAGCAGGAATTCTCTAGCCAGTTGCCCGGCTTTTCCGGCTTATTAACCACCTGATACCAGCGTCCGTCAGGGCTTTGATACCGGGAAAGGGCTTCCAGCAAATCCTTCACAATAGCAGCCAGCTGTTGATAACGGGAACCTTCCCGATCCGGCTGTTCGCCGGGCATTTGCGCCAGCTGCTCCATCACATCCAGAATTGCCACAGGCACCCAGCCCATGGAACGCCCCCAGAACTCCGAAGAGCAGCCTGTCTCCGGATCTGCCCACTCTGTCTGTCTTGTTTCATCCCACGCGTGGTACCATAGACCGGTTTGCGGATCTCTGTTATTTTTCCGCATCAGCAGTATTTCCTGCACCGCCAGATCCATCAGCTCAGGCCGCTCAAATCGACGGGCATACTCGGCAATAAAAGGACATGCCATATATAATCCGTCCAGCCACATCTGGCCGGTACATCTCACTTTATGATAAAAGCCGCCGCATTCACAGCGGGGAATGTCCGGCACCTGGGCCATAACGGCGTCCATGGCAGTCCTGTAAAAGGCGTCCCCCGTTGCGTCCCAGAGAGGATACAGCAGAATACCCGGCTGAATGTCATCCAGATCGGCATGGTCATACTGCAGTATCCGGCTTCCGTCCGGAGAAAAGACGGAATGAAGCCATGCCCCCGCATAATCCGTATAGCGGGATTCTCCGCAGAGGGCGGCAGTTTTGCACATACCTGAAAGGAAAACGCCCTGATGATAATGAAAACGCCCTTTTGGAGGAAGCTCCTCCGCAGGGTAAAGACGCATCATTGTTTCACATGCTTCCTGTGCATAGGCAATCGGTTTTTTCAAATCCATGACTCTGTACTCCTTTGTTCTTATAGTTATTCATGCAGCAAAAAACCGCAGAGCAAGCTCACTTCACTCTGCGGTCACGATTCTCATGCTATCATATTCATCTGGTAGGCAAACGACGCGCGCTGTAACTGGTACAGGCTTGCACCCGTCTGCAGAGGGCGGACTGCATCCCTATCTTCCTCTATGGGCTGTGCCTCTTCCGCCGCAGGCTTCATGATTTTATCTGCATTCATCCTGCCCATCTGCATCTGCATGGCAATGACATCCGCGAAATTAGCCGTCTCTCCTCTCCGCAGAGGATTGAGATTCTGCTGCTCCTCATCTGTCATGCCCGAAAAGTCAGTTCCGGAGGACAACAGGTCGTCACCGATGGGATTCACCTTAGACAAGCTTTTGCCGCTTACGGTATTCGTATTGTATATGTAGGGCTGGTACATCTGAAAGCCCACTGCTCCTATCCGCATATGCCACTCCTTTCATAGACGGAGAGATTACCGGGCATCGCCCTTTTCTCTGCATTCTACGTCAACAGAATCATTATACCACGCGCTGTAATCGAGATGCAACTGATTTTTATAACGTTATCGTTACGTCGTAACAGTTCAGCCCCTCTCATTCATAAAAGCTTCCGCGGCTGAACTGTTACGTCACGTCAACGCCGAAAACAGGAAGATCGCGATCCCAAGAACCACCAGGACAATGCCCGTGGCCCGGTTCAGAGTCCTTGGCTCCGCCCTATTGGCAAATTTTGCCGCTATTCTCGCCCACAGCAGGGTAAAGAGTACGCACAGGGCCAGAACCGTATAATCTGGCATGCCCCCCAGGGCAAAATGAGAGACAGCCCCTGTCAGTGCCGTAAAGGTCATGATAAATACGCTGGTTCCTACTGCGGTCTTCAGTTCATAGCCCAATACGGAGGTCAGGATAAGGAGCATCATCATGCCGCCTCCGGCGCCGATAAAGCCGCAGATAAAGCCTATTATGACGCCGCATATAACGGACTGGACGATCCGCTTTTTCGGAGAGACCGCCCGCATCTCCTCCTTTGTAGTCATGACCGGCTTCACAATAAATTTGATTCCCAGGAGAAACGTCATAAACACGGAGAAATTCCCCATGGTCTGATCCGGTACAAGCTTGGAAACATAGCTTCCCACAACGGTAAACACAAGGACGCTTGCCATCATTACCACGCCGTTTTTTATATCTATATTTTTGTTTTTACCGTATGTGTAAGCGGAAACTGCGCTTGCCAGCACATCTGAGGAGAGCGCGATACCTACCGCCATATAAGGATCCATGTGCAAAAAAGTAATCAACATGGGGCTGATCACCGCCGCGGCGCTCATTCCGGCAAAGCCGGTGCCAAGCCCTGCGCCCATGCCCGCAAAAAAAGTAATCAGAATCGTCCATCCCAACTCTGTCAGCATATCTGCCATTTACATTCTCTCCTCTTTCTGTCCAGCTCTATCCATTCATCCGGCATGGCCGTAGAGCATATAGGTCCCGGGTTCGCCTGCTTCATCCACCCGGTACTGCTCATTGTAACACATAATAGGATAATGGCACAAGACCACCTTCCTACTGATTTTCCAGCACATACATCTGCACCCGGTTCTGGATAAGCGCCGCCGTATCCTCCGCTGTCTTCTGTCCGGAGAAATAGCTTCCCATCTCCTCGCAGATAATATTCATTACGATTTTATCCTCAAAGGGAGTGGCGGTCACGGACTCCACATAGGCAATCAGCTCATCCAGCTGTTCCCTGTCCAGAGGCGGCACGGCGGCTACGCTTCCTCCCTGATCCATATACAGGTCATACTCCACCTTTTCTCCGTTCTCATTTATATAATAAGAACGCCTTGTCTCCTCCTCCGCCCATTCCTCAAACAGCCGTCTGTTGACAGGCAGGCTGCTCTCCAGGCTTTTCTGATACTCTTCCGTCAGATAATACCTTGCAAAGTCCCAGGCGCCCTCCGGATTATCAGACACAGCGGAAAGAGCCATCCGGTTTACGGCCTGTACATAAGCGCCGCTGCCTCCTTTGCCGCTCCCGGTCTCCCCGGCCGATTCCCCGGAAACGGCGGGAAATCCCACAAGGGAATATTCGCCGCCCAGGTATCCGTTCAACTGATTAAACAGTCTCTCGTTCCCGTCTATATTCGGGCTGAAGCTCCAGATATTCAGTTCCATCAGCAAGGTTCTGTTTTTCAGATACTGCAGCTCATATTCTCCCTCGCCGCTCTGTCCGGCATAGCTTCTTTCCTCCGGCAGGGTACGGGCATACTTCATCAGCTCGATAAATTCCGGCGAATCAAAGGTACACTTCCCCGTTTTTACATCTATAAAATCATTCCCCCGGTACTCCAACACCTTTTCCATAAAGGTATCCCGGCTCAGTCCGTCCATCAGGCGGGCGTTCCTGCCCATTTCCTCCAGCACCGCCAAAGCCCTTTCCACGGACCAATCCTTTTCGTCCCCCACAAGAGAGGCTCTCGCCGCCATGGTGGAAAAAGTAAAGGAAGGTACTACATACATCAACCTGCCGTCAACGGAATAAGCCTCAAACACGTTTTCCAGATAGTCCGCCCGGGACAACTCCCCGTCCTCCTCTATCAGCTTTCCCACATCTGCGATCAGCCCCTTTGCAATATAGCTGTCCATGGGTAAAGCCTCCTCCTGGGAAGATCCCTGAACCAGTATAATATCGGGCATCTTGCCTGAAACCATGTCAAGATGCAAAGCGTCCCGAGTCTCATATTCCTTCACCAGAACCCTGTATTTATCACTGCTCCTGTTATACTGAACTGCCCGTGTTTTAATGCCGCCGTTCACGTTGAGCCCCGCCAGCACGATCACCGCCTTGTCGGGAATATCCTCCGGTCTCACATATTCAAAGATCCCAGCCTTCCACTCCCAATCTTCCTCATAGTACATAATGAAACGAGTTTCATCCAGCTCCCAAAGTGCCCTCACGCCTGTAATATTTCTGTCGGAGTTGATATAGCTCATTTTTAACCGGCTCTGCTCATCACCCATATTCCAGGTATAGACCCCCGATGCGTTTCCGTAAGTCAAATCACTGTCCGCCCCTGCGGAAAAGAAAGTGCCGTTCAGGGAAAAAACAGAAATATCCTCCGGCAGTCCGAAGCTTTCCCCCAGGGTATCCGTCTGAAGATCATATTCCATTAGAGAAAGGCTGTTATCATCTCTGCACAGCAGCAGGCAGGCGCCGTCCTTCCTCCGCAACAGCCTTCTGCAGTTACTGAGCGCCCCGGCGGTTTCCTCCGAAAGGCTTTTCTTCCCCGCCTCTGACAAACTGCCATCCTTTCCCACAGAGACCCTGTACGCTTTCTCTCCGGTCAGCAACAGCTCCAGGGAACCGTCCTCCCCGGGTAAAATGGCCCACACACTTAAGCCCTCCCCGCTGCCCTCAGGGCTTTCCGTCTGCCACAAAAGGCTGCCGTCCCCATCCCAGCAGCACAGATATTCATGCTGCTCCTCTGTGGACCGATCCGTCAGATAATTTACATAGGTGTACTGATATTGACGCAGTGCGTAGACCCTTCCATCCGGCCCGAATGTAAAATCGCTGTAACGGATATCTTCCGTTTCCCACACGTTTGGATTCGGTTCCTTCGCCGCTGCCTCCGCTTCCTCTTCTCTGTCCGCCCTGCCCGGAAGCTCAAGGAAAGCCGTGCTCAGGACATTCCCATTTTCATCCGCGGAAAATATATAATATTTATGGCCGTTTTCCCAGTCGTATACTTTCATGGCCGCGTAGATTCTGCCGTCATAATATGCCAGGACTTCTATATTGTCGCTTTCATCCACCCTCGGAAACCCGATCTCGCTGACCCGGTAAACATTTTCCTTCACCAGATCTGTGTTGGCATTGGTTTTGATGCCGGTACTGCCGGTGCTGTCGTCAGCATTCCCGTCATTGCTTCCGGGCGCATCGGAAGCTCCGGAGGCATTGCCCGCACTCCCGGACCCGCCGCCCTGACTGCCCCCGTTTGTACTTTCTACGTCTGTACTCTTTTCTCCGCCGCCCCCGCAGGCGCACAGCCCAAGAGCCAGCACAAGCCCAAGCCCGGCGCAGAATATTCTTTTCCGTCTTTTGTTTCCCATGCTCAATTCCCCTCGGCAAACTCATTTTCAAAGGCAAGCTCCACGCCTTCGGGCGTCAGGTCATACCACCGGGCGTCCTCTTTTTCATCTTGATGCTGCTGATCCGGCATTTCTTCCTGGACATAGCCTCTCTCGAGCAGTCGCAGTCTGCCTATTCCGCTATTATCTATACCTCCCCAATAGTAAAAGGTTCCGTCTGCTTTCAGACTCGCAAGCCCTCTGGCCGGCATAGAAAATCCGTAAACTTCCTGGTCTTGAAAATATAAAATTTCAAATTGCCAATCCGAATCAGCCGGTTTTATTTCTATCCAGAGCACAACTTCCTTGTCTCCATCTTCATCCAAATCAAGGATCGTGAATTTTGTCACCTCCGCCGTCAGCCAGTCCTCATCGGAAACAATCTCCTTGATATTTTCAATGTTTACACTTCTGTCTCCGTCCCTGAAATCCACGGCGACAAAATTTTCTTCCCCTGAAAGCACTGCTCTATACCTGTCCGACGGCTCATCGCTTACGGCGTCCGGCCCTTCATCCGGCAACGCCGGTGCGTCCTCCGCAGCGTCTCCGCCTTGCTCTATATTGTCCTCGGCACTGTTTTCGGCATTTTTTTCGGTATTTTCTTCCGCGCTGTTTTCGCGATTTTCTTCAATACTGTTTTCGGCATTTACCCCGTCAGCCCCACAGGCACTAAGCAAAAAGGCAAGACATACACACAAAATACTGATTTTTAATTTCCTCATAGCAACGCCCCTCACTTTCATTTTACAGCTTTTTTAAATATCTTAAAACCCCTATGCATCAAATCTGTATCAGATTATTCTTTTCACGAATTGTATCCCTGTTAAAAATGGATTATAATGAGTATCCGGAACAAAAAAACGGAGGTACGGTATGGGAAAGTGGAACAGGGAACCCCTGAGGATCAGCGATAACAGGCGTTACTTTATGGAGGGCAGCGCTCCCTTCCTGTGGCTGGGGGATACCGCCTGGCTTCTGCTGCAGAAGCCGGATGAGGCGGACGCGGTGCGCTATCTGCGGAACCGGAAGGAAAAGGGCTATAATATCATCCAGACTGTCCTGGTTCATACCCTGCCCGGTATCTCCGCAAGCGGCTGTTCCCTTGCACCGGGGATAAAGGACGTGACGGAAAGCTCCTATTGGGAAAGCGTGGACAGAATACTGAAACACGCGGAAGAGCTGGGGCTTTACCTGGGGCTCCTGCCCGCCTGGGGTTCCCTTGTAAAGGACGGTGTGCTGAACGGGACAAACATTACCGAATATGCGGAATTCTTAGGAAAACGCTTTAAGAAAAGACCGAATATTGTCTGGATACTGGGCGGAGACGTCCGGGGAGACGCAGCGCCGGAGGTGTTCCGCATGAAGGCGGAAATTCTCAAAAAGCATGACCCTGAACGACTCATCGGCTTCCATCCCTTTGGACGGACTTCCTCCTCCCTCTGGTTCCACGATGCGGACTGGCTTGATTTCAACATGTTTCAGTCGGGACACAGACGTTATGACCAGGTCTGTCTGGGGGAATGGGACGATAACGCCGCCCGCGAAACATTCTATGGAGAGGACAGCTGGAAATACGTGGAACGGGATCTGGGATATGACACAGCGAAGCCTACCCTGGACGGGGAGCCCTCCTATGAACGGATTCCCCAGGGACTGCATGACCCTCGCAACCCTTACTGGGAAGACCGGGATGTGCGCCGATATGCCTACTGGTCTCTGTTTGCAGGAGCGGCGGGCCATACCTACGGCAGCAACGCTGTCATGCAGTTTTACAATCCGAAAGAAGGCGCAGGGGCTTACGGAGTCCGGGAGAGCTGGCAGGACGCCCTTCATCTTCCGGGTTCGTCCCAAATGCGGTATCTGAAGGAACTTATGGAGAGTGTTGACTTCGTGAACGGCCGGGCGGATGACAGTCTGTTGCTGTACGGCCAAAAAGAACGTTACCACCGGATAGCGGTTTTTGCCGGGGCGGATTACCTGTTATGCTATGATTACAATGGAGACGAATTCATGTTGGACTTAAGCCGCTACGGGAATCGGCCGCTGAACGCCTACTGGATGAACCCCCAGGACGGGACATACAGCTATATTGACACTCTGCAGGACGTCCCGAAATGGAAGGTACGCCCCGTTGCAAGGAGCGGAGATGCCAATGACTGGGTGCTGGTAATCAGGGCACGGACTGCTTCCTGTTAAATCAATAACCTCTTTTCCATAAACGGATTTTATGGTATCATAATTCTGTTGACACGGAATTTAAGGCGGCCCCGCCGCCTTACCGCCGCTTGCACGGCACTTTATAAAAGGAGGACAAAAGTATGCTGGCAGAAAAAGCACCCATGGGGTGGAATTCCTGGAACACCTTTGGAAAAGACATTAACGAACAGTTGATCATGGAAATGACGGACGTCATTGTGGAAAAGGGATACAGGGACGCAGGCTATGAGTATGTGATTATTGACGATTGCTGGTCCCTGAAAGAGCGGGTGGAGGGGAAGCTGGCGGCTGACCCGGCGCTGTTCCCTCACGGTATGAAATATGTCTCCGACTATGTACATTCAAAGGGGTTGAAATTCGGCATGTATTCCTGCGCGGGCTTTATGACCTGTGCCGGATATCCCAGCAGCTACGGACATGAGTTCGAGGATGCGAGACAGTTTGCGGAGTGGGGGGTGGACTACCTGAAATACGACTTCTGTAATTTCCCCGCCAGCGGCGACGCCAAAAACGCCTATCTGACCATGGCCATGGCCCTGCGCAGCAGCGGCAGGGATATTCTGCTGGCCTCCTGCAACTGGGGCGTGGAGAATCCCTCCGGCTGGATGCGTTCCCGGGGGGCGCACAGCTATCGCTCCACCGGGGATATTTTCGACGTTCCCAAGAGCTACAAGGATATTTTCAAAAGCCAGGTGGAGAACCTTGAAAACAACGGCCCCGGCTGCTACAACGACATGGATATGCTGATTACGGGTATGCACGGCAAGGGAAACGTAGGACTGGAGGGCTGCAGCGACGCGCAGTATCTGCAGCATTTCGCCATGTGGGCTTTCATGGGTTCCCCGCTGATCATCGGCGCGGATTTGAGAAACATAGATGAGGCCAACCAAAAGACCCTGCTCTGCAAGGGGCTGATTGCCATTAATCAGGATCCGGAATGCAGGCCTGCGTTCCTATTGGGACACAATGGGGAAAAGACCTACACCATGGCTAAAATCCTCAGCGGCAGCCGCGTGGCCTTGGGCTTTTTCAATCTGGACTCCGCCAACGACTGGGAGAATACCATGAGCATTTCCTTTGACGACCTGGGCATTCACTCTGAATCCGGCATGGCCCTGCGGCTGACAGACGCCGTCACCGGGGAGGATATGGGCGTGTACCGGGACGGACTCCGCTGCAGCATAGCCGTGGATGAATGCAAAATCCTTATCGGAGAGCTGGTACATGGATAGCGCGGAATACTGTAATAAATGCGGCAGACTGCTGACCCGGGATGAAATCGGGCTTCACAAAAAGCTTTTTAACCGGGCGGCAGTCTCCTTTTTGTGCATTTCCTGCTGCGCGGAATATTTTGACGTTACCACGGAGCTGCTGGAGGAGAAAATCCGGCAGTTTAAGGAAATGGGATGCACGCTTTTTGAGGATAAAGCTTAAAATGAGGAAAACAAACTTATGGAAGATACGGATGTTCATTTTCAGAGGATCACTGAAGAAAATTTTATGGCAATTATGCAGATGAAACGCCCGGAGGGGGAAAATTTTGTAGCCTCAAACGCCTATTCCCTGGCGCAGGCATGGCTTTACAGGGAAGCGGGCGATGTTTATCCTTTTGCTGTCTATCATGGGGAAGAGCCTGTGGGTTTTATGATGCTGGATGAGGACAGTGACGATCGGTGCCTGGTACTGTGGCGGATCCTATTTCCTGAAGAGCATCAGGGCAAGGGATACGGCACTTCAGCCATACAGCAGATGATTCAACTGGCAAAGGACTCCGGCAAATACGACTTTATTATCCTGGACTATGTACCGGATAACAAAATCGCAAAGCATGTCTATGAAAAGTTGGGCTTCCTGCCAACCGGAAGAATCGTCAATGATGGGGAGATTGAGATGAAGCTTCCATTAAAATAATGCTGGTAGCCGGACTTGAACCGGCACGGAGTTGCCCCCGAGAGATTTTAAGTCTTGTACTACTTTACAAACAAATTATCGGCGGCAAGTACCCGCATCTGCCCGATTACATCATCATAAGGCACCTCATCGGCTGCAAAATAACTTGTAACAGCCTGATAATCCTCCCTGTAAAAAGAATTATCACAAAACTCCAAAATGACCTTCGGCACATCAATTTCATCTTTCGCTGACAGGCATACCTTCATTTTGGAACGATGCTTCCTCACCTCTCTTACCAATGCAGCAAATTCATTATCAAATTTTATCAGAGGTGTCAGCTTGTAAATGTCATACAAATGACGTGAATAGCGCTTCGACCTTCCCTGAAGATAATAGTCACATAGGGCAAAGACTTTATCTATATAAGTTCGCTCCAAGGACTGTAAATTCATGGAAAACTTACCCAGAAAAAACTGCTCTGCCAGGTCCGTTCTCCCTCTTCCTTCCAGATAGTCCCCGATATAATTGCGGATCTCAACGCTCTGCGTAGGGAAAGAATAGGAGCCCAGAGCCGTTTCCAGCTTTACATACTGTGGTAATCTATCATCCTGAAAAGCAGATACCGATTCATAGGAAAACAAATAGACATTATAATCCCTGTCACTCTGGATTTCCTGCCAGTTTGCAATTGGCATCTCCAGTTCCTCGCTAATACCTTTCAAAACGGCATTCTTTAGTTTCTTCCTTCTGCTCTCTCCAATATGTTCATTAAAGGTAATATCAATATCTTCGGAAAACCTATCTATTACACGGAAACCTTTTGACAGGGATGTTCCTCCTTTGAAAACACAGTTTTCAAGCTGCTCTGCGAGCAGCTTCAGTATCAGCGTCACATAATAATCTTTTTCCACCACTGCCAGCGTCCTTCCGCAGTTATCAGCGGTCTGTTCAATTATATCCTGAAATGCTTCCCTGTCCTCATGCAGATACATACTTACACCCCTCTGCGTGCCTCAATATACGTACTAATCAATAATTTAAAAGGAACTTCCAAAATCCACCTCCGTCTCATATATCGTCTTGTATATTTTCAACGGATAATTTACAAGGAATCTGTCTACCACTGCCTTTGTAAGAGTATGCTCTCTTGCATAAGCAGTAAGAATCCTCCCACAGACCTCCGGCTCCTCCTCCGCACACTTCTCCAAGTCCTTCAGACAGTCCAGGAACTGCAAAACTGCCACATTTTCATCCGTAACCTCCACCACCGGCCGCCTTAAAATGTACCTTTGGTTTTTTATTGTCAGCTCCCGAACCGGTGCCGGTGCAAAATTACTGGTGATTTCCTCTATGAACGGCATCTGTGTAGATAGTCCCATACGGTTTGCCAGAGTATATCCTGAATAGTATCCCACCTGTTTTCCCCTGCGTTTGACATACTTGTGAAAGGCAACCGTATCCGCCGTTAAAGCAGCCTTTTCTCCAAAAATATCCGTTTTGGGAAAATAATATATCCCCGCCTCAAACCGGCATAAAAGACCATCATCAGTAAGTTTCTTTAGATGATAACGAAGATTTTCTTCCGATAATCCGGAAATGACAATATCCCCTGCAAAGATCGGCTCCCCCGGTTTATAGTTTTCTTTCAGATATTCATGCAACATTACGCCACCGCTTTCGACTTGTAAATTAACCATTTACTTATTGTTAGTGTATCCAAAAATCGAAATGTTGTCAACGGGAAAAAATGGTATTGGCGAAAAAAAAGAATCCATCTCAGCTATCAACTGAAAATATGGACTCCACTAAAATAATGCTGGTAGCCGGACTTGAACCGGCACGGAGTTGCCCCCGAGAGATTTTAAGTCTCTTGTGTCTGCCTATTCCACCATACCAGCAGGGCACATGCGCCTAGGCTTCATCAACGGCTCCTGCCATGATAAAGCATTGCCCGCATATGGCATGGATGGGGGTGGATTCGAACCACCGAAGCAATTTGCAGCAGATTTACAGTCTGTCCCCTTTGGCCACTCGGGAACCCATCCATGTTAAAATCGTGCCGGATTCAATACCACCATACAAGACGCGGCAGCACCGACCCTGACAATGTGAAATTTTATCATAAGTCGGTGTGAAATGCAAGCCCCGAGTTTTTCCTTTTCCTTCAAATCTGCCTAAACTCTTTGATAATTGCATTATATATATTTATGTGATATGATAAGATAAATATGTAATAATAACATATAAGCAAAGAGCGGGTGATGAAACGTGAAAAAGACCATGGGGGAGATACTTCAGGAAGCAATTATAAACAGGAACATAAGCAGGATTGATCTGTGCAAAGGCCTATGTTCACCCTCGGCGCTGACAAAATACCTGAAAGGAGAGCGCAGGATGGACAGACTGCTGCTGACGGCGCTGTTGCAGCGGCTGGGATTTTCTTCGGACATCTTTGCCGCCCTGCTGACGAAGAGAGAATATACTTATTTTGACTGGAGACAACAGCTTTCCGTGGCACAGATAGATCGGGATTGGCAAAAGGTGATGGCGCTGCTGAGGGAAGAGGCAGGCCGGAAGCCTGTCTGTAATCCGGCAATTCAGGAGCAGTTTTTTAGTGTGATACAGGTGAGGGCGAAGGCGGAATTGTCCGGAGATAAAGGTGACGCGGCCGAACTGTATCAGGAGGCTGTTCAAAGGACAGTGCCGGATTTCCCAAGACAGTTGGGCGCACATACTTATTTGAGTATACAGGAAATTAATATTATGCTGCTCTGGAGTGATTCCTGCCGGAACCGGGAGGATGCAGCAAAGGTGTTGCTTTTTCTGGAGGGTTATATTCCTGCCCGCTTCTCGCAAGAGCGGGAGAAAGTAAAACTATACCCCAGGGTGGCAGCCCGGTACCTACCCATACTCTATGAACAGGGCATGTATCATGAATGCATGGCCATGGCAGAAAAAGCCATGAATATGATAGTAACCTTTGGTTATATCCCCGGCATGGAAGCAGTTTTAGACAGTTATGTGAAGACAGCGGAATGTCTGGGAATGGAGAAACAGGTACATAATGAGAAAATGCAGCTGAACGCGTGGCAAGAGCTGATGCAGGAATTGGGGCAGACGGGAGAAAAATTCGATGACGAACTATATATGACGGACACATGGCAGGATGCCGACCTGCTGGGCGAGTTGCTCAGCAGAAACAGGCGGTATCGCGGTTATTCTCAGGAAGAACTCAGCGCGGGGATCTGTACCCCGGAAACTCTTTCCAGAATCGAGACCGGCAGGCGGGCGCCCAATACAGGTACTTTTCGGGCACTGGCGAAAAAATTAGATTTGCGGGAGGATTATTACTACAACAACATTGAAGCGAATGACTTTGCACTGTTTAACCTGGAATGGCAGATAACCACGTTGATTATGAACAAAAAATGGGAACAGGCAGAGGCCGCGCTGAAAAGAATGAAGGAGGAACTGGACTTATCTTATGACTGCAATCGTCAGTATGTGGAAATCAGGAATTTTACCATAGACTGTGAGTCAGACAGAATTCCCCCGGAGCAGCAGTTTGAAAGAGCCAGGAAAATTTTGTCCATCACGTTGAAGAAAGTGCCGAAAAATGTGGATGTCAGGAAATGGTCGGAGGACTTTTGGAGCTGTCCCTTCAGCAGGGAAGAAATCGGTGTAATGATCAAAATGGCAGATACGTTGATAAATGAGAAAAAGGAGGCGCAGGCAGAGTATTTATTGAAGAAGTTATTAAGGCATTATCAGAGCAGTAAGGTCAGACAGGAATTTCATTTCGAAGGAGTAATAATGCTCATGGCACGTTTGGCGGAATGCGCAGGGAGATTGAAAAAGTGGAAGGAGGAATTGGACTATTCCGAGGATGGAATTCGCTTGTGCCGGGCCGGCGGTACAGGAAAAATACTGCCATTATTTTTGAGCAGCAAAGCGGATGCCCTAGAGCATTTGGGGGAAGAGGAGACAAGCCTGAAATATTATGAATTTGCCTTTTACAGCGCTGATTTGTTTAGAAGAGAGCAGACAGCTCAAGTTGCTAAAGAGTCCTATGAAAAGTTGTTGGGGCGATCAAGAGAGTGGTATTGATTTTTTGACGTTTTTGGAAAATGATAATTTCCGAAAGCGTCATTCTTTTTTTTAAATTATATGCTAACATAAAATAGTGATAAGCAAAAGAAGTTTTTGCCATCATAAATTACACATGAATCCACATATGTATATATTAAAAGGAAGGGGGAAGTCCAATGAATCAATAAGTTGTCACGGATATATAGACGATAATTTCAGCAGGAAAGGAGAGCAAAATGCAAAAAATTGCAGCAAAAAAGAAGGATAAGGCAAATTTTCCAAGAGCATATTGGATTATTTCTCTTATTGCAGGAGAAATTGCAATTGTTATATTGTGCAGCCTTTTTTTGAGCTTATATATCAGAAGTATGGGTATAAAGCCAATAGTGTACAGTGACGGAATGATGCTGCTTCCGATAATATGCATGGTTCTGGTTATTTTGACGGCAACCGGTCTGCTTAAGGAATTTGGGTGTGCCTTGGCATATTGCGTAAAAGATTCCGGAGAAACTGTTGCCCAAGTCAGAAAGGCGGCTTTTTCTATTAAGTTATCGATGATAACGGCATTTCTTACGGGCACATTATTAACAATCGTAACGGCAATTGGATTATTGCACTCACTATCGTTGAAGCAACCGGAGTTTTTTATGCCACTTATGGCAAATGCGGGTATTGGTGTATTATATGGCATAATGGCTGTTATTTTGATGCTTCCTATATATGCCAGACTTAAGACTAAAATATTAACGAAAGAGTAAGGTGAAGAATAATGAAAAAATTTTATTAACTGTGTTATCTATGGTACTTGTAATGAATTCTATATGCCTTAGTGCAAAGGCAAACGAAAGAGCAGTATTTAGCCAGGAGACGGCGAATGAATCCGTAATCAGGCTATTAGAAACAGAACCTGATTTGCTGTTTGAGCAATATAGCAATATTATTGATATTCAGACAATAACATTATCAAATGACCGCCGTTCAAATGAGGGCGTTGAAATTGAAGCATATGAATATGATGAAGACGGTGCGGTACATTTTATCGAAGCGGAAGCTACTTTAACAAAGGTAATATATCAGGATGAGTCAGCTTTAAACTTATCAGGTGATGACAATCGCTCTGCCCTGTGCGTATTGAGTGTGAACGCAGAAGAAAAAAATTCTGACGGCAGTTGGACAAAGGATGGCGTGACGGTAAATGCAGTCATAACATGGATAGATCATCTTGGTGTAAAAAATGAATTAGTGGCGCTTTCCGGCAGCAGATCCGGTTCTTATACAGGGGACGGAAGTTATATATGTACAGCAAGGGTTACTCCGGTAACATCCGGAGATTTTGAAGGAGCCTCCTTTAAGGATACAACTGCAGCAGGACAAACAGGATATTCATTTACCTTAGTTGTCAGTTCTAAATCATCAACCAGCGGAAAAACAATTCAAACAATAGCAAAAACCAGCGCATTTGACTGACAGTCAATAATCTCACTGCAAACACAATGCGTCTGAAGGAGACTTATGTACTGTAATCTTTGCGGCTTTCTCCAAATTTTGTTCAGAAGAGAGCAGACAGCTCAAGTTGCTAAAGAGTCCTATGAAAAGTTGTTGGGGCGATCAAGAGAGTGGTATTGATTTTTTGACGTTTTTGGAAAATGATAATTTCCGAAAGCGTCATTCTCTTTTTTAAATTATATGCTAACATAAAATAGTGATAAACAGAAGAAGTTCCTGTCATCATAAGAATTAATTCTGCTGGCAGACAAGATAAAATTTTAGGTGCATAAGCAGTAATCTCAGGGAAAAAGAAGCACAGCAGCACCGTCGAATAAGGATGAAATATGCATAAAAGACTAAAGTTATACAAGATGGCACGATTCATTTTATTGCCGCTTTTATTAACGGCTTGTACGCAACAGGAAATCAATGAGGAACAAATTATTCCTTCAAGCATAGTAGAAAGCAGTACCAATGTCGAAAAGCCGGAAAACAACCCCGGCGCACAGCAAGATGTCTCTACAGGTAATTCAAGCCAGGACATTCTTACTGCCTGTGCGGGTACAACAATAATACAGACAATAGAAACTTCTGCGGGAGAGGTCATATCTATTG
This sequence comes from Acetatifactor muris, assembly GCA_023664365.1. GTDB lineage: Bacteria > Bacillota > Clostridia > Lachnospirales > Lachnospiraceae > Acetatifactor > Acetatifactor muris_B. The sequence continues at coordinate 7,399 of JAMPFR010000037.1, read as the reverse complement.
ATGCGCAGGTGGATGTGGATGGCGTCAGCCGTGTGAGCCGTTACAAGTATATACCGTTGCAATTTGCAGATGAAAAGCGGGAAGCATTGCTGGAGAGGATGTTTCCTGCAGAAAGCTGGGATGTGAATGAGGCGGCAATGTACAATGAGAAAGAGGGTGCATGGGAGATTGTGACTCCCCGTGGGGAAAGATGGGTGTGTAGGATTAAGGACTCCCGGATTTCGGGTGAACAGATTGTAAATGTCGAGAGAATAGATATTGCATTAGATTATGTGGAAGAAAGCGAGGTATCGCCCATACGACTTTTCAATACACCCGCAGAAGACCAAATGCTGCTTATAGAGGTCACAAATTGTTCGACTTCAGAAATTATACAGATAGGAAAGTTAACCGCTACCTCTGTGACAGAGGAGATTGAATATGTTTGTGACTATATCCATATCTGCGAGGAAGACAGCGGACATCCGTATGCCAAGGCTGTATTTAAACAGATGGTAGATGGGATGCCTGTAACTGCTTGGCATGATTTCAGCACGGCAACATCGAAAGGGAGTATTTTGCCGGTGAAAGCATGGGGCAGCTTTTTCTCTATGGAAGAGATCGGGTTGGCTGTACCTATATTGACGCCAACGGAAGCTGTTGCGGCCATGCAGGAGCAGATTGATTCCATTCAGATGCAGGAAACACAGATGTATGTCACAAAAATCAGCCTGGAATACTTGGCGGTGATTTCTTCAAATGGTGAGTTGGAGATTGTGCCAATCTGGAGATTCTGGCCGGGGAATGATGAATTGGAGAGAATTAAGAGGTGCGAACTGATTTTTGCCGTGGATGCTGTTAATGGCGAACTGATTTGGGAAAATCGGGAAGCCTTTACAGGATAATATGTGCTTAGGAAAAGAGGTGAGTCCGATGGAGAAATAAAAAAGTTATAAATCGTGAAATACACTAAACGGAGGAAAAAGTATGAAGATAACAAAAAAGTTCAAGAGTTTTACAGCAATCACTTTGGCAGCAGCAATGGTTTTTTTGACCGCAAATTCGTTGCCCGTGCATGCACAGTCCATTTCTGATGTGTCAGTAAGTAAGCCTGGGTATGGGATTACAAATACAAGTGACGGGTCCGGAGTAAATGTGAGAAATGCAGCGAATCTGACAACTTCAAGTATCATCAAATCTATACCGGACGAGACCCGCGTGATGATCGTCGGGCAATCAGGGGATTTCTATAAAGTACAGTATGATACCAATGGGTATTATGGATATGTGGCCAAAAGACTTATTGACTTTATCCCCCAAGATCATTATCTGAAGGCAGATTCCAGTACCAGCAGTATTCCCATGTATAAATCATACCTGCCAAGTTATATAATAACAATATATATCCCTAACAAAACATATTTCGCTTTCCAGGCAGATTTGGACGGTTGGTATGGCGCAGTATACGGCGATGTATCCGGTTATGTAACAAAGAACACTACGATACTTTGCAATTATTAAGCCGCGCGATAATCATTTTTTCAGTTATGGCACACCGTTATGGTGTGCCATAACTGAAATTTATTTATAACGGAAGCAATGAGGCGGGAACATGAAAAGGATAAAACATAAAATAATAACTGTAGTAAGTATATTTGTGCTTCTTATGACTGCTTGTGGCGTATCGGGAGATAATGAAAGAAACGGCACTTTACAAGCAGATGTCATTTCATGGAAAGAGAGTTACTCTCGACTGGAAAAACAGTATGTGTTTGCTTTGGCGGCGGATTGCAATATATACGGATGTTACATTAAGGACAATGAGGTACTCTTGGACAGCATAGATAAAGAAAACTTTTTAGTAAATGAAACCTTCGTGTTGCCGGACGCCGTGCTGATATCAGGAATGGCAGCGGATCAGGAGGGTAATATATATATCTTGGATAACAGGGAGAAAAGTGCGGGCATTTGGAAAATCGACGCCGCCGGTCACCTTCAGGATTATGTAAATATGAATCTGGAAAGTACCGGGGATGCTATAGATTTGCTCCTGAAAGGTGTTTATACGGTTCAAAACGGATACTCGTATATTTGGTGCGAGATGCTGATCCCTGAGGAAAAAAAGGTAGAAGGTACCGTAAGAGAAGTGTGGCATTACATAGACCGTGTTTATGTAAAGGACAGTCAGCTTAACACAATCTTTTATGAGGAGATTCCACGCGTTTCTAGGACAGAGGTATTGAATTTCCAAGTTGCTGCAGATGGTTCCCCCATCTTTATCGTTAGGGATGAAGAGGGTGTTTATATAAAGGAAATAGATGTAGCACAGGGAAAACTAAAGGATGAAGTAAGACTGGAAAAATCCGGGGGATTTTTTGAAGCAGATTACGCGAGCAGTTTAGAAAACATCGTTGCCATAGAAGACGGCTTTCTGTATTGCCAGAACAATGAACTTTTTGAGTATCATTATAATACGCAGACGACGAAAAAACTGCTGAATTTATCCGGTTATGGGATTTATTCTTCTGATATTCTGTTCCTTGCAAAAAAGGGGGACGCGATTGAGATTATCAGCAACTTTGGAGAATCTGATTGTTCAGAGTTTATTTCATTTACGCCGGGAGAATCGGAAAAGAAGACCGTGACTCTGGGGATGATTATGACTGCGCAGGATTTGGAGAGGATGGTAACGGAATTTAATCGCTATAGTAGTGATTACAGGGTTGAGATAGTGGACTACTTCGACCGGACAGGAGATTACGACAAAGCTGCTGAACAGCTCAAGCTGGATATCATCACCGGAACGGCCCCGAATATAATTGCGTTATCGGGAATTGATCGCAGCATGTTATCCGAAAAGGGAGTGTTGGCGGATCTGTATGATTTTATGAAAGATGATGAAGAGTGTTCCAAAGATATACTGGTACAGTCAGTGGCGGAAGCTTATGAAGATGGAGGGCATCTATACAGCATTGCACCGGGTTTTCAACTCCATTCTATGTGGGGATACGACGACGTGATAGACGGACATAGTGGTGTTACCTTCGATGAATTGTTTCAAATACTGGAAGACAGCGGGAAGGATTTGAATGCCATTGCGGGATTTTCGGGAGATGAACCGGTTTTAACCAGACTCTGTACAGTGGCCATGGATGAATTTATAGACTGGGAAAACGGAATGTGTAATTTTGAGGGGGACTATTTTAAGAAGGTGCTTTCCTTTGCCAAAGAATATACGGGGAATTATACAGGAGGAACTTATCTGCAAAGGATTCAAAACCGGGAAGTAGTGATGTCTGTGGGGATCATCTCCAGTGTGATCGACTACCAGATAGCGAAAGAAATGTATGGGGCAGATGTCGCTTTTATCGGGTATCCTGTGGCAGAAGGCACAGGAACTGTCATTACATTTAGGGGCAGCGATGTTGCCGTCAATGCAAAAAAAGAGAACCGGGAAGGAGCCTGGGAATTCGTGAAGTTTTATTTACTGCATGGATACGATGGGCAGGGATTTCCGATTGTACAGGAACAGTTCGATCAGATTCTGGATGCCTCCATGGAGGAAGAGTATTACATCACGCAACAAGGAGACATGGAGAGGCAGCCCAAGGGATTTTATTCTACAGTCTATGAAAATATCGAGATATATGCAGCCACACAGGAGGATGTTGACACAGTACGGAGGTTGGTGGAGGGTGCAGCGAACAGATTTGAGCCGCACTGGGACATACAGGTAATTATCAATGAGGAAGCGGAAGGGTATTTCTCCGGACAGGTGGATTTGGACAGTACAGTGAAAAAGATTCAGAATAGGGTGTCTTTGCTTTTGCAGGAGATTCAATAAATTCCGACACTCTACACCACCTGAACATCGGCAGCTTCCTCCGCATCCTTCCAAGGGCCGCCCTTAAAGAACAGCACCGACAGCGCCGTCCCCAGCACCCAGCCCACGGGCCAGGCACACCAGATTCCCGTGGCTCCAAAGGGAATGGAAAACAGAATTGCCAGTACCACCCTGAGGATCAAATCCGTAAAGGTGGAGATCATAAACCGCCCCATCAGCCCTGCGCCCCGGAGCACACCGTCCGCCACCAGCTTGACGGATATGACAAAATAGAAGGGGGATACTATCCTTAAAAACTGCACTCCCGTGTCGATAGCGGTTCCCGTAATATCCTCCATGAATATGTACACCAGGAAACGCCCCGCAAGCAGATACAGCAGCACCAGCGGCACACAGATAGTCCACACCATCCTCCAGCCTGCGCGGAAGCCCTGCTTCACCCGGTACAGCTTCCCTGCGCCGATATTCTGAGAGGTAAAATTGGAAATACCGTTGCCCAGCGTTGTCAGGGACGTGATCACCAGATTATTCAGCTTGATAGCCGCGGAATATCCCGCCATGACGGAAGGGCCGAAGCCGTTTATCACGCTTTGAAGCACAATATTGCCCACTGAAATAAAGCTCTGCTGCAAAATGCTGGGCACTGCGATCACCGCGATCCTGCAAAACAAAGGCCAGGAAAAGATTTTCACCTTCCGCTCCACTTTGATACCCGCCAGCCTTTTCAGCACCACCGCCACCGCCAGCACACAGCTGACTCCCTGACAGAGAAAGGTAGCCCAGGCCACCCCTGCCACGCCCATGTCAAAGGATTTCACAAACAAAATGTCCATGGCAATATTGGACAGGGAAGAGCAGGCCAGAAAAATAAAAGGCGTTTTGGAATCCCCCAGGGCGGAAAAGATACCGGTGCACACATTATAGAAAAACAAAAAGGGCAGTCCCCACACATAAATATCCAGATACAGGGCTGAGTCCGCAAAAACCTTCTCCGGAGTATTGATAAGCCGCAGCAGCCACTCACAGCTGAAAACGCCGAACAGCATCAGCACCCCGCACAGCACGCCCGTGGCGATCAGGGAAGTGTACACCGCCGTTTTCATCTCCCCGTAATCCTTCGTTCCGAAAAGCCGGGAAACAATGACGGAGCAGCCGATATTGCAGCCAAAAGCAAAGGCAATGAAGATCAGCGTGATCTCATAGCTGTTTCCCACCGCCGCCAGCGCGTTTTCCCCCACAAACTTTCCCACCGTGAAGCTGTCTGCAATGTTATACAGCTGCTGAAAGATAATACTTCCGAACAGCGGCAGACAAAACCTCCACAACACTTTCCGGGGCTCCCCCACGGTCAAATCCTTATTCATACTCATATTTTGCTCACCTGACTGTCACCATTTATTTAAAACCATGTTGCATTATACTCCGATAAAAGGCATTGTCAAGACTTGCGCACCTGTTAAAAGCAGGTTATAATTGTGGTTATAATTGTGCTGAGAAATCGACATCCCCTCTGCAAGCAATGGGGCATCAAGCCTGCAACGCTTTTTACAGCTATTACGGCTTCAGGCAGGATAGAAAATAAAATGCAACGACAAAAGCATAGGCCTTCTGTGATTTTTATTTTATCACAAAAGACCTATTATTATCTAATAACGATTTACAGAAAAAGTTTCATATACTCCAGCGTTCTCCGCTGTAAGTCCTCTCTCACTCTATGATCAGCCAGATCGCAGGACGGATATTTCCAGGGCTGGTATATATATTAACCCCAATCTTCTTCCCTGCTTCACCATACTGTACCTCTTCAAACGTACCGTCTTCACCACAGCATCTAAAGTTATCCGAATATTGCTCTATTGGGTCATAAGTATCTCCCCAATAACAAGGCTTGCTAACAGAGCGCAGCTGCCAATAATTAAGCCACCGGTCTCCCCCCACTGCATCCGCATAAGGCGTTTTTTCCGCCACCCGAACCTCTTTCCCAAGCTCCGACGCCTCCTCAAAGCTCAACAGAAACACACGATCGCTGGTGGGGTTCCCGCCATAGGTGCGAAACTCCTGATTCTCCCTGCCACACCAGGCGCTTACCGTGTCCGGGGTCGTCAGATCCGCCACCTTGATATAATCCTGCTCTTCTTCAGAAAACGCCGTATTCATGAAATCCGTGTTCAGCCATTTGCGTATAGCGGAAACTTCCCATGTTACCCCGTCCTTTCCTGTTTCGTATCTGTCACCGAAAGCCGGATAGCTGCTATCTCTCTTATTGCTTCCCTCCCTATAATCCAAAATATACTTGCTGAGCAATAAAAGCTCTTGCCCGTTATTATTTTTCACTACGATCCACTCGATGGGTTCCGGCCCGTTCGACAGATTATTGTCCTGTTCATAAACTCCGAAAGTCAAAATACTTCCCTCCCTCGCCGAGGCATAAAGCGCCGTAAGGCTTTCTTTTTCCTCAGGCTCCGATGAATCCATGGGGGCCGATGGATCTATGGGGGCCGATGGATCTATGGGGGCTGATGGATCTATGGGGGCCGATGGATCTATGGGGGCCGATCCCTCATCCCTGTATCCCCCGGACTGCTCCTCGCTCCCGCAGCCCGCCGCTATAAGGGCTGTTCCCATTACCAACGCACATAACAAAATCCGTTTTTTCATTCTCCAAAATCCTCCCTTTTCCTTTATTAACGCTCCTGTCAAGGCTAATTTTTGCGGATGACTACCTTTTTCACCTTGTCATATTCCATGCTTTCAAATGCTTCCAATATCTGCCGGATTTGGCTTTTAGCCTCTTCCGTCAGCTCCGGCTTCTTTAGATCTGCTTTCCATGCCATGATCCAGAACCCAACCGTTTCTTCCCATACCCGTTGAGCAATTTTCTCATCATTAAGCCCTACATAGGCCGATAAAAGCTGGGGCTCCTCGTGCAGCCAGTAGTCATCCCCATTGTTCCAGAAATTTCTCAGTACGCAGGTTTCGTGCTCCCGCTTGATCACTGTCACCTCAAAGGTGATCTCGCTTTCGTCTCTTCGCAGCATCCTCTGTATCCTCCTTTCCTTCTGTATTTTCCTTTCTTTTTCTCCGCAATTTTCTATTCAACACAACAGGGGAGAAACGCGTCAGTTTATTTTACCCCCCCCATTCCCTTTGTCAATGATTTTCTTATTTTGAGGATAAGCTACTATATGTTTTGATTATGCTACACTGAATGGGATGGATATAAGAATATCTGGAAATTGATTTTTCGGGAATCAGCATCATATAAACAGGCGCTCAGAAGCATGAGCACCCGAAAGGTGCCCACAGGATTGCGGAAGAAAACCAGCATCTGCCAGAAGTTCAACACACTTGATTTCATTTATAAAAGTCTGGATCATACCACGCAAAGCACACAGAAACGCACAAATTTATCTGCATATCCAAGCAAAAATGAAGTAAGCACTCCATTTATAAAATTTTGAAAAGACTGTTGAGGAAAAATGCTTTTAAGTGTATACTATTAGCAGCAACAGAAGAGGAATGTTTCTCTACCATGGGGATCAGAGAATTGATCCCGCCCGGCTGACGGAACTGGAC
>JAMPFR010000036.1 GCA_023664365.1 Acetatifactor muris | reverse complement strand
TTGTGCGCAAGCGCCCACGCACTGATTACATATCATTTTATGGCTGAACTGTTACTTTCCTATATACTATACACCCCTTTTTGCTTGCTATCAAGCCTGTTTTGGTATAAGATAGACATAAAACAGGTAGAGGAGCAGGCGTATGGATTTGACGGACTTAAGACAGCAGATTGACGATATCGATTCCAGAATCGTGGAGCTTTACGAGCAGAGGATGGATGTAAGCCGCCGTGTGGCGGAGTATAAAATCGGCGCGGGGAAAAAGGTGTTTGACAGGCAGCGGGAGATAGAAAAGCTTGCTGCGGTGCAGGCGCTGACCCACAATGAGTTTAACAGCCGGGGCATTACGGAGCTGTTTGAGCAGATTATGTCCATGAGCAGGAAGCTGCAGTACCGCCTGCTGGCGGAGAGCGGGAATGTGGGAAAGCTGCCCTTTATCGCCGTTGACAGCCTGGACACCGGGAAGGCCAGAGTGGTGTTCCAGGGGGCGGAGGGGGCTTATTCCCAGGCGGCGATGACCCGCTATTTCGGAGAGGATATATACAGCTTTCATGTGGACAGCTTCCGGGACGCTATGAGCGCCATAGATGAGGGAAGCGCCGATTTTGCGGTGCTGCCCATTGAGAATTCAACGGCGGGCATTGTCAATGAGATTTACGATTTGCTGCAGGAATATGAAAATTATATTATAGGCGAGCAGATTATCAAAGTGGAGCATTGTCTGCTGGGGGTTCCCGGTGCGGAAATTTCGGATATCAGGACGGTATTTTCCCATCCTCAGTCCCTGATGCAGAGCGCCAGATTCCTAGGAAGCCGGGGCTGGAAGCAGATTAGTATGCAGAATAACGCCTTTGCGGCCCGGAAGGTGGCGGAGGAAGGAGATGTAAGCCAGGCGGCCATTGCGGGAGAGCAGGCGGCCAAAGCCTACGGGCTTAAAGTACTGCAGCGGGGCGTCAATGACTGCGGCGGCAATTCCACCCGCTTCATCATTGTCACCAATCAGAAAATTTTCCGGAAGGATGCAAATAAAATCAGCATCTGTTTTGAGGTGCCCCACGAAAGCGGCTCCCTGTACCATATGCTGTCCCATTTTATCTACAATAACCTGAATATGACGAAGATCGAGAGCCGTCCCATCGAGGATCGGGCCTGGGAGTACCGTTTCTTTGTGGACTTTGAGGGAAATCTGGCGGACAGCGCCGTGAAAAATGCCCTGCGGGGGCTTCGGGACGAAGCCAGGAATATGAAAATATTGGGAAATTACTGAGGCGCGGAAAGGATAGAAGCTTATGCGGGAGCAGGAACTGATCGTATACAGAAACTTTGAGGATGGCGCTCTTCTCTATGATATGGCCTGGATTATGGAGCATTACGGTGATCCGGAGGCGAAGCGGCGCAGGGCGGCAGAGCCGGGGGGCAGCCCGGCGGCCGACGGAAGTCCGGCTGCGGAATACAGCCCGGCAGCCCTTTTCTATGACTGCATCCACAGGTTGATTGAGCTTGCGGGAACCTACGGCTTTCACGGAAATCTGTGGCACTGTTATCTGGCAGACCTTCTGGTGAATAATGAGAACAGTTACAGCTGCGGCTGTGAAATCCGAGGAGAAATCCGGGGAACCATCAATGATGCGGCCCTCCATGACATTGCGATTTTTAAGGAATTTTATGATTATGATTTCAGCCGGATGTGTGAATGCCTTCATGTGCCCGAATATGCCCTGACGGAGCATTATGAGATCGGCAGCAGGGAGAGCAGGGTGTACAATACCAGGATATGCGCCCGCATCTGCGAGCTTGCGGAAAAATTCCGCACAGACCGGACGCCGGAAGAGATGAAGGCAACCCTGACTGAATTTTACAGGGAATACGGGGTAGGAAAATTCGGCCTGCACAAGTCTTTCCGGGTGGTGCACGATCAGGCGGGCGTACATGTTGAACCCATTCCCAATATCGCCCATGTGGCCTTAAACGACCTGGTGGGCTATGATATCCCCAAGAAAAAGCTGACGGACAATACGGATGCTTTTGTGGCGGGGAGAAAAGCCAACAACTGTCTGCTCTTCGGGGATGCTGGCACGGGGAAATCCTCCTGTATCAAGGCCATTGCCAACGAATACTATGAAAAGGGTCTGCGCATTATAGAGATATACCGACATCAGTTCCAGGATTTGAACCAGGTCATCGGGCAGATTAAAAAGCGTAATTACAAATTTATTATTTACATGGATGATTTAAGCTTTGAGGACTTTGAGACGGAATATAAATATCTGAAGGCGGTCATTGAGGGCGGTTTGGAGAAAAAGCCGGATAACGTTCTGATTTATGCCACCTCCAACAGAAGGCACCTGATTCGTGAAAATTACGGCGACAGGGAGGAGATACGTCAGGATATGCACACCGGAGATACGGTGCAGGAAAAGCTGTCCCTGGTATACCGGTTCGGTGTGACAATTTATTTCGGAGCGCCGGATAAAAGGCAGTTTCAGGATATTGTAAAGGCTCTGGCACAGCGGGAGGGCCTGAAGCTGTCCGAGGAGGAGCTGCTGGCGGAGGCAAATAAGTGGGAGCTTTCCCACGGCGGACTGTCCGGGCGGACGGCCAGACAGTTTGTGGATTATCTGCTGGGCGCCCGGACTTAAGCAGGATACGGGTCGATACGGGGATGCCGTATTACAATTACACTATATAAACAACAGCGGGAGGCGGAAATGAGTACCAGAATCTTTGCGGCCATAGTTGTGGGCAGCTTTGAACTGACAATGAAGCTATTTGAATTCTCCGGCAAAAACAATATGCGGGAGATTGACTGCATCAGCAGAAGGCTGGCGCTGGGCAGTGATACCTATGCCCACGGCAAGATATCCAATGAAAAGCTGGATGAAGTCTGCCGTACGTTGAAGGAGTTCGGCGGCATCCTGAAGGCATACAGGGCGGAGGGCTACCGGGCATACGGCACCAGCGCCATCCGGGAGACGGAAAATTCCATCATTGTCCGGGATCAGATTGCCCAGCGGACAGGCATTAAAATAGAGGTGCTGAGCAATTCGGAGCAGCGTTTTCTGGGCTATAAATCCGTTGCCTCCAGGGGAGAAAGCTTCCGCAGATTTATTGAAGAGAAGACGGCGATTCTGGACATTGGCGGGGGAAGCATACAGATATCCCTGTTTGACAATGACACCCTGGTGTCCACGCAGAACCTGCGCCTGGGAGTTCTGCGTATTCAGGAGTATATAGTCCGCTTTGAGGTGAAGCGCTCAAAGATGGAATATTTCATTGACGAGATGGCCATGGCCCAGCTGGCAAATTATAAAAAGCTGTATCTGAAGGACAGGGAGATACACAACCTGATTGTGATAGATGATTATATTTCTCCCCTGGCCGTAAAGCTTGCCGGCGGAAATTCCGGCAAAGCCGTGCTGGACAGAAGCGCCTTTGAAGGGTTTGCAGACCAGCTGCGGGCGGAGACGCCCGCCCAGGCGGCGAAAAATTTAAACATGCCGGAGGAGAAGGTGCCCCTTGCCTTTATCAGCGCCGTGCTTACCGGCCGCATTGCGGATCTGATGGGGGCGGGAAAGATATGGGCTCCCGGCGTCACCCTGTGCGACGGCATGGCTTACGAATATGCGGAAAAAATAAAGATGTTCCGGGGAGAGCATGACTTTGAGAAGGATATTATCGCCTGCGCCATCAATATCAGCAAGCGTTACATGGGCAGCAGGAAACGCTCCGAGACCCTGGATAATATTGCCACGGAAATCTTTGACAGCATGAAAAAGGTACACGGGCTGGGGAAACGGGATTTCCTGTACCTGCGGCTGGCGGCCATTCTCCACGACTGCGGAAAATATATCAGCATGGTGAATATAGGCGAGACCTCCTACGATATTATCATGGCTACGGAGATTATCGGCCTGTCCCACGCAGAGCGTGAAATCGTGGCGAACATAGTGCGTTTTAACCACAGCAGGTTTATCTATTATGAGGGACAGCGCGTAGACAGGGAGACTTATCTGAAAATTGCGAAGCTGACGGCCATTTTGAGATTGTCCGGCGGACTGGACAGAAGCCACAAGCAGAAGCTGAAAGGGATAAAGGCGGTCTTAAAGGACAATCAGCTGTTTCTCACGGTGGATACCCCGGAGGATATTACGCTGGAAAAGGGCTTCTTTCGGGAGAGAACGGAATTTTTCCGGGAGGTCTTCAGTGTGGAGCCGGTCTTAAAGCAGAAAAAGACATTGCAGAATTAAAGGGACGCGGAAATAGGGATAGAAAGGTATGGTTGCGGATATGGGTGAAATTGATTTTTGTGATTCGAAGTATTATACCAACCGGGAGCTTTCCTGGATTTCATTTGACCACAGGGTGCTGAATGAGGCCCGGGATAAGAATATACCGCTGTTTGAACGGCTGAAATTTTTAAGCATTACAGCCTCCAATCTGGATGAATTCTTTATGATCCGGGTGGCCTCTCTGAAGGATATGGTAAATGCAAAATACGAGAAACGGGATATTGCGGGTATGACGCCAAAGGAGCAGCTGGCGGCTCTGGACGTGGCGATCCATAATCTGGTGGATCTGCAGTATTCCACCTGGAACCGTTCTCTGGTGCCCCAGCTGGCAAAGAACGGACTTCAGATAATCAGCAGGCATGAAGATTTAAGCGGGGAGGAAGCGGCGTTTATCGACCGGTATTTTGAGGAGAACGTCTATCCCGTGCTGACGCCTATGGCGGTGGATTCCTCCAGACCTTTTCCGTTGGTTCGCAACAAGTCGCTGAACATTGCGGCGCTGGTTCACAAGAAAAACAGCAAAGAGGAGCTGGAGTTTGCCACGGTACAGGTGCCTTCGGTGCTGGACCGCATTGTGCAGCTGCCCACGTCGGGCAGGGCGGGAAAGATTATCCTTCTGGAGGAGATTATCGAGCGGAATATGCACAAGCTGTTCCTGAACTATGATATTGTGTGCGCCCATCCTTTCCGGATTATGCGGAACGCCGATCTTACCATCGAGGAGGACGAGGCGGCGGATCTGCTGAAGGAGATACAGAAGCAGCTGAAAAAGCGCCAGTGGGGCGAGGCAATCCGCCTGGAGGTGGAGGAAGGCATGGACAAGCGGCTGCTGAAAATCTTAAAGAGCGAGCTGCATCTGGAACAGAATATTTATAAAATTGCAGGCCCCCTGGATCTTACCGTACTGATGAAGCTGTACGGGCTGGAGGGGTATGAGCATCTGAAGACGCCGAAGTATACGCCCCAGCCTGTGCCGGAGCTTCCCGCAGGCTGCGACATCTTTGAAGAAATCAGAAAGGGAGATATTCTGCTGCATCACCCTTACCAGACCTTTGAGCCGGTGGTGCAGTTCATCCGGCAGGCGGCAAAGGATCCGGAGGTGCTTGCCATCAAGCAGACCCTGTACCGGGTCAGCGGTAATTCCCCTATCATTGCCGCGCTGGCCCAGGCCGCGGAGAATGGCAAGCAGGTATCGGTGCTGGTGGAGCTGAAGGCCCGTTTTGATGAGGAGAATAATATCGTATGGGCAAAGATGCTGGAAAAGGCGGGCTGCCATGTCATCTACGGACTGGTAGGCTTAAAGACCCACAGCAAGATAACCCTTGTGGTGCGCAGGGAAGAAGACGGCATCCGCCGCTATGTGCATCTGGGCACCGGCAATTATAACGACGCCACGGCCAAGCTGTACACGGATATCGGGCTGCTGACCTGCGACGAGTCGGTGGGGGAGGATGCTACGGCGGTGTTCAACATGCTGTCCGGCTATTCCGAGCCCCTGGTGTGGAACAAGTTAAGCCTTGCGCCCCTGTGGCTGAAGGAAAAATTCCTGTATCTGATTGAGCGGGAGAAGAAGCATGCTCTGGAGGGGCGTCCTGCGGGGATTATCGCCAAAATGAACTCCCTCTGCGACAGGGATATTATCGCGGCGCTTTATGCGGCAGGCGCGGCAGGCGTTAAGATTGACCTGATTGTCAGAGGAATCTGCTGTTTAAAGACCGGTATCCCGGGGGTCAGTGAAAATATTACGGTGCGCTCCATCGTAGGCAACTTTCTGGAGCACAGCAGAATTTTTTACTTTGAGAACGATGAAAACTATGAAATATACTGCGGCAGTGCAGACTGGATGCCCCGGAATCTGGAGCGGCGGGTGGAGATCCTCTTTCCCATAGACCGGCCGGAGCTGAAGGAGGAGCTGCTTCATATCCTGCAGAGCCAGCTGAAGGATAATGTGAAGGCTTCCGTACTGCAGGCGGATGGCACCTATGAAAGGGTGGATAAACGGGGGAAATCCCGGTTCCAGTCTCAGGAGGCCTTCTGCCGGGAGGCGGTGATGAAGGCAAACGCCGCCGCAGAGGAGGAAACCCCGGTGACCCGGACGTTTATTCCGGAGGTGCATCAATGAGAATCGTGCTTGCGTCCGCCTCTCCCAGACGACGGGAGCTTATGGAGCAGATCGGACTGCAATTTGAGGTGAAGGTCAGCAGTGTGCCGGAGCATGTCACGGCCTCCGATCCTGAGAAGGTGGTGGAAGAACTGTCGTCGCAGAAGGCAGAGGCGGTATTTCGGATGCTGACGGAAGCCGGGGCTGTCAGGCCGGAGGCCCTTCTTATAGTGGGTGCGGATACCGTGGTGGCTATGGGCGGCAGCATTCTGGGAAAGCCTGTGAGCCGGGAGGATGCGGTCAGGATGCTGACTGTGCTTTCGGGGAAAAGCCATGAGGTATATACCGGCGTCACACTGATTTACAGGAGTGCTTCCGGGCAGATACGGAGAAAAAGCTTTCATGAGAGGACAGAGGTAGTCCTTTATCCCCTGAGCCAGGAGGAGATTAGCGGTTACATAAGTACGGGGGACTGTATGGACAAGGCGGGGGCCTATGGAATTCAGGGCTTTTTCGCCAGATATGTCAGGAAAATCGAAGGAGACTACAATAACGTGGTAGGCCTGCCTGTGGGGAGGCTTTATCAGGAAGCAAAAGAACTGTGCGGCACGGAACCCTTCTGAGGCAGGCAGGGAATGCCGAAGGATATCGGGTAACAGGCCGTGGAAAGGCGTGGTGGAAAGGAATGGTTGTAAAATGAAGCAGGCGATGATTTTTGATTTGGACGGAACCCTGTCAGATTCCATAGCCAGCATAAAATACTGCGGAGACAGGGCAATCGCCCCTTTTGGCTATGGCCCCTTTCCGGAGTCCGATTATAAATATTTTATCGGGGACGGCGCGGCAAACTTGGTCAAAAGGGCGTTGGCGGCCTCCGGAGACAGGGAACTGGTACATTTTGACGAAGCCTTTGCATTGTACAAAAAATATTTTGCGGCGGACTGCATGTATCAGGTGAAGCCCTATGAGGGCATACCGGAGCTGCTGGCCGCGCTTAAGGAGAGAAAAGTCAGGATTGCAGTGCTGTCAAACAAGCCTCACGCCCAGGCCATAGACGTGGTGGAGAGCCTGTTCGGGAAAGGATATTTCGACGTGATCCAAGGACAGCAGGAGGGCATTGCCATAAAGCCCGATCCGGTAGGCGTATTTGCCATTTTGGAAAAGCTTTCCCTGGGGGCGGAGGATATTCTGTATCTGGGAGACACGGCTACGGACATGAAAACGGGCAAAGGCGCAGGAGCCTTTACCCTGGGGGCGCTCTGGGGCTTCCGTGACCGGAGGGAGCTGGAGGAAAGCCACGCCGACGCCGTCATCGGCAGTCCTCTTGAACTGCTGGATTTTCTGTGAGGAAACATTTATCATATGAATTGCCTGTGCCATATTGACACGGGCTGCATAACATTGTAGTATGTGGGCATACCGGTAGTAAAGGAGGGTGGAAGATGCGCGAATTTGATGATGAGGTTCTGGAGTGCTTCTTGGATAATCAGCTTCAGCTTTTTCCCGAAAAGGTGGCGGAGACTCTGGACGAAGCGGAAGAATTTCTGGAGGACTGCATGGCGGTTGTGGTGAATTCCGTGGACGAGGTGGCGGATTACTTTGAAGAAGAAGGCATCGACATGGAAGGCGCCGAAGATGAAGAAATTCTGGATGCGGATGAAGTCTTTGACATTGGAGACGGCAGGTATCTGATTGTAGAGGGATAGGAGACAAAATCAGTTCTGCCGCTTTTGGGGAACCTCCGGCTGCATCCAGCCGGAATAGCCCACGATATACTGGGAATCCGCGCCGTTGTCGGGGTGCTGGGTGGTTTTCCGGTATTCCCTGGGAGACATCTGCATCATTTTAATAAAGCAGCGGTTGAAGCTGGATACGGAATGGAAGCCCACGGCCTCCGAAATGTCCAGAATGGAATCCTCGGTACTCTGCAGCAGGTTGCAGGCATTGAAAATTCTGGTATGGTTCACAAAATCCAGAGGCGAAATCCGCATAATATCCCGGAATACCCTGCGGAAGTGGGTGGGGCTCCAGTGGCATAAATCCGCCAGATATTCCATGGAAAACTGCTGATTATAATTCTGCTCGATAAAGTCCAGGGCGGGAGCGATGGTCAGGGCATTGCCCTTCTCCAGCTCAGAGTCCCGGCCGGTCTGGGACGGAAGTCCTGTATAAACCGGATTTCCGGAGGCGGATTTGGAATTGGGGGGGGTAGAAACTGAATCCCCGGCTTCTGCGGGTGAAAGGGAGTCTCTGGCAAACTCTATGTACAGAGACAGCAGAAGCCCCTTGACGCTGAGCTGGTATCCCGGCCTCTGTTCCTCCAGTTCCCGGATGGCGGAGGTCACAAGCTGGTAAATCCGGGGATACTGTTCCCGGCCGAAAACCACCTGCATCCCCGGGTGAGCCTGCCTGAACAGATCATAATTTTTCCAGGCCACAGGCAGCATATTGCGGAACAGTGCCTGGGGGTCGAAAAAGAGATAGGACCAGAGGCTTTCCGTTCCGGGTGTGCTGTATGTGGTATGGGGAACGTTTTTGGGAATCAAGGTTACATCCCCTGCCCGGAAAGGGACAGCCTGGTCGAATACGGTCATACAGCCGCTGTCGGATCGGCACAGGCCCAGCTCCAGACAGTTGTGAAAATGCAGCCGATCGCTGGGAATGTCCGAAATTTTCCAATGGTCTCCGGACAGCAGCAGCAGCGGAAACTGAGGGGAAAGGCTGTAGCTTCTGTATTCCATGACAGTACGTTTGGGTTTCGCCATAAAATCGCCTCTTTGTTAAATATAGTCTTTTCGAATATGGTTTTGTCAAAAGTAAACAGGGACTCTTTTTAAGTTTATCAAAAAAAGTCCCCCATGTCCAATAAAATATATTTTCTGTTCGTCAAAATGCTCATAAAAAAATTTGAAAAATACATTTTTTGTGCAAAAAATCGGAATCTGTCGGGTTCCGATTTTTTAAATGGTCGTTTTTGCATAGTTTTCACGGTCTATTGCTTAGACAGGAACCGCAGGTGTGCAGGATAATAAAAGCAACCGAATTGAAGTTGCAACTAAATGTTTGCATGAGATCCGGCTGAATAAAATCGGGGGGTGAAAGCAAGTGGAGAAAAAAACGAAAAAATTGAGTCTTGCGCAACGGCAGAAGTTGTTTGTAAAGAACTTCCGCCACACCTGGCAGCTGCTGCTGCTGGTTTCGATTCCGCTGGTGTTGGTGTTCGTCCTGAACTACGCGGCGTATCCGGGCCTGAGGATGGTGTTCATGGATTACAAGCCGGCCAAGGGCTTTGACGGCAGCGAGTGGGTGGGTTGGGAAACCTTTGCAAAGATATTTAAGGATAAGGATTTTCATCGGGCCCTGCGTAACTCCATTGTGTTTAATGTATTGGGAATGCTGGTCAGTTTCCCTGCGCCTATCATTCTGGCGCTGATCTTAAATGAGCTGCGGTATCCTAAGTTTAAGAAGGTGTCTCAGACCATCCTGTATCTGCCTCACTTTCTTTCCTGGCCTATCATTGCCAGTGTGGCATGGACTCTCTTCCGTCCCAGTACCGGTCTGGTGAACGTGTTTTTGAGGAATATAGGATTGATCCAACAGGGTATTCCCTTCCTGACGGAGAAGTACCACTGGGCGGTAACTTATCTGCTCATCGGCGTCTGGGCCGGTATGGGCTGGGGTACCATTATATATCTGGCGGCCATCACCGGCATCAACGGGGAGTTGTACGAGGCGGCCATGATCGACGGCGCCGGCAGGTGGAAGCGGCTGTGGCATATCACCCTTCCCGGCATCAAGGGAACTATCGTAACTCTGTTGATCATGAATATGGGGCGCCTCATGGGCAGTAACTTCGAAGCTCTGCAGGTATTCGACAACAGTCAGGTCAGAGAGTTCCAGTATCAGCTGGCAATTTACATATATCAGAAGGGTCTTAACGGCAATCGGTTCAGTATGTCCACGGCGGTGGGCCTGTTCCAGTCTCTGGTGGGCTTGGGGCTGGTGCTGCTGGCGGACTGGATCGCCAAGAAGCTGGGCGAAGAAGGATTATTCTAAAGGAGGGGTGAAGAGAATGAGCAAGAGAGTGAAAGATGTAGAAGAAAGCACTGCCGGTGACGGCAGCAGAGCCATAAACAAGTTTCGTCTCAGTGATGCCGTCATGATGTTTGTTATCGTGTTGGTGTGCCTGACCTGTATCCTGCCCTTTATCCATGTGACGGCAAAGTCACTGTCCTCCAACAGTTATGTGTCCGCCCAGAAGGTCACCCTGTGGCCCAAGGGCTTTACTACGGAGGCTTACAGGCAGGTGTTTTCGGACAGCAGCATGATTTATTCCATGATTTTCAGTGTGATTGTCACTGTGCTGTTTACCTTGCTGGGGTTGGTAGTGTGTTTGTTTGCCGCTTATCCCCTCTCCAAGAAAGAGCTTCCCTTTAAGAGGACGATCACCTTTCTGCTGGTGTTTCCCATGTATTTCGGAGCAGGCCTGATTCCTACCTATCTGCTGTTTAACAATTTGAAGCTGATAGATAACTTCTGGGTGCTGATCCTGCCGGGCATTTATTCCGCCTACAACATGCTGGTCATGAAGACTTATTTCCATTCCAGCATTCCGGACAGCCTGGAGGAATCCGCTTTCCTGGACGGCGCCAGCTATTTTCAGATCATCCGTTACATCATTCTGCCCCTGAGCAAGCCTATCATTGCGACTCTGGGTCTGTTTTATGCGGTGGGCAGATGGAACAGCTACGGTGATAACCTGTACTACCTGCGGATGCGCACGGATTTAAGAATGCTCCAGTATAAGCTGTATCTGCTGGTGTCCACGGCTCAGGAGGCTCTGTCCACGGCGGCTCAGGAGGGCTCCGCGGTGCCTACCACCCCGGAGGTGCTGCAGGCGGCGACTATTATGTTTGCCACGGTGCCAATTATCATCGTATATCCCTTCCTGCAGAAGTATTTCGTAAAGGGAGCCATGATCGGTTCCGTGAAGGGATGAAGACTTTACGGATATTAATATTAGATAGTTCTCATAGGTAGTTATCCTGAAAAGGTGACTATAGATCCTGCAACGAAATTGCAGTTACCTAACAAAATGTTTTAAGGAGGAACAGAGTATGAAGAAGAAAGTAGTTCAGAAGTTTCTGACGCTGGCTCTCACCACTGCCATGGCATTCAGCGCCCTGACGGGCTGTGGCAACCAGGACGGCGGAAACAGCGGCGAGTCCGGTTCCACACCCCAGGAAAGCCAGGGGGGACAGGAAAGCCAGGGCGGTCAGGAAAGTCAGGGCAGCCAGGATGCTCAGGGGGGACAGGAGTCCGACAGCAGCACCGGGTCAGGCACCGCAGGGATGGAGGGCTGGACGGCCTTCGCGGACAATGTGACCATAAACATTCCCGTGTATGACAGAGGCCAGGCAGGTATCCCGGATGTAAAGGATAACTACTGGACCAAGTGGATCCAGGAGAATTTCGGCGACAAGTACAATATCACGGTGCAGTTCATTCCCATCGGCAGAAGCCAGGTTATGCAGGACTATGCGCTGTTGGCGTCCAGCCAGAATCTGCCCACTATACTGATGGAGTACGACTACGACAAGCTGGCGACCTGGGCTGAGGACGGCTATCTGCAGACCATCGATCTGGATGCCTTCAAGCAGGTGGCGCCGAACTATTATGATGCTATGGTGAAGAACAACCAGTTGGTTTACACCGAGATGAATGATGAGACCTATTTCGTTCTGGCGGAGCGGCCTTATTACAATACCAACCCTAACTTCATCACCTTCGTCCGTATGGACTGGCTGGAGCAGGTAGGCTATGACCATATTCCCATCGGCCGTGAGGAGTATCTGGACGCTATGAAAAAGATTCAGGATGCAGGCATTGCAGAGCATCCCGGCGGAGGCGCAATGTTCGCTTCCCAGGGCGGCGAGCAGGTGTATGGCACAAGAACCTTCCCCATGGATGAGGAAGAGTGGGCAATGTACGGTGATTTCAATATTCCTTCCTTTAGCTGGGAGCCTCACAAGAAGTCTCTGAGGTATCAGAATGAGGATTATAACCTTGGCATCACCGATCCTGAGTTTTATACCATCGACTCTACTACCGCAGAAGCAAACTTCTATGCAGGCAAGACATATTCTTACGGCGCTTATATGGCTCCTTCCATGGCGCTGCTGGATAACTTCTATGCCCAGAATCCGGATGCAAAGCTGGCTGTTTACACTGTCGGAAGCGCTGAGGATGAAGCGAGGAAGATTCAGGCGGATCCGTTGACCGGCGATTATCCTCTTTCCCGTGCGGACAATCCCTTCGGTATGACCATCGGCTTCTCCAAGGATGCATCCGAGGATCAGGTCAAGGCTGCATGGATGTATCTGGAGTGGGTGCTGGAGCCTGAGAATCTGCATACCCTGCAGTGGGGCGTTGAGGGTGAGACCTATACCCTGGATGCTGATGGCTTTGAGGTGGCAGTAAACGACTACGACGGCGAGTACAAGCAGGGCTACAACGGCAACAAGGACTACTGGTGTGTGGCTATCGAGGCGAGAAACGTAGGCGATATGTATGACAATATCCGGATCAACTCTCCCAAGGGCTATCCTCAGGACTTCACGGATGAGATCATCGCAGCTTATGAGCTGAATGTGAAGAGAGCTGAGCTGGGCTATCCTATCAGTGACGCAGCGTTTGCAGTATCTATCGGCGCTGTGGACGAGTACCGCGGCGATCTGCAGATGAAGTATGCTGAGTTCAAGGAGGCGCTGGTAATGTGCAAGCCGGAGGAGTTCGACGCTCTGTATGACAAGTATGCTCAGGAGTACCTGGATATGGGTTACCAGGAGATCCTGGATCAGAGAAAGGAAGCCTATGAGGCCGGCAAGACCACAAAGCTTCCCGACAACCAGAAGGCAAACTAACTGAAACTGTAAGTGTGCGCGGAGCGTACAATGTGCGAATACGGCATGATGCGCAAAGGCTGCACAGGGTGCAGACGTCACACAAAAGGAAACGGCCCACCGGTTCTGCCGGTGGGCCGAAAATTTTAAAAATTCATCTTTTATAATTGTATTGGCTTTTGGGAAATTATGGTATAATAATCTTATTCGGGAGCGGAAGCAAAGAAGGAGGTAGTATGCTGAAACTGGAGTATGACAAAAAGCAGATTGAAGAGGTAATAGACAGGGTCGTGCGAAAGACCATGAACATGGATCTGACCTGGGAGTGGCCCTGCGGGGTGGCTTATTACGGCATTGGGGACGCCTATGAAAAGACGGGAAAGGAAGAATACCTGACGCTTTTGAAGGACAGGGTGGATGAACTGATTGAACTGGGGCTGCCTCCGGTGTGGACGGTGAATGCCTGCGCCATGGGTCACTGCCTGGTAACCTTATATAAGGCTACAGGGGAACAGAAATATTATGACATTCTGATGAGCAAAATAGAGTACCTGAAAAAAGACGCCCTCCGTTTCGGGGATAACGTACTGCAGCATACGGTTTCCGCAAATAATGATTTTCCGGAGCAGGCCTGGGCGGATACGCTTTTTATGGCGGCCCTCCTGATGCTGCGGGTGGGCGTTATGAATCAGGATCAGGAGCTGATTGACGACGCGCTGAATCAGTGGTACTGGCATATCAAATACCTGCAGGATCCCGACAGCGGTTTTTATTATCACGGTTACGACAATATTGCGAAGGATCATATGTCCGGCATCTACTGGGGCCGGGCCAACGCCTGGGCGGCTTTCACCATGTCAAGAGTAGGAGGGCTGCTTCCCCAGGCTTATCTGTACCCCAAATACATAGATGTGGCCGGTTCTCTGAACGAGCAGCTGGCGGCGCTGAAGACGGTGCAGACGGAGAACGGGCTGTGGAGAACCGTGCTGGATGATGAGGAATCCTATGAGGAGATCTCTGCTTCTGCGGGAATTGCGGCAGCCATGCTGGGAAGAGGCAATCCGCTTCACATAAAGTATATCAATAAGTCCATAAAGGGACTGCTGGCAAATATCAGCGGGGACGGCAAGGTGATGAATGTGTCCGGCGGCACGGCAGTCATGCGTGACAGGGAAGGCTATCGGGGCATTCCCAGAGCATGGATCCAGGGTTGGGGCCAGGGACTGATGCTGTCGTTTTTGGCTTCCCTGTATGCTTCGGACGGCGTCGCGAAGGGCGGTGCGCTGTAATATGTTTCGGAGGAGCTTTGTGTTCGGCGCCGATGCAGCTGTTTTCAAAAAATGTGACAGCCCGATAAGAGGCGGAGAGAGCTGCTGCAGGCAGTCGGAGATTCGCGAGAAGGGAGACAGGGTCGTGACGGCCTCGGATCTTTACAGTCCGGATCGGGGCTTTGGCTTTGTGACGGAGAAGAACAGACGGGAGCAGGAGCGGCTGCGGATACCGGAGTTGAATGGGGCGTTTGATACGGTATACTGGTATCGGGATGAAGATCTTTCAGAGCTTCAGGAGGACGCCAATGGCGTTTTCCTGGACTCTGAAGCCATAGCTGCTTCTCTGGCGGAGAAAACCGGAGAGGAGCCCCAGGGTGAGCACAGGCGGATCCCTCTTTCCTTTAAGTTGGATGTGCCCCGTCAGGGCAATTACAGAGTGAGGGTCACTATATGCAGCTTTAAGCCCATGAAGGATGTGCTGATCTTTACCGGGCGCAGGAGATTGGGCTATCACGGGGACATTCCTGCAGGGACGTTCACTCATACCATGACGGTGAACGTGTGCGATATCGTGCCCAGAGGGCATACGGAACGGTTTTCCGACAGGACGCTGGATATCACCGTGTTAGGGGACACTCCCCGCATCAGCGGTATCGAGGTGGAGGAAGCAGAGTGTCCCACCCTGTACATAGCAGGCGATTCCACGGTGACGGATCAGAGCGCGGAATACCCTTATGCGCCGGGAACAAGCTATTCCGGCTGGGGACAGATGCTCTCGGCTTATCTCGATATCGGGATCGCGGTCTCCAATCACGCCCATTCGGGGCTTACTACGGAAAGCTTCCGCAGTGAGGGGCATTACGCCATTGTGGCGGAGTATGTAAAGCCAGGAGACTATATGTTTTTCCAGTTTGCCCACAATGACCAGAAGCTGGAGGAGCTGAAGGCAAGAGAGGGCTACTCTGTGAACCTCAAAAGATATATTGAGGAGTGCCGGGATAGGGGAGCGTATCCCGTGCTGGTAACGCCCCTTGCCAGAAACACCTGGAAGGGCAATGACGGCAGCTATAACGATCTGCTGGCAGAGTATGCCGATGTATGCCGGGAGATCGGGGAGGCTTTTGAAGTGCCGGTGCTGGAGCTGCACAGGCTCAGCAGGGATTTTGTGACGGCACGGGGGCTGGAGAATGCCAAGCCTTACTATTTTCCCAATGATTATACGCACAGCAATGATTATGGCGCTTATCATATGGCGGGGATGGTTGCCGGTGAGATCACCCGTGTCTGTGCAGGGCATCGGGAACGGGCCTACAGGCTGCTGGCGGGATATGTGACGGAGGGCTTTGGAGCGTGGGAGCCGACGGGGACGATCGCTCTTCCGGTGAAGCCTGCCATATACGAAAATCTGGCAGATCCCATGGAGGGAGAGGGGCTGCTTTCCGAGGTGGGAGAGCTGTCAGCCCCTGCGGATCGGGCGGCGGTGTTGGATATGCTCATCAAGACGGCCAGGTTCTTCCCCACCAATGTGTACAATGACATGTACACGGATGTGGTGGGGCATGAGTGGTATGCGGGAACGGTAGAATGCGCTTACCAGAACGGCATGATAGAGGAAAGCTTGGTGGAAGACGGCTGCTTTTTCCCGGAGCGGGAGGTGACGCTTAAGGAATTCCTGGTACTTGCCGTGAATGCCTATAAAAGCAGGAAAAAGCTGCCGGAGGAACGTCCCTGCGCCTATGACGGCAGTTGCGATGAGACTGTCCGCAGCTTTGTCCGGGCGGCCTGTGCCATCGGCCTGCTGGCAGAGGACGGCAGCCGGGACTTAAGCCGTGTGATTTCCAGGGGAGAGGCAGTGGAGCTGTGCCGCAGGATGAGGATATAGTCTGTCAGCGGACGGGATTCCATGGAAAGGCAGCGGAAGTATATCGCAGGATGAGAATATGATCTGCCCGGCGGAAAGCCTGTGGAGAAGCGGTAGAGTGCCATAAGGTGAGAATATGATCTGCCCGATGGCAGTGGAAATAGATAGGAATCAGGAAAGATAGGATTTTAGGAGGTATCAAGATGTCGAAACAAAAAGGGGGATTTACACTTCCGGGGGAATCCGGGTATGAGAAGCTGACCCTGAAAATGGCGGAAAAGTGGGGAGCGGATGTGATAAGAGACAGTGACGGGACGGTGCTTTCGGACGAGATCATTCATGCCGGGTACGGCATTTATTCCACTATCTGCATTATCCGCGATCATAATGAATGGGCAAAGCAGAATCAGGACAAGCTGCAGCAGACCTTTCTCTGCACCCCGGCGGCAGTGGCGGAGGGCAGGGAGCTTACTGTCAGGCTGCTGGAGAGCTTTTTTGAGGAGCAGTTTGCGGTCAATGACAGTGAACGGGCTATGAAATACTGGGAGGTCTATGATCGCACCGCCAATGAGAAGGTGAAGGCGGAGCACTGGATCTATGATAAGGACAGCGGCAGTGTGACAATCAGAGAATGTACGCCCTTCCACAAATATACCGTCAGCTTTCTGGCATATCGTATCTGGGAAGAAATTTCCATGTACAATCATACCACCAACCATTGGGATAAGGAACATCTGATGCAGATTGACCCCAGATATCCGGAGACCCGGGAATACATGATGGACTGGATGAAGGACTGGTGCGAGACCCATCCGGACACCACAGTGGTGCGTTTTACCTCCATGTTTTACAATTTTGTGTGGATCTGGGGGAGCAGCGAGAGGAACCGCCATCTGTTCTCCGACTGGGGTTCTTACGATTACACCGTCAGCGACCTGGCCTTGGATGAGTTCGCGGCGAAATACGGCTACGCCCTGACGGCGGAGGACTTTATCAACAAGGGGCGGCTTCATGTGACCCATATGCCGGGAAATCAGCGCAAGGCGGATTGGATGGCCTTCATCAATGATTTTGTGATTTCCTTCGGAAAGCAGTTGATTGACATGGTTCACAGCTACGGCAAGAAGGCCTATGTGTTTTATGATGACAGCTGGGTGGGTGTGGAGCCTTATAACGGCAGATTCGGAGAATTTGGCTTTGACGGGCTGATTAAGTGCGTCTTTTCCGGCTATGAGGCCAGGCTTTGCGCGGGAGTTGACGTGCCCACTCATGAGCTGCGTCTTCACCCTTACCTGTTCCCTGTGGGGCTGGGGGGTGCGCCCACCTTCACAGAGGGAGGAAATCCTACCCTGGATGCGACAAAATACTGGAACAGTGTGCGGCGGGCGCTGCTTCGGGCAAAGATTGACAGGATTGGTCTGGGGGGGTATCTTCACCTGGTGGAGGATTTCCCGGATTTCTGCGATTACATTGAGAAGGTGTCCGATGAATTCCGGCTGATTCGTTCCTTCCATGACGCAGGAAAGCCCTTTGCCATCCGGACTAAAGTGGCAGTTCTCCACAGCTGGGGGGCGCTGCGTTCCTGGACATTGTCCGGGCATTTCCATGAGACCTATATGCACGATTTGATTCATGTAAACGAGGCCCTGTCCGGGCTTCCCGTGGATGTGAAATTCATTTCCTTCGAGGATGTGAAGCAGGGCGCATTACAGGATGCGGATGTGGTCATCAACGCCGGTTACGCCGGAAGCGCATGGAGCGGCGGCGAGAGCTGGAAGGATGACGAACTGGTAACCATCCTGACGGAATGGGTGCATAAGGGAGGAACCTTCCTGGGCGTAAACGAGCCTTCTGCAGTGGATGGCTATGACAATTATTTCCGCATGGCCCATGTGCTTGGAATCGACGAGGATACCGGCGCCAAGGTCTGCCATGGGCGGTGGAGCTTTGTGGTGGAGAACGGAAGCGGCGCGGAGAACAGCGCTGAAGCGGGTATAATCCCTTCCGGGATCATCCCGGCCGGGGCAGCCCTTAAGTCAAGGGAAAACCTGTATCTGACGGACGGGAAGGCACAGGTGCTTATGGCGGACGGCGGGAAGCCTGTGATAACCGTCAACTCCTTCGGACAGGGCAAGGGTATTTATCTGGCTTCTTTCCGGATGAGCCCGGAGAACACCCGGCTGCTCTATCATCTGATACGCTACGGAGGCGGCGAAGGCTTAAAGGGCCTGTACATGACGGACAATCTGTACACGGAATGCGCTTATTACCCTGAAAGCGGGAAACTGGTGGTTATCAACAACAGTGACAGGGAGCAGACCACCACGATCCCCACGGAGGCAGGGGACAGGACGCTGACTATCGCGCCCTATGATACGGTGTTTGTGGAGCTGTGACAGGATCGACGCAAAGGATGCGGCGGGGCAGTATTGCGGATGTGCGGGAGCATCGGTCTGCAAATGGTATGCGGCCCAGGCGTATTGCGGGTAGAAATGAAGGAAAGAAGACATAAGGAGGCAGAAATGAATCGAATTTATCATGTGGCAAAGACAGGCTTTGACTATAATCCGGGAACGGCGGAAGCGCCCTTCCTGACGATCCAGCAGGCGGCCCGGAGGGCAGGGGCCGGAGATACCGTGATTGTACATGAAGGAGTATACAGGGAGTGGGTAAGGCCCATGACCGGCGGGATCAGCGATCAGTGCAGGGTGATCTATCAGGCGGCGGAAGGGGAACATGCAGTGATAAAGGGATCCGAGGAGCTGAAGGGCTGGGAGAAGTTGGAAAACGGTACCTGGCGGGCGGCTGTGTCCAATGAACTGTTCGGGGAGTATAATCCCTTTGCCTGCAGGATCGAGGGAGACTGGCTGGTAGACCCGCAGAAATATGAGGTCCACTGCGGCGCGGTCTATCTGGACGGTGTGATGCTTTATGAGGCTCGGACGCCGGAAGAACTGGAAAAGCCTGTGAGGCGGGAATATACAGAGCTTGCCACCTGGGGAGGCCGGCCGGAGGCTGTTCTGAAGCCGGAGCAGAGCCTGCTGGTATGGAGTGCGGAGGTGGGGAAGGAGAACACGGTGATTACCGCCAATTTCGGCAGTGTTGATCCCAATGAGCATCTGGTGGAGATCAATGTGCGCCAGGCATGCTTTTATCCCGACAGAAGCGGCATAGACTATATTACCCTGCGGGGCTTTGAAATCGCCCAGGCAGCTACGCCCTGGGCGCCGCCCACGGCAGATCAGGTAGGCATGGTGGGGCCCAACTGGGCGAAGGGCTGGATCATAGAGGAGAATCTGCTCCATGATTCCAAGTGCAGCGCCGTCAGCCTGGGGAAGAACGGAGCCACCGGGCACAATAAGTATACATATACAAGAAAGAAGCCGGATTACCAGTATCAGATGGAGGCTGTGTTCCAGGGGCTTGGGAAGGGCTGGAGCAGGGAGCAGGTAGGTTCCCATGTGGTGCGGAACAATACCATTTATGACTGCGGGCAGACCGGAATCGTGGGACATATGGGGTGCTGCTTCTGCGAGATCTACGGCAACGATATTTCCTACATTGCCACCAGGCATGAGTTCTGGGGACATGAGATCGCCGGCATCAAATTTCATGCGGCGGTGGATACCCGGATCTACGGCAATCATATCCACCACTGCAGCCTGGGCACATGGCTGGACTGGCAGGCTCAGGGGGTGCGGGTCAGCGGCAATGTTTACGACCATAACAACAGGGACTTTATGATCGAGGTGACTCACGGCCCCTATCTGGTGGACAATAATATTTTTGCATCGGCATATAATTTTGATAACGCCGCCCAGGGAGGCGCATATGTTCACAATCTCTGCTGCGGGCTGCTGAACCAGTATCCCGTGATGGACAGGCCGACCCCTTATCATATGCCCCATTCCACCCGGGTGATGGGAGTCATCTGGGTGTACGGGTTTGACGACAGGTGGTATCAGAATGTATTTGCCGGGGGTTCGGAGCCGGATAAATATTACGGAACAAATCGGTATGACGGCGCCCCCGTTTCCATGGAGGAGTATCTGGAGAAGCTGGAGGCCTATCACCCCGATCCGCTCCGGGGCTGCCGTGAGATAAAGCAGCCGGCGTATATCCGGAGTAACGTTTATCTGCAGGAGGCGAAAGCCTTCGACAGGGAGCAGGGCGCAGTGTGCCTTCCGGATTGGAATGCAGAGGTCAGCGTGGAGCGCGATGGCCGGGAGGTATTTTTAAATATCACCCTGCCGGAGGAGATCTTTGAAACGGACACGGTTCCTGTGACTACGGAGCTGTTGGGAACGCCCCGCATCACGGAAAGCGGATATGAAAATCCGGACGGCTCTCCCATTGTCATTGACCGCGACATAACAGGCGGGGAAAGGCCGGGCAGGCCGCTGCCGGGGCCGGTGCAGAGCTTAAAGCCGGGAAAGAACCGGGTGTGCTTAGGGAGCTTCGGGTGTGGGAAAGGTAGACGCTCTCAGGGAGACACTCCCGCGGGAAAGTAAAACAAATCCGGAAGGAACAGGAGGCAGTTATGGCTTATTTATTTGTACATTTTAAAGAGAAAACATCACCTGACGGAGAGCAGGTATATTTCGGACTAAGCCGGGACGGCTTCACCTGGGAGGAGGTAAATCACGGGCAGCCGGTGCTGTGGGCATATTACGGCGACAAGGGGGTCCGGGATTTCACCATCATCAAATGTGAGGAAAAGGGAAAGTATTACATACTTGCAACGGACCTAAGCCTGTCTTACGGAATGCGGAATCAGTACCATCATTCCTGGGATGAGATCGGGAGAAACGGAAGCAAATATTTTTCCCTCTGGGAATCGGAGGATCTGGTATCCTGGTCGGAGCAGCGGCTGGTGAAGCTTGGAAATGAGGATTTCGGCTGCCTCTGGGCGCCGGACATCATTTTTGACAGGGCAAGGGGAGATTATGTAGTTCACTGGTCCTCCTCCCACAGAAGCAACGACTATGGGAATAAGGCCATCTATTACAGCAGGACAAAGGATTTCGAGACATTTTCCGCACCGGAGATACTGTATCGGAAAGAGGATTCCGGGGTGATCGATTCCGCTATGTACGAGGAGGACGGGAAGTATTATCTTTTCGTGAAGAGTGAAGGCAATCCGGAAAAGATCATCCTTCTTGCGGCGGATAATATAACCGGGCCCTTTGAGCGGATATCGGCCTTTGACGAGAGCATGGAGGCGGTTCAGGCGGGGCTGTATGAGGCCCCTACGGCGGTCCGGGTGGAGGACGGAAAGTGGTGTCTGTTCCTGGATTATTACGGGGTGCCGGGAGCAGGACAGGGTTATGTTCCTTTTATCGCTGACAGCTTGGCCTCCGGCAGGTTTGTGCGGTCGGACAGAAGCTTTCATTTCCCATATGGGTACAAGCATGGGACTATCATCAAGATCAGTCAGGAAGAGTATGAGCGGGTGAGGGATTCTTATATGTGAGGGAATAAGGCAGAGCCGGAAGCAAGGGAAAAGGAAAGGTATAAGAAAGAGCCGGAAGAAAAGAAATCAGAAAACAGGAAGGCGGCAGGAAAGGCAGACATGGGACAGACTAAGAAGCAGATCAGAATTTTTCAGGATGAAAGCTATAAGGATCTGGGGATTTTATACGGGTTATTTTTCGAGGACATCAACCATGCCGCAGACGGCGGCTTGTACGGGGAGTTGGTGCAGAACCGCTCTTTCGAGTACTGTGAGGTGGACAGGCAGGAGTATCATGCCCTGACTGCCTGGGAAAAGAATGGGGAGATCGCCTGGGAGGTGCGGACGGAAATTCCCCTGCACAGGGAAAATCCCCATTATCTGCATATAGAGGCGGCTCCCGGTGGCGCGGTCTATAACAGGGGATATAATACCGGCATTTTTCTGGAACAGGGAAAGGACTATGATTTTTCCCTGTTTGCAGGGAATGTGGAGAACGAGGATCTCACTGTGCATATAAGGGTGGAGACGGAAGCGGGACAGGTCTGCGGGGCAGGTCTCATCATGCTTAAGGGGCGGGAATGGAAAAAATATGAGCTGCGGCTGACGGCAACGGAGACTACTACCTGCGGAAGACTGGCGCTGGTCTTTGAGGAAGGAGGAGTCTGTGATCTGGATATGGTGTCTCTTTTTCCGAAGGACACTTTTCTGGGGAAAAAGGGGGGACTGCGAAAGGACATTGCCCAGGCGCTGCAGGAGATGCATCCAAAGTTCCTGCGCTTTCCGGGAGGCTGTCTGGTCCACGACGGCAGCCTGAACGACCATGACAGGAATTCCATGTACCGCTGGAAGAGGACTATCGGCAGGGTGGAGGAGCGTCCCAGCTGGCGCAATAACTGGGGCTATAATCAGTCTCTGGGGCTGGGGTATTTTGAGTATTTCTGTTTTTGCGAGGAAATCGGCGCGGAGCCGGTGCCCATTCTGCCCGGCGGCTTCAATCCCCATAAGGGCGAAGGGGTGGCTTTGGATGAACTGGACGCCTGGGTGCAGGATGCGTTGGATTTGATTGAATTTGCCAATGGAGGGACGGATACCTGCTGGGGAAAAATCAGAGAGGAGATGGGGCACGAAGGGCTGTTTCATCTGAAATATATCGGAATAGGCAACGAGGAGATAGGGGACGGCTTCTTTGAGCGGTATCCTTATTTCCACCGTGCCATTCGGGAAAAGTATCCGGAGATTAAGATTATCAATACCGCGGGGCCTTTTGCGTCGGGGGAGGGTTACGAGGCAGGCTGGAATTCCGCAAACAGATATGGTTCGGATCTGGTGGATGAGCATTATTATTCCTCACCGGAGTGGTTTCTGGCAAATATGCACCATTATGAGGACTATGACGAAAAGGGCCCGAAGGTATTTCTGGGGGAGTACGCCTCCTGGGGAAACACCTATTACAATGCGCTGGTGGAGGCTGCCTACATGACCCATCTGGAGCGGTCAAAGGCAGTGGCTATGGCCTGCTATGCTCCCCTGCTCTGCAACGTGGATTATGTGAACTGGAAGCCGGATATGCTGTGGTTCGACAATCATAGAATCTTAAAGACGCCAAACTATTATGTGCAGAAGCTTTTTATGGAAAATCAGGGCACGGAGGCCGTGCGCTTTGAGACGGAAAATCTGGATGAAGTCATTCAAATGACGGAGGAAAAGCATATCACAGGAGACCTGACCCTGTGCGGGAATGATGTGGAGGGAAGCATCCGGGAGATCCGGATGGAGAACTGCGACACCGGAGAAATCACTGAGCTGCCCGAAATAAGGATTGAAAAGGATAACCGGGAAAATCTGCTGGGACACATGGGGAGCAGCCATTATAAGCTGTCCTTCCGGTTTAAAAGAACCGCAGGAAGAAAAGGCCTGAAGATCAGCTTCGGAAAAAAGGATGACAAAAACAAACTCCAGTGGGAGTTCGGCGGCTGGGATAACTGGGATTGTAATCTGACCTCCCTGTATGGCGGGAGAGGCTCTACGATCTCCCACAGGATCTTCCATGTGGGGGACGAGGAATATTTGCTGGAGCTGGAGATTGAAGGCAGAAGAATCCGAACCCGGATAAACGGCGAACTTTGGAATGACGTCACAGACCGGCTGCCGGAGCTGGAAGAGCTGTATGTGACGGCCGGCGTGGAACGCTGCGGAGAAAACAACGCCTCATGTGGCGGAGAAGGAAATGTGCCATGCAGCGGAGAGAGCCGGACGATCCTCAAGGTGGTGAACCTGACCGGGGAGGAAAAGCCGGTGCGCATTGTCCTTGAAGGGGGAGAGAAGAAAAGGGCCAGGGTTTCCTGTCTGAAGGGGTATGGCCTGGGAGACGTCAATACCTTTGAGGAGCCGGAGCATATCCGGCCGCAGGAGGAATGGCTTCCGGTGGAGGGGAATGAGCTGGTATATTCCTTTGCGCCTCATTCCGTGACGGTGTTTTCTTTTTTAAATGTCCTATCGCATGGAAATCATAGAGGATAGGGACGAGGGCGGTTCAAATTGAGGCTGTTTATTCAAAGTAAAGTTCACGTTTTAACTCCGTCAGCACCTCCATGGGCACGAAAAGGGAGCCGTAGCCGGTACCCAAATCCAGGCCCGGTTTGTTGCTGCCGTGGAAGTCGCTTCCTCCGCTGATGCGGAGATCATATTTCTTGGCGAGAGCGCGGATTTGCCGCTCCTCATGGGGCTTGTAGGTGCTGTAAATGGCTTCGATGCCTATGAGCCCGGCGTTCTTCAGCTCCGCAGTCAGGGCGTCCAGGCGGGAGTCGCTCATGCGGTAGAGGATGGGGTGGGCAAGTACGGGAATGCCCCCTGCTTCCAGAACCAGCTGTACCGCCTGCACAGGCGTTACCTTTTCCCGGGGAACATAGCAGGGGCAGTGGTCGCCTACATAGCGCTCAAAGGCCTCGGGTATGCTTTGGATATAGCTGTGGTTTAACATGTATTTTGCATAATGGGCTCTGGTGATAACCGCGTCGGGAAATTCCTCCAGCAGCGCTTCATAGCTTATCCGGATGCCGGCTTCCTGCAGGAGCCGGCACATTTTATGGTTGCGGGTGGTGCGGGAGTCTACAAATTCCTGCAGCTGTTTCCGGAAAGGTTGACTGTGATAGTCAATATATAATCCCACAATATGCACATCCCGGCCCTGGTATTCCGTGGAAAACTCAATGCCCGGAATGACCTCGGGAACCGGAATGCGTGAAATATCCTCTGAGATCGGATGGGACTGACCCGGGGCAGCGGGAGCGTCGGCAGAGACGGCTTCCTCTTGCCGCGCCTCCTTCTGCTTCTGCCGGAGACTCTCCGCATAAGAAATCGCCTCGTCCAGCCCGTCCACGGTGTCATGATCCGTCAGGGCGAAGGCGGCAAGGCCCTTTTCCATTGCATAGTCTACAAGCTCCTTCGGAGAAAAGGTTCCGTCGGAGCGGTTGGAATGTACATGTAAATCTACCTGAAGCATATGGGTATCACTCCTGTCGCAGCTGTCTTTCCGTCCGTGTCAGTCCTCGTCCTCTTCCTTCTGAGCAGTAAAGACGGTCCTCTTTCTCGCCATTTCGTCGCTTTCCAGATATTCGTCGTAAGTAGTGACTTTATCCACAATCCGGCCGCCCGGCAGAATCTCGATGATACGGTTGGCCGTGGTCTGCACAAACTGATGGTCATGGCAGGAGAACAGCGCCACGCCGGGAAACTTAATCAGTCCGTTGTTCAGCGCGGTGATGGACTCCATATCCAGATGGTTGGTGGGCTCATCGAAAATCAGGCAGTTTGCTCCGCTGATCATCATTTTGGAGAGCAGGCAGCGCACCTTTTCGCCGCCGGACAGCACCTTTACCTTTTTGACGCCGTCTTCGCCTGCAAACAGCATTCTGCCCAGAAATCCTCTTACATAGGTGACGTCCTTCACGGGAGAGTAGCCTGTGAGCCAGTCTGTGATGGTCAGCTCGTTGTCAAACTCCCGTGTGCTGTCCTTGGGAAAGTAAGCCTGGGAGGTGGTGACGCCCCACTTATAGCTGCCCTCGTCGGGCTCTGTTTCACCCATCAGAATCCGGAACAGGGTGGTTTTGGCAAGCTCCTGGCCGCCCACAAAGGCAATCTTGTCCTCATGGCCCATAACGAAAGAAACGTCGTCCAGCACCTTTTCACCGTTTATCGTCTTGGAAAGATGCTCCACGGTGAGAACCTCGTTTCCGATTTCACGGTCAGGCCGGAAATCAATGTAAGGAT
This sequence comes from Acetatifactor muris, assembly GCA_023664365.1. Lineage (GTDB taxonomy): Bacteria > Bacillota > Clostridia > Lachnospirales > Lachnospiraceae > Acetatifactor > Acetatifactor muris_B. Next base: position 6,931 of record JAMPFR010000036.1, on the reverse strand, counting down.
ATTTCCTGCTGGAGGGCTTGATTTCATCCAGTTCAATCTTTTCCAGGGCGCGCTTGCGTGAGGTGGCCTGCTTGGACTTGGAAGCGTTGGCGGAAAAGCGGGAGATGAATTCCTGCAGCTCTTTGATTTTTTCTTCCTTCTTTTTATTGGCTTCCTTCATCTGTCTCACAAGCAGCTGGCTGGACTCGTACCAGAAATCGTAGTTGCCTGCGTACAGCTGGATCTTGCCGTAGTCTATATCCGCAGTGTGAGTACAAACCTTGTTTAAAAAGTAGCGGTCGTGGGAGACTACGATAACCGTATTCTCAAAGTCAATCAGAAAATCCTCCAGCCAGGCAATGGCGTCCAGATCCAGATGGTTGGTGGGCTCGTCCAGAAGCAGGATGTCCGGGTTGCCGAACAGTGCCTTTGCAAGCAGTACCTTAACCTTCAGGCTGCCGTCCAGATCGCTCATTTTGGAGGTATGATGTTCCGGTCCTATGCCTAAGCCGTTTAGCAGCATGGCGGCGTTGCTTTCCGCCTCCCAGCCGTCCATCTCGGCAAATTCCGCCTCCAGCTCGCTGGCGCGGATGCCGTCTTCGTCGGAGAAGTCCTCCTTGGCATAAATGGCGTCCTTTTCCTTCATAATCCGATACAGGCGCTCATTCCCCATGATAACCGTATCCATGACAATACAGTCGTCATATTTGAAATGATCCTGCTCCAGCACGGAGAGACGCTGGCCGGGGGTGATGACGATGTCGCCCTTTGTGGTCTCCAGGCTGCCTGAGAGAATCTTTAAAAAGGTTGATTTCCCGGCTCCGTTTGCGCCGATTAGTCCATAGCAGTTACCCTCGGTGAATTTGATATTCACATCCTCAAAGAGAGCTTTCTTACCCACTCTGTAAGTCACGTTGTTTGCACTGATCATATTGTTCTAACCCCTCGTTTCCTGATTATTTTATTCCCGCGCGCAAAATGTGTCTTTTAGACACATAAGCCAAGTCAACTTATGGTTGGCTTGGACAGATTGGCGAATGCCGTCTGCCTGAAAGAAGGCTTCAAACTGTTTTTTTGTCTATGCGAAGCCCGAATAGTTACATTATACATGAATGCAGGATTTTTTCAACCAAAATCAGGCTTGAGTTTCAGGTATGCCAATGATATAATGAGCGCAAGGGAAAACCGGGCTTGTGACTCTGCTCCCCAAGAAAGGTAAATTATAATTTATGAAGCTAAACTACAAGCGAACTTTTTTTATCGGTCTTGCTTTTCTGAGTATCAGTGCATTCTGGCAGATGTATGACAACATCATTCCCCTGATAATGCGGGATACCTTCGGACTGGGGGAGACGGTGACGGGGGTACTCATGGCTATGGACAATGTGCTGGCCCTGTTCCTGCTGCCTGTGTTCGGCACCCTGTCCGACAGGGTGAATACAAGGCTGGGAAAGCGGACGCCCTTTATCCTGGCGGGCACCGTCCTTGCGGTAATTTTTATGATGCTTCTGCCCCTTGCGGACAGAAAGCAGAGCCTTGTGTTGTTTGTGGCGGCGCTGTTTGCCACCCTGCTTTCCATGGGACTGTACCGCTCTCCGGCGGTGGCGCTGATGCCTGACCTGACGCCGAACAGACTGCGCAGCAGGGCAAATGCCGTTATCAACCTTATGGGGGCTGTGGGCGGCGTCTATGCGCTGATTATGATTAAGCTGTTGGTGGGGAAGGGGGACAGGCCTGACTATCTGCCTCTCTTTATCAGTATTGCGGCAGTTATGGTGATTGCGGTGGGCGTCCTGCTGATAACCGTGCGTGAGAATAAGCTCCGGGCGGAATTGGAAGCCCGGGAAAGGGCAGCGGATGCCGCCGAAGCAAAGACAACCGGGGCGCTGCCCAAGGCAGCAGGAAAGCTGCCTGGGGACGTTATGCGCAGCCTGATCTTCATGCTGCTGTCCATCGCCTTTTGGTTCATGGCATATAATGCGGTAACTACCGCATTTTCCAGATACACAAAAGAGGTATGGCATATGGAGGGCGGAAGCTTTGCAGACTGCCTGATGGTGGCAACGGTTGCGGCAATCATAAGCTATATTCCCATCGGCAGCATTTCTGCGAAAATCGGCCGTAAAAAGACCATTCTGGGCGGCGTCCTGATGATGGCGGCCTGCTATGGCGCGGCGATTTTTGTAAATCAGTATCATCCGTTAATCAATATTGCCTTTGCGCTGATTGGCATAGGCTGGGCGGCTATCAATGTGAATTCCTATCCCATGATCGTTGCCATGAGCCAGGGCGGGGATATCGGCAAATACACGGGAACCTATTATACCTTTTCCATGGCGGCCCAGGTGGTTACTCCCATTCTGTCCGGCTTCCTGCTGGAAAACGTGTCCTACCGGACGCTGTTCCCTTATGCGTTTGTGTTTGCAATTCTGGCCTTCTGTACCATGACTCAGGTGCGGCACGGGGATGTGAAGCCCCAGAAGAAGGCCAGTGTGCTGGAGAATTTTGATGTGGACGACTGATTTAAAAAACTGGTTTTGACGTGACTTGGCTCCGCCCGTGCGCGGGGCCGGTTTCTTTAAGGCGGATAAGTGTGCAAAGAAAATCTAAATTGCACACAGCCGGAAAGGATTTGCTTTGAGATGAAAGTAGCGGGAATTATTCTGATCTGTGTTCTGGCGCTGGTGGTACTGTACCTGTTGCTGATTATGCCCAGGATGTTCGGAAAGCCGGATATGACGCCCCTGAAAGGCTGGCTGTATGCCCACAGGGGCCTCCATGACAATGAGACGGACGCGCCGGAGAATTCTATGCGGGCCTTTGCAAAGGCAGTAGAGGCAGGGTTTGGCATAGAGCTGGATATCCAGATGACAAAGGATAAGGTGCCTGTGGTATTCCATGATTATACCCTGAAGCGGATCTGCGGAGCGGAGGGGAAGGTATGCGAGTTTACTTACGAAGAACTGCAGCAGTTCAGGCTTTGTGATTCTGACCAGACTATCCCGAAGTTTGAGGATGTGCTGAAGCTGGTGGACGGGAAGGTGCCTCTGATCGTGGAGCTGAAGATAGAGGCCACGGACACGTCCGTCTGTTCCGCCGGAGATAGGCTGCTGTCGGAGTACAGAGGCGTGTACTGCATTGAGTCCTTTAATCCTCTGGGGGTGTTCTGGTATCGCAGAAACAGAAAGACGGTGGCAAGGGGCCAGCTTTCGGAAGGGTTTCTGAAGGAAAGGGAATACACGGGTGTTCTCTATTTCCTGCTCCAGAATCTTTTGTTTAACTTTCTGACTAAGCCGGATTTTGTGGCCTATAATAAAAAACACCCCCGGGTGCTTTCCCGCAGGATTTGCAGGGGGCTGTATCACAATACCGCAGCAGCCTGGACCATCAAGAGCCGGGAGGAGCTGGAGGCGGCAAAGAAGGATTTTGACATTTTTATTTTTGACAGTTTCCTGCCGGTGTAGGGGCCTATCTTTTGCAGTTTTGCACAAAAAAGAAGAGTGCGTCAAATATTTGACAATTTCGTCTTGATATTCTTTTGGCAAGTTGTTACAATAGGTTGGTACTGAGCAGTAGTTCGACTGGTTGTATAAGACAGCCGAACTGTTTTTGGCTGTTTAAATCTAATTTGAAAGGGAGAAACACAAGAATGAAAAAATGGGTGTACTTATTCAGTGAGGGTGACATGAGCATGCGTAACCTTCTCGGCGGCAAGGGCGCAAATCTGGCTGAGATGACAAGCATCGGCCTGCCTGTCCCTCAGGGCTTTACGATTACCACGGAGGCTTGTACGCAGTATTATGAGGACGGCCGTAAGATTAATGATGAAATCATGGGCCAGACTATGGAATATGTGGCGGAAATGGAAAAGATTAACGGCAAGAAGTTTGGAGATCTGAAGAATCCCCTGCTTGTGTCCGTGCGTTCCGGCGCCCGCGCTTCCATGCCCGGCATGATGGATACCATTCTGAACCTTGGTTTGAACGATGATGTGGTTGCTGCTATGATTGCGGGAAATCCTGACCCTGCATTTGAGCGTTTTGTATATGATTCTTACAGACGTTTTATCCAGATGTTCTCCGACGTTGTCATGGAAGTCGGTAAGAAATATTTTGAGCAGCTGATTGACAAGATGAAAGAAGAGAAGGGTGTTCAGTTTGACGTTGAGCTGACCGCAGCTGATTTAAAGACTCTTGCAGAGCAGTTTAAGGCAGAGTACAAGAAGCAGCTTGGCAAGGATTTCCCCTCCGATCCCGTGGAGCAGCTGAAGCTGGCTATTGAGGCTGTGTTCCGTTCCTGGGACAACCCCCGTGCAAACGTTTACCGCCGGGACAACGATATTCCTTATTCCTGGGGTACGGCAGTCAACGTAATGCCTATGGTATTCGGCAACCTGAACAATGAGTCCGGCACCGGCGTTGCATTTACCCGCGATCCTGCTACCGGAGAGAAGAAGCTGATGGGCGAGTTCCTGGTAAACGCACAGGGCGAGGACGTTGTGGCAGGCGTCCGTACTCCTATGCCTATCGCACAGATGGAGCAGGAGTTCCCGGAGGCATATGCGGAGTTCATTAAGGTATGTGAGATTCTGGAGAATCATTATCATGATATGCAGGATATGGAGTTCACTGTTGAGAATAAGAAGCTGTACATGCTGCAGTGCCGTAACGGTAAGAGGACTGCGCAGGCAGCTCTGAAGATTGCCTGCGATCTGGTGGACGAGGGGCACAAGACGGAGGCTGAGGCAGTTTCCATGATTGATCCCCGTAACCTTGACACCCTGCTGCATCCTCAGTTTGACGCTGCTGCACTGAAGGCGGCTTCCCCTCTGGGCAAGGGCCTTGGCGCATCTCCCGGAGCTGCCTGCGGTAAGATCGTGTTCACCGCAGAGGATGCGGAAGAATGGGCTGCAAAGGGCGAGAAGGTGGTTCTGGTGCGTCTGGAGACCTCTCCCGAGGACATCACCGGTATGAAGGTATCTCAGGGCATTCTTACCGTCCGCGGCGGCATGACCTCCCATGCGGCAGTTGTGGCCCGTGGTATGGGTACCTGCTGTGTATCCGGCTGCGGCGATATTGCAATGGATGAAGTAAATAAGAAGTTTACTCTTGCCGGACAGGAGTTCCACGAGGGAGATTACATCTCCATTGACGGCACTACAGGTAACATTTACGCAGGACAGATTAAGACCGTTGACGCAACCATCGCAGGCGAGTTCGGCCGTGTTATGGCATGGGCGGACAAGTACCGCAAGCTGAGGGTGCGTACCAATGCAGATACGCCTGCGGATGCAAGAAAGGCCCGTGAGTTGGGAGCTGAAGGCATCGGACTCTGCCGTACCGAGCATATGTTCTTTGAGGAAAGCAGAATCGCTGCATTCCGTGAGATGATTTGTTCCGACACCGTGGAGGAGAGAGAAGCGGCTCTGGAGAAGATTCTGCCTTATCAGCAGAGCGACTTTGAAAAGCTGTATGAGGCTCTGGAGGGATGTCCTGTTACCATTCGTTTCCTGGATCCCCCTCTGCATGAGTTTGTTCCCACCGAGGAAGCTGACATCGAGAAGCTGGCGAAGGCACAGGGCAAGTCCGTTGAGGATATCAAGACCATTATTGCTTCCCTGCATGAGTTCAACCCCATGATGGGACACAGAGGATGCCGTCTTGCGGTAACCTACCCTGAAATTGCAAAGATGCAGACCAAAGCTGTTATCCGCGCGGCAATCAATGTCAAGAAGGCTCATCCCGACTGGGCAATCAAGCCGGAGATTATGATTCCGCTGGTTTGTGAGGTGAAGGAGCTTAAGGTAGTTAAAAAGATAGTTGTTGAGACTGCTGACGCTGAAATCGCTGCTGCAGGCGTGACTATGGAGTACGAAGTGGGTACCATGATTGAGATTCCCCGTGCGGCGCTTACCGCTGATGAGATTGCAAAGGAGGCTGACTTCTTCTGCTTCGGTACCAACGATCTGACCCAGATGACCTTCGGCTTCTCCCGTGACGACGCAGGCAAGTTCCTGAACGCTTACTATGACACCAAGATTTTCGAGAGCGATCCCTTCGCTAAGCTGGATCAGGTTGGCGTGGGCAAGCTGATGGAGCTTTCCATCAAACTGGGCAAGCCTGTAAATCCCAAACTGCATGTGGGCATCTGCGGCGAGCATGGCGGAGATCCTTCTTCCGTAGAGTTCTGCCACAAGATTGGACTGGACTACGTTTCATGCTCTCCTTTCCGTGTGCCTATCGCAAGACTGGCAGCGGCACAGGCGGCTATCAATAATTGATGCGATGGCAATGAGCCATGCGCAGACAGAAGGATAAAGGCGGCGGGGAGCTTGCTCACCAGAGCATTTATCCTGATGGATGCATAGGGCGAAGCCCGCATCCGACATGAAGCGAAGCGGAATGGAGGGTGGCATGGCGGAGTAGTGGTACGATTTGGCGAAAGTGTATAGAAATGGCTTGAAATCAAGGCTTTTCAGTCTTGGGAGGGGTTCGCCGGGATAGCTGGTGGGCTCCTTTTTTTTGCGTTTGGGATACCGCTGATAACATGGCGATTGGGGATTGAGGGATACTTTTTGGCGAAACCTCGGACCTTTGCCAAAAAGTATGCAGATTTTGCCGTTTATTGATAATATAGTAGAAAACATAGTGGTGTAAGAGTGCAATCTCTGTTATACTTAATAAAATGTAAATGAAAGCCAATTTGACTAAGAAGATGCATGTATATTGACTTTTATGCCTTGTAATTGTATAATGATAAGCACGAAAGTCAATAGAAAGTAGGGGATTATTGTGGGAGTAACTGAAGAAATTATTAAAATGGCAAAAAAGAATAATGGAACAGTTACTACTGCAATGGTGGTTGCAGCAGGTTTTTCCCGTGGGAATATCAAATATCTTGGTTCTTTCCTAAGTTTGTTGATATATTTTTAAAATGTGGTATACTGAATATA
>JAMPFR010000035.1 GCA_023664365.1 Acetatifactor muris | reverse complement strand
CTTGGCCTCCCGCTAGTCAGGCGAGCGCTCATCCCAGCTGAGCTATGCTTCCATGGATGCAGAATTATTATACCATATCAGCAGGAAGTCAAGCGCGAACATCGTGAGCATTTGACTTCACCTGATATGGTAACGAAAGAATCATTAAGCGCGAAGCGCGACAGACGCACAGCGTCTGGATTCTTGAGTGTATTATACCATAAATACCGAAAAAAGCAACGGAATGTATAAAACATTTGTAAGGAATCTTAAAATGGATTTATAGAGAGAAATAGGGATTTGGAGGTGATAAGCGATGAAATGTCCATATTGTGGCAAGGAGATGGAGAAAGGCTTGATTCAGAGTCCACAGGTTTGCAGAGTTGTATTGAAAATTAAGGAATGTAGAAAGCAGGCGCAAAGCATTGTGATGCAAAACTGTTTGTTTGATTGACAATGTTTGCGATCGCACATATAATAGAAGAAAAATCAAACCAGGAGTGATATAAAATATGGCTACTACAAATATTAATGTTCGAGTTGATTCTGTATTAAAACAGGAAGCGGAAACTCTTTTTAATGATCTTGGATTAAATATGTCTTCTGCAATCAATATGTTCCTGCGATCTGCCATTAATCACAATGGCATACCGTTTGAAGTCAAACGTCTTACGCCAAATGCGGAAACAAAGGCTGCGTTGGAGGAATATGAGGAAATGACAAAGGATCCAGGTAAATACAAGCTAAGAAAGATTTGAAACTTGCAAGAAAACGTGGATGCAAAATAGAGCGTTTGCGGGATGTTGTTAATGCATTAGCAAATGAGCAAAAGTTAGACGAAAAGTACCGCGACCACGGGTTAACAGGTAATTATATCGGATTTCGGGAGTGCCATATTGAACCGGATTGGCTCCTCATTTACCGCATCAATCAGGATGCTCTGGAATTATTCCTATTCCGTACAGGAACACATTCTGATTTGTTTTAATTATTATAGGGAGGGAGAAAATGTTGAAAAATCCGGAGCAGACGATCGGAAAAATGATTGATAAGGCGGGGACATGCTTTCTGTCCTATGTGGACGGGGAAGGCTTTCCCATCACCAAGGCAATGCTGAAGCCCAGAGAGCGGGAAGGAATCAGGGTTTTATGGTTCTCTACAAACACCTCTTCCAATAAGGTAAAGTGTTTTCGGGATAACAGCAAGGCGAGCGTATATTTTGTGGACAGGCGCTTTTTCCGGGGAATCAGCCTTGTGGGGACTGTGGAGGTGCTGGAGACGCCGGAGGCGAAGGAGAGGCTCTGGGAGAGGGGAGACACCATGTATTATAAGGAAGGCGTCACTGATCCGGATTACTGCGTCCTGAAATTTACGGCGGAGAAGGGCAGATATTACAGCAGCTTCAAATCTGTTGATTTTGAAATCTATGAGGGCGGAATCGGATGAAACTGGTTTTTATCATAGGCAGCGGCGCTGTGGGGAAAATGACCGTGGGACAGGAGCTGATGAAGATTACGGATCTAAGGCTGTTCCACAACCATATGACGATTGAGCCGGTGCTGGAGATATTCGGGTATTACGACGGAAAGACAATCAGAGAGCTTCGGGAGGCGGTGTTTCGGAATTTCGCCTGCTCTGATGCCTGTGGAATGATATTTACATATATGTGGGACTTTGACAGTCCGTCGGATTGGGATTATATTGAACATGTGAAAAGTATTTTCGAACCCTATCAGACCACATTTTACTGTGTGGAGCTGACAGCGGACGCGGCGGTGCGCCTGGAGCGGAATAAAACGGAAAACCGGCTGAAGCATAAAGCGTCAAAGAGAAATCTGGAATGGTCTGATGAGACAAACAGGCGATTGGATGAGAACCACCGTCTGGTAAGCCGTGAAGGGGAGGTTCCCTTTGAAAATTACCTGCGGATCGACAATACCCGGATGTCTGCGGAGGAAGCGGCGGCCCGGATCAAGCGGGAGTTCCGCCTGTAACCATGCCGGAAGGCTGAGAACAGGCAGGATATTGAAGACTGTGCAGAAAGGAATCATGAAAAATGAGCAGTAATAAGGCATTTACCGTGAGAACCATGACAATAGAGGACTATGAGGGGCTGCGGGCCCTGTGGATGACTATCCGCGGCTTCGGCATCCGCAGCATTGACGATTCCAGGGAGGGCGTGGAGCGGTTTTTAAGGAGGAACCCCGATACCAGCGTGGTGGCCATAGGGGCGGACGACGCTGTGGTGGGCGGTATTCTCTGCGGCCATGACGGCAGGCGGGGCTGTCTGTATCATGTGTGCGTCCGGGAGGACTACCGCAGAAACGGTATCGGCAAGGCCATGGTGGTTCACTGCATGAACGCCCTGAAGGCGGAGGGAATCAACAAGGTCAGCCTCATCGCTTTTACGAAAAATGATGTGGGAAACGCATTCTGGAACTGCATCGGCTGGACCAGGCGGGAGGATTTGAACTATTATGACTTTACATTGAATGAGGCAAACATTACGGCATTTAACCAATAACAGGGAATGAAGATTTTCTAAGGTCAGAAAGTACCTGACCATAGCGCTGAAGTGCATGGAAAATCTTCCTTCCCGTAAGAATCGACAGAAGCAGGAAGAAGGAGTAACGGAATATGAGGCAGATTGAGGGCGGTATCACCGCGGCAAAAGGATTTGAGGCAGCAGGCATAGAGGCGGCTGTAAAGTATGAAAACAGAAAGGATATGGCGCTGGTGTACAGCACTGCGCCCTGCAGGGCGGCGGGAACCTTTACCAGCAATGTGGTAAAGGCGGCGCCGGTGCTGTGGGACAAAAGCGTGGTGGAGAATTCTCCCTATGCCCGGGCGGTGGTGGTAAATTCCGGCATAGCCAACGCCTGTACCGGCAGGCAGGGTATGGACTGCTGCAGGGCGGAGGCGGAGTGTCTGGGAAAGCTGCTGGGCGTCCCGGAGGATTCGGTGTTGGTGGCTTCCACAGGCGTTATCGGTATGCAGCTGCCGTTGGACAGAATTACTGCAGGCATTGAGAAGCTGGCGGCGGCAAAGGCGGCCACGCCGGAGGCAGGGCTGGACGCGGCAAAGGCCATTATGACTACCGACACAATATATAAGCAGATTGCGGTGCAGTTTCAGGCAGGAGGCAAAACCGCGGTCATGGGGGCCATGTGCAAGGGTTCCGGCATGATCCACCCCAATATGTGCACTATGCTGGGCTTCATCACCACGGATGTGAACATTTCCAAAGAGATGCTGCAGAAGGCCCTCAGCGCAGATGTGGCGGACACCTTTAACATGATCTCCGTGGACGGGGATACCTCTACCAATGATACGCTGCTGGCGCTGGCAAATGGACTGGCAGGCAATGAGGAGATTACCGGGGAAGGGCCGGATTATGACGCCTTCTGCGAGGCACTTCACTATGTCACCACCTATCTTGCCAGAAAGATGGCAGGAGACGGAGAAGGGGCTACCTGCCTCTTTGAAGCCAAGGTGGTGGGAGCGGCGTCCAAAGAGGAGGCCCGTATCCTGGCAAGATCCGTGGTCTGTTCTTCCCTCTCCAAGGCGGCTATCTTCGGACATGACGCAAATTTCGGACGGTTCCTCTGCGCGCTGGGCTATTCCGGCGCAGTCTTTGACCCGGAGAATGTGGATCTGTATTTCAGGAGCCGTTCCGGCGAGATCCATATTTTCAGCAAAGGCGCGGCGCTGGATTACAGTGAGGAGGAGGCTACGAAGATCCTCTCCGACCCGGAGGTCACCGTGGTGGCGGATATGCACATGGGGAAGGCGGAGGCCACGGCCTGGGGCTGCGACTTAAGCTATGATTATGTAAAGATAAATGCGGATTACAGAAGTTAAGAAAGGTATGGCATCAGATATGGAAAAGGATATGGAAAAGGTATTGCAGAAGGCGGAGGTTCTGATTGAGGCGCTCCCCTACATACAGCGTTTTAACCGCAAGATCATTGTTGTGAAGTACGGCGGCAGCGCCATGAGCAACGAGGAGCTTCAGAAGAATGTGATTAAGGACGTGACGCTGCTGAAGCTGGTAGGCTTTAAGCCTATCATTGTCCACGGAGGCGGCAGGGAGATCAGCCGCTGGGTAGGCAAGGTGGGCAAGGAGGCGAAGTTTGTAAACGGGCTTCGGGTCACGGACGAGGAGACCATGGAGATTGCGGAGATGGTCTTAAATAAGGTAAACAAGAGCCTTGTGTCCATGGTGCAGGAGCTGGGGGTCAAGGCGGTGGGCATCAGCGGAAAGGACGGCGGGCTGCTGCAGGTGGAAAAGAAGTTTTCCGGCGGCCAGGACATCGGCTTTGTGGGAGAGATCACCCGGGTCACCCCGAAGGTGCTGTATGACCTTCTGGAGAAGGATTTTCTGCCTATTGTGGCGCCCATCGGTATGGATGAGGATTTTCAGACCTATAATATCAATGCGGATGACGCCGCCTGTGCCATTGCCAAGGCGGTAAATGCGGAAAAGCTTGCCTTTCTCACGGATATAGAGGGGCTTTATAAGGATGTTGACGATAAGTCCACCTTCATCTCCAGACTGTCAGCCACAGAGGCGGACAGGCTGATTTCCGAAGGGTATATCGGCGGGGGTATGCTGCCTAAGCTGAATAACTGCACTTCGGCCATTCGCAGCGGCGTCAACCGGGTGCATATCTTAGACGGCAGAATTCCCCACTGCCTGCTGTTGGAAATCTTTACCAAGCAGGGTATCGGAACCGCCATTGTGGACGATGCGGAGTTTGAGGCCATGGAAAACGTATAAAGAATGGAGCCGGATACATTGTGCTTTGCGGCGGGGTGTTGACTGAAAAGGAAAGGCAGGGTTAGTATCATGACGGATATGCAGGAATATATTGCGGAGGCGGAGGAAGCGCTGCTCCATACCTATAACCGCTACCAGATTGTGCTGGAAAGAGGAGACGGGGTTCGGCTCTACGATATGGAGGGAAAGGAATATCTTGACTTTGTGGCGGGTATTGCGGTGTTTGCACTGGGGTATCATAACAGGGAGTATGACGAGGCTTTGAAGGCGCAGATAGACAAAATAATCCATACCTCCAACTATTATTACAACAGGCCCGCCATAGAGGCGGCGAAGAAGCTGAAGAAGGCTTCCGGCATGGACAGGGTTTTCTTTACCAACTCCGGCGCGGAGGCGGTGGAGGGAGCGCTGAAGGCGGCTCGGAAGTACGCGTATCTCAAGGATGGCAGAACGGATCATGAGATAATTGCCATGAATCACTCCTTCCACGGCAGAACCTTCGGAGCCCTGTCGGTTACAGGCAATCCGAAGTACCGGGAGCCCTTTGAACCCATGATAGGGAATATACGGTTTGCAGAGCTGAATGACATTGACAGTGTGAAGGATCGGATAACCGACAAAACCTGTGCCATTATCCTGGAGACGGTGCAGGGAGAGGGCGGCCTGATGCCTGCCGCAGAGGATTTCCTGAAGGAGCTTCGGGCTGTCTGTGACGAGAGGGACATTCTGCTGATTCTGGACGAGATACAGTGCGGCATGGGCAGAACCGGTTATATGTATGCCTGGCAGAAATACGGCGTAAAGCCGGATATTATGACTACGGCCAAGGCGCTGGGCTGCGGCGTGCCCGTGGGGGCTTTCCTGATGACCGAAAGGGTGGGCCGGAATTCCCTGGCGGCGGGAGACCACGGAACCACATACGGAGGAAACCCTCTTGCCTGCACGGCAGTGGAAAAAGTGCTTGATTTATTTGAACAGAACCATATAATAGAGAATGTGAGAGAGACGGCGCCTTATCTTGAGAAGCGCCTGGAGGAGCTTAAGGGCAGATACAGCTGTATCACGGAGCGGCGGGGAACCGGCCTGATGCAGGGGCTGGTGTTTGACAGGCCTGTGGGAGAGATAATTCAGCGGGCGATGAACAACGGCCTGATTCTGATAAATGCGGGGCCGAATATTATCCGCTTCGTACCCCCTCTCATTATCACCGGAGAAAATATAGACGAGATGATTTCGATTTTGGAGAAAAGCATAGAATGAATTTAAAAAGGAGATTGGCAGCGACGGCGGTGGTGGCCGCTTTTGCCGCCGCTGTTGTTTACGGCGGTACCCTGGATACGGGTACGGAACCGGAAGAAATATCGAAGCATTCCTGGTTTGACAGGGAGGAGACTATCTATTTCTGGTATTCGGACGATACCATGACAAATTTTGTAAACAGTGCGGCAGTTTCCTTCGGCGAGCAGGAGAATGTGCATGTGATTCCGGTGCTGACTTCGGACAGCCAGTATCTGGAGGCGATTAACCGGGCTTCCCTGCAGGAGGAGCAGATGCCCGATGTGTATATCATCAGTCATGACTCCCTGGAAAAGGCATATCTGGCGGGGCTGGCGGAGGAGATAAGGGATGCGGGAGACACATGCAGCGAGAGCAATTTTCCGGCAGCGGCCCTGTCTGCGGTGTCCTACCATGGGAAAACGGTGGCTTATCCTCTTTCCTTTGAGACCAGCGCGCTGGTTTACAATGAGACTTATCTGCGGGAGTGGGCGATGCAGAGCGCGCAGAAGGAGCTGCTGGGGGACGGCACCGAGGAAGGGGAGCCGGATGAGAATTCAACAGGGATTGACATAAATGAGGAGGAACTGGCGGCAAAGACGGAGGAATATTTTCAGGAAGCCATTCCGGGAACCCTGGACGACCTTCTGACCGTTGCAGATACCTTTGACTTGCCGGAAGGCGTGGAAGGAATCATGAAATGGGCCGTATCGGACATTTTTTATAATTACTGGATTGTGGGAAATTATATGATTGTGGGCGGGGACGCCGGTGATGATGAAAGCAATATCAACATTGCAAACGGAGAAACCATTGCCTGCCTTGAGGTATATAAGGCGTTAGGCCAGTTCTTTTTCATTGAGTCGGACGCCGTTACCTATGACTCCGCAATTCAGGATTTTATGGACGGGAAAATAGTATTTACCATTGCCACCACGGACATAGTGGACAGGCTGGCGGAGGCAAAAGCGGAAGGGAGCATTGCCTTTGACTACGGCGTTGCCATGATGCCCATGGTGAGCGGCGAGCTGCAGAGCCGCTCCATGTCCGTGACAAATGCGGTGGCGGTAAACGGTTATTCACAGCATAAGGAGCTGGCAAATAAATTTGCGGCATATCTGGTGAGCGAGTGTGCCGATTCCCTTTATGAGAGGACGGGAAAGGCGCCGGCAAAGCTGAGCGCAGGCACGGACAACGGCGCCCTGCAGATATTCAAGCTGGAATATGCCCGCAGTGTGCCGCTGCCCAAGATGATGGAAACAGGAAACTTCTGGCTGCAGCTGGAGAGACTGTTTGCCCAGGTGTGGGACGGCGAGGACGTGACCGCCCAGGTACAGGAGCTGGCGGCGCAGATTGAAGCCCAGACAGGCAGCGCCCCGTGACAACGTAAACGTATAAATCAACCAATCGTGGATACACTTAAGAGAAAGAAAGGACGGGTGTAATCCAATGATTGGTTTTTTTATTGCTTTGATTTCCGGCGCCCTGATGAGCATACAGGGAGTATTTAATACTCAGGTTACCAAGGCGTCCAGTATTTGGGCCGCCAGCGCCTTTGTCCAGCTGTCGGCCCTGGTGGTCTGTCTGGGCGCCTGGCTCTTTACGGACAGGAGCAATCTGCTGCAGGTATTTCAGGTGCAGCCGAAGTATATGCTGCTGGGCGGCGCAATCGGGGCGTTCATCACATATACGGTTATAAAGAGCATGGATATGCTGGGGCCCGCCAAGGCCGTGATGCTGATTGTGGTGGCACAGCTGCTGGTGGCGTATGTCATTGAGCTGCTTGGCTGGTTCGGCGTGGAGAAACAGCCCTGGGAGTGGAGGAAAGCGGTGGGCATGGCAGTGGCTATAGCGGGAATTATTATTTTTAAATGGAAATGATAAAAAGTGGCTTGTAAAAAGATTACGATTCTATTACAATAATGTTAATCAGCATAGAGAGGCAATCCCTGAAAGAGAGGGACTATGGTGAAAATTAAAAAAATAAAGGCTGTGCTGTGGGGTCTTGCTCTGAGCGGATTGCTGTGCGGCTGTGGTACGCAGACGGACGGCCTGGTTCTTGTTGGCGAAAACGGGGCAGCGATGTACGAAGACAGCGGGGAAAGCGCTTACGGGCAGATGAGCCTGCCTGCCGTCGGAGGAGAGCGCCCGGAGGCCGGAGGTGCTTCGTCTGCTGCCGGAGAATCCGGTTCGGAAGATCCGGACGGGCCGGCTGCCGCTTCGGAGGAGCTTCCGCAGATTTATGTGTATGTGTGCGGTGCGGTGAACCGGCCGGGCGTGGTGGTTTTGCCGGAGGGGAGCCGGGCGGAGGCGGCGCTGGAGGCCGCAGGCGGCTTTCGGCAGGACGCCGGAAGGGACTATGTAAATCTGGCCGCTAAGGTGCAGGACGGTGAAAAGCTGTATTTTCCCACAGAGGAGGAAACGGCAGAGCTGACAACAGAGTTGTGGCCGGAGAGCGCCGGAGACGGTCTGATTAACATTAATACGGCCGATGAGGAGGCTCTTTGTACGCTGCCCGGAATCGGTGCGTCCAGGGCCGGGGACATTCTGCGTTACCGGGAGGAAAACGGCCCCTTCGAGAGCTGTGAGGACATCATGAAGGTGCCGGGTATCAAGGACAGCGTTTACGGTAAGATCAGGGACAGAATTAAGATAGAGTGAGGAAGGTTTGAGATGGCAGAGAAGAGAGCATTGGTGGTGGACGACGAAAAGCTGATTGTGAAGGGAATCCGTTTCAGTCTGGAGCAGGACGATATGAAGGTGGACTGTGCCTATGACGGAGAGGAAGCGCTGGAGTATGCGCGGAACAATCAGTACGATATAGTACTGCTGGATGTGATGCTGCCAAAGATTTCGGGCTATGAGGTCTGTCAGCAGATTCGTGAATTTTCCAATGTGCCGATTATTATGCTGACGGCAAAAGGGGATGACATGGACAAGATACTGGGCCTGGAATACGGCGCGGACGATTACATCACCAAGCCCTTTAACATTCTGGAGGTAAAAGCCCGGATCAAGGCTATTATGCGGCGTATGGAGCCAAAGCGTGTCATGGGTGATGCGGCTGTGGCGCCCAAGTCTGTGGAGAGCGGGGAGATGAAGCTGGACTGTGAGGGCAGGAGAGCTTATATTGCCGGAAAGGAAATCGGACTGACCGCCAAGGAATTTGAGGTTCTGGAACTGCTGATGCTGAACCCCAACAAGGTATACAGCCGGGAGAACCTGCTGCAGCTGGTGTGGGGGACAGATTATCCGGGAGACGTGCGGACAGTGGACGTACATATCAGGCGGCTTCGGGAGAAAATCGAACAGAATCCCAGCGAACCGAAATATGTACATACCAAGTGGGGCGTGGGCTATTATTTTTATAACGAATAAAGGAATACAGAATGGCGGTAAAAATTTGGGGAGAACTGAAAAGTCTTCTTTCTCTGCGCAGCCTGCGGGCGCGCATCTTTATCATTATACTGGTGATCGGCATTGTCCCCAGTGTACTTATGCGGTATGGCATTCTGAACAGCTATGAAGAACGCAGCGTCCAGAACAGAATTTCCACAGTGCAGAACCAGCTGCTGATTGTGGGAAACCACTTGCTCAGCAACCATTATTTCAGCAGTACAAAGACAAATGAAAATGTGATTAATGCGGAACTGGAAATGATTTCGAACCTCTACGAGGGACGGGTCATGATTGTGGATTCCAGCCTGAAGGTGGTAAAGGATACCTATGCCATCAGCGAGGGGAAGACCATGATTTCCGAGGAGGTTATCCGGGGCTTTCAGGGAGAGGCCATGTCCCATTATGACAGGGAACACGGTTACATAGAGATGACTACGCCTATTGTGGATTCCGGCAGTTCGGAAGAGGGTGAAAGCTTTGTTGCAGGCGTTATGGTGACCAGTATTTCCAACGACGCCATTATTGCCACAATGGAAGCTTTGAACCGGGAGGCTATGATCCTGCAGTATCTGATGCTGATAGGGATTCTGGCTTTTGCCCTGATTCTCTCCATAGGTCTGACGAGGCCCTTCAACAGGATTACGGAGGCTATCAATGAAGTAAAGGCGGGGTACAGCGATAAGCCCATTGATGTTCCCGACTACGCGGAGACGGCGCATATTGTGGATGCGTTTAACCAGCTGCTGCATCGGATGAAAACGCTGGACGATTCCAGACAGGAGTTTGTGGCAAATGTGTCCCATGAGCTGAAGACGCCTATGACATCCGTTAAGGTACTGGCGGACTCACTGCTGGCCCAGGGGGATGCACCGGCGGAGCTGTACAGGGAGTTCATGGAAGATATTGTATCGGAGATTGACAGGGAAAATCAGATTATCACAGATCTGCTGGCGCTGGTAAGGATGGAAAAGAAGGTGCAGAGCCTGAATATTGTGCCTTTGAATATCAATGATCTGACGGAGCTGATTTTAAAAAGGCTGCGGCCCATAGCCAGAAAGCGGGATGTGGAGCTGGTATTTGAAAGTATGCGCACGGTGACGGCCGAGGTGGATGAAGTGAAGCTGACCCTGATTATGACGAATCTGGTGGAAAATGCCATTAAATACAACAAGGAGCATGGCTGGGTAAAGGTGGAGCTGGATGCGGATCATCAGTATTTTACATTTACGGTCAGTGATTCCGGGCTGGGCATTCCGGAGGACGCCCTTCCCCATATTTATGAGCGCTTTTACCGCGTGGATAAGTCCCATTCCAAGGACATAGGCGGCACCGGGCTTGGCCTGGCCATTGCCAGAAGCGCGGTGCTGCTGCACAGAGGTTCTGTCACGGTTACCAGTGTGGAGGGAGAAGGCTCCTGCTTTGTGGTGAAGATTCCGCTGAATTATATTGCAGAGGCTTAAGAGAGGAAATATGAAGAGAGTATGTGCTATTCTGGCGGCGTTGTCCGCCGTCCTGACGCTGTCCGCCTGCGGGGCGGAGGAGGAACAGGGTGAAAATACGGTACAGATATACTATATCAGTAATTCGGAGACCAGGGTGGAGGCGCACTCCCATGTGATGGAGAGCACGGACACGGAGGAAAAGGTGGACGAGTTGATTCAGTGCCTTTCCACCAATCCGGAAAAGCTGGAGTACAAGGCGCCGCTGCTGATGGGCTTTCAGGTGCTCAGTGTGACATGGGACGGGGAAAAGGTGTTGTTGGACGTGGACGCCTCTTATCTTGAGCTTCCCACCGCCACGGAGGTGTTGACCCGGGCGGCGGTGGTGCGTACCCTGACCCAGTTGGATAAGGTGAACTATGTGGGAATTACGGTGGAGGGCAATCAACTGTCTGACAGTCTGGGGAATGTGGTGGGCTGGATGAACGCAGACCAGTTTATTGACAATAACGGAAACGAAATCAACACCTATGAACAGGTGCGGGTAATGCTGTATTTTACAGGCGAGGATGGAACCGGCCTGATAGCTGCGTACCGGGAGAAGTATTATTCTACCAATGTTCCGCTGGAGCGTTTTGTGGTGGACGAGCTGATTGCAGGGCCCAGCGGGCATGTGGAGGGGCTTTATCCTACTATCAATCCGGCCACTAAGGTCATCAGCGTTATGACGAAGGACGGCGTCTGCTATGTAAATATGGATGAAAGCTTTCTGACGGTGGTGAATAATGTCTCCACGGACGTATCTGTCTATTCCATTGTGAATTCACTGGTGGAACTGAATACTATCAACAAGGTTCAGATATTGATTAACGGAGAGGTACCTGCCGGGTTTCAGTCCAATACGTTCGAGAGGAATCTGGATATGGTGACCACGTTGGAGAATTAATACGGAGAATATAATATGAAGAGACCGCTTTTTGCGGCAGCAGCTGCTGTGGTAGCGGTGCTGTGGGCCGGGCTGGCGGCGGGATGGTATGAGAATCCGCCGCCGGAGCGGATTGGCACGGAAGGCGCGGAGCAGAGTATCCTTGCGCAGAGTACTCTTGCGCAGCAGGCTCCATGGTATGTCACAGGGCAGGTCTGCCGAAAAGAAGAAGACAAAATCTGGTTAAAATCTGTAATCATCTGTGATTCTGATTTCAATGAGTCTATCCCTTATAAAGAAAAACTGATATGTGAGCTGACAGACGGCGGCGCTGACATTCCTCTGGGAAGTGTGGCGGCGGTGTCCGGCACCTTTGCGTTCTTTTCCGGGGCGACGAATCCGGGGGAGTTTGACGGGGCGGCATATTACCGCTCTCTGGGAGCGGGCGGCAGGCTTAAGGAGGCCCGGGTGCTGGGGCAGAGCAAAGAGTACTGGAGAGTGCGGGAGAGGCTGTATCAGGCAAAGCTGTATCTGAAGGAACGGCTGTACAGGGTGTTTCCGGAGCGGGAGGCCACGGTTATGTGCGCTCTGCTGCTGGGAGAAAAGGGAGATACGGACAGGGACTTGAAGGAGTTGTACAGGCGGAACGGCATTCTGCACATTTTAAGTATTTCTTCCTTACATATCACTATCATCGGCATGAGCCTGTACCGGCTGCTGCGCAGGCTGAGACTGCCCGTTGTGCCCTGCGCCGGGGTGGGAGCGGCAGCGCTTATACTCTACGGAATGATGACGGGCTTCAGCGTATCCGCCTGCCGGGCCATAGGAATGTATCTGATTCGGATGCTGGGAGAAATCTGCGGACGTACTTACGACATGCTGACCGCGCTGGGGATTCTGGCCGCCGGCATGGCGCTGGCAAATCCTTATTATCTGCAAAATCCCGGATTTCTGTTATCCTTTTCCGCAGTGCTGGGAATCGGATGGATATATCCTGTTCTGGTTCCCAAAGAACATCCGGTACGTCCGAACTATTACGGGGAGAATAAGGCGCTGCTTCTGGGGAGGAAGCTCTTAAGGAAGCTGAAATATGCGGCGCTGGCTAATCTTTCCATCACGCTGGCAACGCTGCCGGTACAGCTGTGGTTTTACTATGAGGTGCCGGTCTGGGGGACTGCGCTGAATCTGCTGGTGCTGCCTCTGCTGAAGCCTGCGCTGATTACAGGCTTTTTAAGTCTGGTGCCGGGGTTGGGCCGGCTGGGAGCGGCGGACAGACTGGTGCTTTGGTGGTATGAAACGGCCTGCGGCATTTTTGACAAAATGCCCCTGGGCGTCTGGAATCCGGGCAGACCGGAGATTTGGCAGATTTGGGCATATTATGGGGCGCTGGCGTGCGTGCTGCTGCTGACAAAAATCGCAGGCGGCAGGGCCGTTCTGCCGGTGTTTTCTTCAGCGGTTCACAGGATATCCGGCAAAATGCCGAAGAAAGCGTCCGCTATAATGCCGAAGAAAACGTTCGTCATAGGAGATACAGCTCTGCAGGGCGGCTTTGTCAGCTGTTGTGCAGGAATCCTGCGGGGGGCAGGCCTGACTGCGGCAGTGCTGCTTCTGGCAGTCCGCCCGGGCGCACAGACGAGAGTGCTGTTCCTGGATGTGGGACAGGGGGACTGCTGTCTGATACAGACGGCGTCGGGCGTAAATTATCTCTTTGACTGCGGCAGCAGCAGCCGGAGCAAAGTAGGGCAGTATGTGCTGCTGCCTGCTTTAAAATATTACGGGATACGGCAGCTGGACGGAATCTTTCTGTCTCATCCCGATTTAGATCATATGAACGGTATTCTGGAACTGCTGGAACTTGCGGAGGATAATCGGCTGGCAGTGAAGCAGTTGATTCTGCCTGCGGTGGAGGAGACGGCCAGAGAAGAGGAGTTCGGTCAGATTCTGGCCGCTGCGGCTGCCGTCCCGGGGCAAAAGCAAAGCGGCGGAGTCCGGGTGGCATGGCTGGGAGCGGGAGACAGCTGGAACTGCGGGGATGTGCGGTTCCTGTGTCTGCATCCCGCAAAGGGGTACAGCAGTGCGGAGGGAAACGCTTATTCGGAATGTATCTATGCAGAGTTCGGCAGCTTTTCCCTGCTTCTGACAGGAGATGTGGAGGGAGAAGGGGAGGAGGCGCTGGCGGCAGAGCTGAAGAGCAGGGGGATCACCGACGTAACATTGTTAAAAGCGGCCCACCACGGAAGCCGCAATTCTACTTCGCCGGAGTTTCTGGAGCAGTCTCACGCCCGGGCTGTGGTGATCTCCTGCGGACGGAATAACCGCTACGGCCATCCCCATGGGGAACTGCTGGAGAGACTTGAGCAGGCCGGAAGCCATATATTCCGGACAGACCTGGGGGGCGCCGTCATTTTGCGGGAGAAGGGAGATCGGGTGGAGGCAGGGTATTATGTACAAACGGGTGAAAAATGATACAGCAGGAAGCTTTAATGTAAGGATTCAGCCGGATCTTCATAGAGAACTGGTTCACATTTCACAGGAAAACGGAGAAACACTGAACGCAGTTGTGGAGAGGGCGTTGAGAATGTTTTCGAGCCAACAGAGTAATAAAACAGTATAAATCCCCGGCAGATCTTTTAAGCACTGAAACAGCAAAATGCGATAGTGCCGCTGCGTGAATTCTATTGTTGAAGAGAAGGATAGATTATGCTACAATGTTTCTACAAATTCATCGAAAGGATGTGGATATATGCCAACAATTGTACCTGTTTCAGATTTACGGAATTACGGTAATGTTTTAGAAAAAGTAACTGCCGGTTCACCGGTCTATTTAACGCGGAACGGACGTGGAACATACAGCATCCGTGATATGGAGGATGAAGAAAACTTCCAGAAGGCGGAGGCCATGATTCAATTGCTGTGCGAGCTGAATGGCGGTATCCGATCGGCAGAGGAGGAAGGATGGATTTCCGAGGAGGATTTTCGCAGCCATTTTAAAAACAGAAGGAATGATACATGACGATAAAATATGTAATTCGATATACGCCGGAAGCAATGCGGGATATGGACGGGGTATGGAATGATGTATATGAAGCCTCGAAGGAGTCTGAAATTGCCGACAGGTATGTAAATGATTTTTTAGATGAAATAGGAAAGAAAAAACAATTTCCGCTTTCCGGAATACCGTTGGTCTACAGAGGGCTCTTTACCGGCTTTTATTCGGTCAATTTCAAAAAGTATAAGGCATTCTGCCGCGTACGCGACAGTTATATAGAAGTCATCCGAATCATTATGGAAAAAAAGGATTATATCAAAGTATTGTTTGATGACTGATTCTTTGGGACGAAAGGTGGATGCTCTGATGAAAATACTGATTGTGGAAGATGATGAAGCCATTGCGGATTTGATCTGCATGAATCTGGAGGCGGAGGGCTATCAGTGTATCCGGGCCTGTGACGGCGCGGAGGGCATGGAGCTTTTTGAAGGGGGGCATTTTGACCTGGTACTGCTGGACATCATGCTTCCGAAGCTGGACGGATACAGCCTTCTGGAATATATAAAGCCCTCAAGAACCCCTGTCATCTTTCTCACTGCAAAGGGAGCGGTGGAGGAGCGAATCAGGGGCCTGAAAGCGGGAGCGGACGATTATCTGGCAAAGCCCTTTCAGATTGGAGAGCTGATAGCGCGAGTGGAGGCTGTGCTGCGGAGAATCGCACCGGAAAGCGGGGTTCTGCAGTTGGGAGATGTGACTGTGCTGACGGATTCCAGGCAGGTATCCAGAAACGGATGCCCCGTTGTACTCACGGCAAAGGAGTTTGACCTTCTGGTGGAGCTGCTGCAGAATAAAAATGTGGCGCTGTACCGGGAACGACTCTATGAGAAGGTATGGAAGGAGCCGTTTTCGGGAGAGACCCGAACGCTGGATTCCCATATTCAGAGGCTGCGCAAAAAGCTGGGCTGGGAGGATAAGATAAAAACCATATTTCGGATAGGCTACAGGCTGGAGGGATAGAATGCGTCTTTTTACCAAAATTTTCCTTCTGGGCGTACTTGTATTCAGTCTTGCATTCTCTGCCTCCGGATATTTTCTGCTTCGCTTCTCTCTGGAAAGCAGTCTTGCAAGAGAAGAGGATTTTGCCCTGAAGCAATATCAATACGATAAATTTACCGTTGAATCCGCAGTGCTGACGGTATCGGATAGCACTGTTGATTTCAGCGTAGAGGTGGAATCGGCGCCGGAGGATCGGAAAAGCTTTATTATATGGCAGACCTTTTCGGAGGAGCTTTCCACAGAGGAGGGATATGAGGACAGCAGCTTCTTTGAGGCGCTGGCAGCGGAGTTAAGTATGCCTGCGGCTTTTTTGGCGGAGGATAAGACGCTGTTATATTCGGAAATAGAAGGCCTGGACACTTCCTTTCTGGAAAATCTGTCAGAGGATGTCCATACCTGGCAGTTTTGGGAAAGCGGGGAGACCTGTTCCATTCTGGTGGGGAGCATACTGCGTCCGGACAGCCTGCCTGCGGCGGTAACAGCGTCCGGGCAGCCTGTGCTGCAGACGGAGGCTGCAGGACGTCCGGTTTACTTTGTCACGCAGTGGGATATCAGCAAGACCCTTGGGCAGCAGGAAACCATGAGGCGTTACTTTGTAAGGTGCTACTGGATAGCCATGGCGGCGGGCATGGCTGTCCTGATGCTGCTGTCCGCCCTTCTCACAGGTTCCTTAAACAGAATGTCGAAGGCTGCCCGCCGGATAGCGGACGGCGATTACCGGGAACGGCTTTCCCTGTCGGGCCGGGATGAAATAGGAATTCTTGCGGAAAGCTTTAATCAGATGGCTGATGCCGTGGAAGGGAAAATAGAGGAACTGGAAAAAGCCGCCGAGGCAAAGGAGGATTTCGTGGCAAATTTTGCCCATGAGCTGAAGACGCCCCTTACCTCCATTATCGGTTATGCGGACACTATTTATCAGAAGGAGCTTTCCCGGGAGGAGACCCGCAGGGCTTCTTTACATATCTGGAATGAGGGAATGCGGCTGGAGGCCCTTTCCCTGAAGCTTATGGACCTGACGGTAATGGGGAAGCAGGATTTTACGCTGACGGAGCTGCCGGCTGAGGAGCTGCTGCAGGATGTGGCGGAGGGGCTTGCGCCGCTGCTTTCGGAAAAGCAGATTGAGTTCCGGCTGCAGGCGGAATCGGCATTTGTCTGTGCGGATTATGATTTGCTGAAAACACTTCTGCTGAACCTGACGGATAACTCCATAAAGGCGGGCAGCAGCCGTATAGAGCTGTCGGGCCGGGTAAGAGAAGGAAAATATCTTATCAGTGTCCGGGACAACGGCTGCGGGATGGAGGAGGAAGAGCTTTCCCGCATCACGGAGGCATTTTATATGGTAGACAAGGCCCGCTCCAGAAAGCAGCACGGCGCAGGGCTGGGACTGGCTCTGGCGGACAGGGTTGCCGAAATACATGGAGACAGGCTTCATTTTGAGAGCCGGAAGGGTGCGGGGACGACGGTATCCTTTTCATTGGATAGCAGAGGGGTATGACTATGAAGGTGCATTCACGGGAGGCAGAATCATTTCGCCGGCAAGAAGGCCGTCCGGAAAAGACGGCGGCGTCTTTCCCGGGACGCAGTCCCATATGGATCAACCTGTCAGGTGTCCTGTCCGCCCTTGTCATTGCCTTCGGCGGATGGTTCCTGGTGCAGGAAGGCCTGGCGATGGAGGAAAAAAAGCTGCTGTCCGGGGGCGGGATGGAAGAACTGCATCAGGGAGGAACCGTGGAGGCGGCGGAAAGCAGAGATATATCCGTTCTGGAGCCGCTGACGGAGGAGGAACTGGTACAGGTGATAAATGCTCTGGAAAACAGAGAGGAGATCCTGCCGCATGAGCCGGGCCGGGAGCAGCTGTCCATGACGGAAGCCATTCAGTGCGGCATGCATTGGATGGAGTTGTTTTTAATGCCGCATCTTGGCGTGTCAGGGTTTTCCTATGAGGAATACAGGATAAGCTGTTATCTCTGGAGGCCGGAGCCGGACACTGCCGAAGGTGCAGGCACAGATCGGAAGGCTGTTGAAGGTGCAGGCACAGATCGGAAGGCTGTCGAAGGTGCAGGCACAGATCGGAAGGCTGCCGAAGGTGCGGACGCAGATCGGAAGGCTGCCGAAGGTACGGACGCGGAGAGCGCAGCCCCGGGAGAAACAGCCGCCGGGGAAGTCCCTTGGCTCAGCTGCTGGACGATAGCCTTCAGCAGTGAGGAACTGGAGGTCAGGCTGATTCTGAACGCCGTCAGCGGCCAGGTGCTGGATGCTTCGATTAAGTGTGCCTCTCCCGTGGAATATCAGGACAGGGAACTGTTGATGGCGCTTCTGGAGGAGTATGCGCATTCTTTTGGACTGGAAGGGGATTACACACTGGTTTACAGCGGAGAAAGCAAATCGGGGGCCAAAAAGCTGCCCTGGTATCAGAGCGTGGGAACCCGGGGGCTGTTTGCCGCCATCCAGGCGGACAGTATCGCCGTCTCCCTGGCGGATGTGGAAGCATCGGAATACGCGGAGTATTTGAATATTCATTTATATCTGATGCAGGGGCTGTAATATTTTACAACTTAGGCACATGTCGGACACAAGCCTTTGACATTTTCCTGTTACATTGTGAAGGTAATAAATATTATCTTTCAGAAAAGGAGCAGACAGGAAATGAAAAAGAAAAAATGGAGAAAGCTTCCGGCATTTGTGTTGGTGTTCGGGCTTCTTGCGGGGATGCTTGGCGCCTGCGGGAAAGGCGGGCAGGACGGGCAGGAGGCCGGCGGCGCATTCGGTCAGGGAGAGGAAGGCGGGCCGGATGCAGGCAGCGGCAGATATGTGGAACGGGAGGTAAAGCTGCCTTCTGAACTGGAAAACCAGGCAATCCTGCAGATATTTAAGGCGGAGGATTCCCTGCATCTGCTTACCGCAAAGCAGCAGGGTGAAAAAACCTTCTTAAGGGAGTGGAGCCTGCAGGGCGACAGCTTTACCGACGTAACGGGAGACTGGCTTGCAGGTCTGGAGCTGCCCGGCACAGACTGGATAGAGGCGGAACTGTTACAAGGCGGAGAAGGCGTCCGATATCTCTATGCCGGTTATGTGGCGGAGGGCGAGGATTCCTTCCGGGGACACCTGTGGAAGGGCAGCGGCGCTTCCGCAGAGGAAATCACCCCGGAAAAGTGGACGGTTCCGGACGAGCAGTGGGGCAGCTACGAAATGGTTCAGGGGCTGGCGGCTTTGGACAACGGCACACTGGCAGTGCTTTCCTACACCTCATTGGATCTGTTTTCCGGCGAAGACGGTCAGCTGCTGGAGAGCGAGTCCCCTTCCGCTTTCTATGAGGGCGGCGTTGTGACGGACGGAGAAAATATATATCTCTGTTCCTCAGACGGCGGCAGCGGACAGATTGAAAAAAGAAAGGAGGGCAAAGGGGCAGATGCAGTGACTTATTCCTATCCAAACCTGAAAGCAGACTCAGATACGGAGGGCGGAGCCGATAATGCCGGCGGTTTCGTTGTCGTCGGCGGCGCAGGCAGCCTGGCCCTGGATGTTTTAAAGGACGGCACCCTGTATGCGGCAAATGAAAACGGCATTTTCCGGCTGCCGGGGAACGATCCGGAGGGAAAATGGGAGCTGCTGGCGGAGGGCATTGAGACCATGTTTTCCATGCCGGACTGCTACTGCACGGGGTTGTGCGCTCTGGAAAACGGCCTTGTCTATGCGGTATTTCAGGCAGACGGGGAGCAAAAGCTGAACTGCTATGAATATGACCCTGACGCGGTTTCGGAGGTGACTACAGAACTGAAGCTGTATACGGTTCATGAGAGTTCCCTGCTGAAGCAGGCTGCTGCCCTGTACCATAAGGCGCATCCGGAAGTAAGGATTACCATAGAGAGCGAATATCCTCTTTACTATGACGGCATTCCCGATTATGACGCCGTTTATAAGAAGCTGAATACCATGCTTACCGGCGGCGACGCCCCGGACATTCTGGTTCTGGATCATCTGAATATAGACTCCTATGCTTCCAAGGGACTGCTGGCAGATCTGGAGGACGTGGTAAGGCCCATGGAGGAAAGCGGGGAGCTGCTGTCCAATATCACAGGGGCCTATGTAACAGAGGACGGCAGGCGGTATGTGGTGCCGCTGCAGTTTGGCTTTACACTGGTTCTGGGGCGGGATATTGCCCGGGAGGACATGGAATCCATGGAAAGCCTGGCGGATTTTCTGGGCCGGGCAGATTACAGCTATATGGGGAACCGGACGCCGGCGGAGCTGGCGGATGATTTTTATCCTTATTTCTGTGATAAAATTGTCAACGAAAAGCAGCTTGATAAGGAAGTGTTGGGAAAGTATCTGGAGTATCTGAAGAAAATAGCCGATAACTGCGGTGTGATTACGCAGCGGTCCGAGGACGAAATCAGTCTGGATATGTGGGATCTTGCCGGAAAAGCGAAGCTTGCGCTTACTACGGTAAGCGGATTTACGGACTGTATGTTCCCCATGACCATGGCGGATTATATCAAGGGCGACTACACCGCTTTTGAAAACAGGTTTATTCCCTCTGAGCAGGTGGGAATCTGCGCAAAGAGCGAGTACCAGGACACGGCAAAAGATTTCCTTAAGTTTGCCTTATCCTGCGAGGTGCAGGACTCCGATTATTACCGGGGATTCCCGGTCAACAAGCTTTCCCTGAAAACGCAGGCGGAAAAGGATCGTTCGGATATGAGCGCCGTTGCGGCGGTGGCGGCTGACGACGGGGGATATATAGAGTTTGAAAGCAAGCCCTACTCCCGTGCAACGGCTGAAGCGCTGACGGCCCTGTGTGAGAAGCTGGACGCCCCGGTAAAGGAAGACGCCAAGATCCGGGAGACGCTGATTGAGTGCCTGGGCGGATACCTGGACGGCGCCCTGTCCCTGGAGCAGACCATTCAGAAAATGGAGGACGGGCTGAAAATGTACCTGGCGGAGTAAGAAACGGATAAAGCCCTCTCAGGGCGCGGTGCTTTTGACAGGGACGAAAAATGTGTCCCGGTATGCCTTTTCCAGCTTCAGAAGGGCAATTTTCCTGTCAATGCCTCCCGCATATCCGGTGAGGCTTCCGTTCCCCCCGACTACCCTGTGGCAGGGAACGATAACGGATATTTGATTGTGTGCCACTGCGCCGCCGACAGCCCGGGCTGCTATTTTTGCAGATCCCGTCTGCCGAGCGGCGCGCTGCTTTGAAAGCTGTTTTGCGATGGATCCGTAGGTGACGGTCTGTCCGTAGGGAATCTGATAAAGAATTTCCCATACTTCATTTTGAAAGGCGCTTCCCGTAAAGTGAAGAGGCAGCTTAAAATCCGGCTCTTTTCCCTTAAAATAGACGTCCAGCCACTTCCCGGCCTGTTCAAATACCGGCAGCTGCCTTTCCTCATTTTCCTTATCAAGACAGAGTGCAAAATATTTCTGTCCTTCAAACCATAATCCCGTCAGGCCGATTTCATCTGCAGCCAGTAAAATACCGCCGAGAGGTGATTCGTATTTACCTGTATATTGCATTTTTGACCTCTGATTTGCTTTTATAAGTTTCGCCCCTGATATTGTATTGTTATCACATAAACGGTATTATTCTCTTCTTCAATGCGGAAAATAGCGATGTAGTTATCAATCAATAACTGCCGATACCCTTTTCCGGCGTATCTGCCCTCGTTACGCTCCTGATGAGCCTGCGGAAGCGTGTGTAAGTTCAAGACAGCTTCCTTAATTCTGTCAACCTGCCCTTTTGCATTTTCGGGAGCCTGCTTTTCATTTGCAATATATTCATAAATATCGTTTAATTCGCGTATTGCTCTCGGGTAGAATTTAACCGTGTATTTATCCAAAATGCTTTTTCTCCAGTTCCGCAAAAACCGCTTCTGCGTTGATTGCTTCAGCTCCGTTGGCTATTTCCTGTTCGGATTCATAGATAGCCTGGTCAATGCGATTGATTCTTGCAAACTTATCATACAATTCGCTGCTCATTACAACCAAATCGCTGTATCCGTTTTTAGTAATAAAAATAGGCTCCTGCTCTTTATGGGCAATATTGGAAATCTCAGTCGTATTGCGCAAATCCTTAATGGGCATTATAAGCGGCATGATGTTCACTCCTTTCGCTGACATAATTATAGCATAATTATGCAAGAGGCTCAATAAAAACATACATGGAAAATAATATGTTTTTACTCCCGGAAAGTAATCCTGCCTGTGGCATCGTCCATGGACTCCACAATAGCCAGGGATTCCAGGCGGACGCCCATGCCGCGGAGCTGCTGTCCGCCCTGCTGAAAGCCCTTTTCCACGGCGATTCCCACGCCCTCTAAGGTGGCTCCGGCGGCGCGGATCAGTTCAATCAGTCCCGTGACGGCGCAGCCGTTGGCAAGGAAATCGTCGATAATCAGGATGTGGTCGTCCGGGGATAGAAATTTTTTGGAAACAATGATGTCATATTCCCGCTTATGGGTGAAGGAGGTAACCTTTGAAGAGAAAACATCGCCGTCTATGTTCAGGCTCTGGGCCTTTTTGGCAAAAACCACCGGGACGTGGAAGCTCTGAGCCGCCACGCAGGCAATGCCGATGCCGGAGGCTTCGATGGTAAGAATTTTGTTGATGGGGGCGTCGGCAAACAGCCGTTTGAATTCCTTTCCCATTTTGTCAAATAAATCCACATCCATCTGATGGTTTAAAAAACTGTCAACCTTCAGAATATTTCCGGCCTTTACCACGCCGTCCCGCTGAATGCGTTCCTCTAAAAGTTTCATAACAGATTCTCCTTTTTGTGCAAATTGTTGTACCGAATCTTATGCTAGCACATATAGATTGAAAAAACTATAGATTTTTGGAAATCTGTCGAAAAAGATTTGCAAAAGAAGGTCTGAAGGGGATATAATGTGGTATCACAAATTTGCATGTAATGTATCACAAATCTGCAAATGAGAAAAGGGAGGAGAATTATGAAAATCAAGAAAACACTGTGTCTGGTTCTCGCAATGGCAATGATGCTGATGCTTGCTGCCTGCGGGGACTCTGACGGCAAGGAAAAGTCATCTGATCTGAAGATTGGCTGCATCATGCTGGGGGATGAGACGGAAGGCTATACGGCGGCTCACATCAACGGCATTAAGGCTGCGGCGGAGGAACTGGGACTCTCCGATAATCTTGTGTGGAAATACAAGGTGGACGAGAGTTCTTCCTGTTATGATGCGGCTGTTGACCTGGTTGGTCAGGGTTGTAACATTATTTTTTCCAACAGCTACGGACACCAGACCTACATGGTGCAGGCTGCCCAGGAGTATCCGGATGTGACCTTTGTGGCTATGACCGGCGACTTTGCTGCAATCTGCGGACTTTCCAATTTTAAAAATGCGTTTACTTATGTGTATGAATCCCGTTATGTGTCCGGCGTGGCGGCGGGTATGAAGCTGCAGGAGCTTTTATCCGACGGCACCTTAAGCACGGAGACCCAGGCGGGGAGCTTTGACGCCGACGGCAACGTGAAAATAGGGTATGTGGGCGCGTACCCTTACGCGGAAGTGGTTTCCGGATATACCGCGTTCTTCCTTGGCGTGAGGAGCGTTGTTCCCAATGTTGTCATGGAGGTTGAGTATACCAATTCCTGGTTCGACATTGATAAGGAGGGTGCGGCAGCAGAATCCCTGATTGCGGACGGATGTGTGATTATCGGCCAGCATGCGGACTCCACCGGAGCGCCCGCAGCCACCCAGAAGCTGCTGGATAACGGAACCGTCTGCTATTCCGTAGGCTATAACATTGACATGAGAGAGACGGCGCCTACAGCGGCGCTGACCTCAGCCACCAACAACTGGAAGGTATATTACAAGCATGCCATGGAGTGCATGGTGAACGGCACGGAACTGGAAGCTGACTGGGCCGGCGGCTATGCGCAGGATGCGGTTGCAATTACCGAGCTCAGTGATTCCTGTGCGGCGGGAACCGCAGAGAAGATCGCCGAGGTGGAAGCGGCGCTGAAGAGCGGAACCCTGCATGTCTTTGACACGGATACCTTTACCGTGGGCGGCGCAAAGGTGACTACCGCCCCCTGCGACATGTCCTTTATGGACTGGTCCGTAGGCCAGGCAATCTATCAGGGTGAGACTGTGGAGGCGATTAAGGACGGCTACTTCTCCGAGTCCACCTTCAGAAGCGCGCCTTATTTCCAGCTGCGCATTGACGGTATTACCGAGAACGCAAACTAAACTCAATACAGTCTGACGATAAAAAAGAGGACAGTACAGGGTCCTCTTTTATCGTCTTATTCATGACAGATCCTGTTGTCTGTCAGAAAGGAAGAAGCCCAATGGAATGTGCCATCCGGATGAAACACGTTACCAAAACCTTTGGCTCCGTAACAGCCAATCAGGATGTTTCCATGGATATATACAAGGGGGAGATTCTGGCTCTGCTGGGCGAAAACGGCAGCGGAAAGACCACCCTTCTCAACATGCTTGCAGGTATTTACTATCCTGATTCCGGGGAAATATTTGTAAACGGCAGACAGGTGGAAATTCGTTCGCCTAAGTGTGCCTATGATTTAAAGATTGGCATGATCCACCAGCATTTTAAGCTGGTGGACGTATTTACCGCTACGGAGAATATCGCCCTGGGCCTGGAGAGCAAAGAAAAATTTAATTTGAAGCAGGTCAGGAAAAGAGCGGAAGAAATCTGTGAAAAATATCATTTTGAGATGGACTTTGACAAAAAGGTCTATACCATGAGCGTATCCCAGAAGCAGACCCTTGAGATTATCAAGGCCCTGTACCGGGGGGCGGATATTCTGATTCTGGACGAACCTACCGCGGTTTTGACGCCTCAGGAGACGGAGAAGCTGTTTCAGGTCATCCGCAACATGAAGGCAGATGGCAAGTCCGTAGTCATAATCACCCATAAGCTGCACGAGGTTCTGGCCATTTCGGACAGAGTGAGTATCCTGCGCAAGGGCGAGTATGTGGGCAGCGTAAAGACCTCCGAGGCGGATGAAAGCCTGCTGACGGAAATGATGGTGGGCAAGAAGGTGGAGCTGAACATCGAGAGGCCGGAGCCTGAAATGAGGGTGAAGCGCCTGGAGGTGAGAAACCTTTCCGTAGTCAGCGAGGAGGGCGTAAGTATCCTGTCGGATATTTCCTTTGACGTGTACGGCGGAGAGATATTAGGGATAGCGGGGGTTTCCGGCAACGGACAGAAGGAGCTGCTGGAGGCCATTGCGGGACTGCAGCCTGTGGTGGAGGGAGGCAGCGTAAAGTATTACAATGAACCCTCCGGCAGTGAACCGCCCATGGAGGTAATAGGCAAGAATCCCAGGGTGATTCGCAACGCCGGAATCCATATGTCCTTTGTGCCGGAGGACCGTCTGGGCATGGGACTGGTGGGGTCAATGGGAATGACCGGAAACATGATGCTGAAAAGCTATGACAGAGGAAGAGGCTTTCTGACGGACAGAAAGAAGCCTCAGGATCTGGCGGAGAGCATTATGAAGGAGCTGGGGGTAGTGACTCCGGGAGTCAATACGCCGGTATCCCGGCTTTCCGGCGGCAATGTGCAGAAGGTGCTGGTGGGCCGTGAGATTTCCGAGTCTCCCATTGTGCTGATGACCGCATACGCGGTGCGGGGATTGGATATCAATACCTCCTATACCATTTATGATTTGCTGAACCGCCAGAAACAAAAAGGAGTGGCGGTTATCTATGTGGGAGAGGATCTGGACGTGCTGCTGGAGCTTTGCGACAGGATACTGGTGCTCTGCGGCGGCAGGGTCAGCGGGATTCTGGACGGACGCAGGGCCGCCAAGGAAGAGGTAGGGCTTCTTATGACAGGAGGTGTAAAGGTTGAGTAACGCACAGATAAAAGAACCCCTGATGCGGGTGGTGAAGCGGGACGGCGCAAGGCTGCGGGAAAAAATAGCGGCCCGGGGGGCGGCAATTCTGCTGGCTCTGGTGCTGGACGCTCTGTTTATCTTCTTTGTAACGGGTTTAAATCCTTTTTCCGTGTACGGTGTGATGTTTCAGGGAACCTTCGGCACGAAAATCCGCTTTTCCTGGGCCATGCGAGATTTGGTTTCCCTGCTCTGCATCGGAATCGCTCTTGCGCCTGCCTTTAAAATGCGGTTCTGGAATGTGGGCGCCGAGGGCCAGGTGCTCATGGGCGGCCTGGTGACGGCCCTGATTATGGTGTACTTCGGCAACCGGCTTCCGGCGCCGGTATTGTTTTTAACAATGCTGCTTACAAGCCTGGCAGTGGGGGCGGTCTGGGGGCTGATTCCTGCTTTCTTTAAGGCAAAGTGGAAGACCAATGAAACCCTGTTTACCCTGATGATGAACTATGTTGCCACCAGCTTTGTGGCCTGCGCCGTGAACGTCATGCGGGGACAGGCCTCCAGCCTGGGCAAGCTGAACATGGGAAGCCAGGCGGGGTGGTTTCCGGCGCTGTTCGGACAGCGTTACAATATTAATATTATTGTGGTTGTCATACTGACCTTTGTCATGTACTTTTACCTGAAATACACGAAGCACGGTTATGAAATCAGCGTTGTGGGTGAGTCCGAGAACACCGCCCGCTATGCGGGAATCAATGTGGCCAGGGTCATTATGCGCACTATGGCAATTTCCGGAGCCGTCAGCGGACTCTGCGGCTTTCTCATTGTCTGCGGCCGGGATCAGACCATCTCCACCACCACTGCGGGGGGAAACGGGTTTACGGCTATCATTGTGGCCTGGCTGGCGAAGTTCAACACCTTTTACATGGCGCTGATTGCCTTCCTGCTGGTGTTTTTGCAAAAGGGAGCGGCGGAGATTGCATCGGCCTACGGTCTGAACGATTATGCCGCCTCCATTATCACGGGCATTATCCTGTTCTGCATTCTGGGGAGCGAATTTTTTATTAACTATAAAGTGATTTTCCGCAATAAAAAGGAGGGTAAGGCGGCATGAGCAATCTGATTGCATGGATTATCAGGGCGATTCCCTTTG
The DNA here is from genome assembly GCA_023664365.1 of Acetatifactor muris. Taxonomy (GTDB): domain Bacteria; phylum Bacillota; class Clostridia; order Lachnospirales; family Lachnospiraceae; genus Acetatifactor; species Acetatifactor muris_B. Next base: position 8,087 of record JAMPFR010000035.1, on the reverse strand, counting down.
GAACCATTATCATGTACGGCGCCATGGGAGAGATACTGACGGAAAAATCCGGAAACCTGAATCTGGGAGTACCCGGCATCATGTACCTGGGCGGCTTTGCCGGCTTTGCAAGTGCGTTTTTCTATGAAAACAATGCAGAAAACCCCAACGGAGCAGTCTGTGTACTGCTGTCCCTGGTGTGCTGTGTGGCGGCCTCCATGCTGGGCGGGCTGATATACAGCTTCCTCACGATTTCCCTGCGGGCGAACCAGAACGTGACAGGACTTGCCCTGACGACCTTCGGCATGGGAATTGCAAACTTTTTCGGCGTGTTTATCCTGAACGGAAAGAGCTACACTGCCGCGCCGCTGGCAAACAGTGTCTATACCCGCAAGATTCCCTTTCTGTCCGGGCTTGGGGCTGTGGGACAGACCGTGTTCGGGTACGGCTTCCTGGTCTATGCGGCCATCATCCTGGCAGCAGCCCTGCATATTTTTCTGAACAAGACCAGGACAGGGCTGAATCTCAGGGCAGTGGGGGAGAATCCGGCCACTGCGGACGCCGCCGGTATCAGTGTGACGAAATACAAGTACCTGGCTACCTGCATCGGCGCAGGTATTTCGGGAATCGGCGGCATGTATTATGTCCTGGATTACAACTCCGGCATATGGGCCACCACGGGGCAGATTGAGGCTCTGGGCTGGCTTGCGGTTGCCCTTGTGATATTTACCACCTGGAGACCCTTAAACGCCATCTGGGGCGCGTACCTGTTCGGCGTACTTTACTGGCTGTACCAGTTCCTGCCAAGCCTTATGGGCTTTACCGTGGCAAGTTATGTGACGGATCTGATTCAGATGGTGCCCTATGTGGTGACAATCGCCGTGCTGATTGTAGGCAGCCTCCACCGGAAAAAAGAAAACCAGCCCCCTGCACATCTGGGACTGGCATATTTCAGAGAAGAACGTTGAGAATCAATATTTCCACGCTCATCATATCGTTCATACGGCCGCTTTTGACGGCTTCCTCCGCCTCTACGCACTGCTGTACTGCGTTCCGCAGGGTGGAGGTCTTAAACCGTGCCGCCTGATTCACATACTTTTGTGCGATGAAGGGCGGCACTCCTATCTTTGTGCCGATGGAGCGGTTATCGTGGCCGCCTGCCTTCAGTTCCTTTGTCTGTAACAGCATATTACACTGCCTTGCAATGAGGAACAGGATGCGCATGGGCGGCTCCTTCAGGGCCAGCAAATCATAATAAAGCTCCAGGGCTTCCTTCTGTTTTTTATCCGCAATAGCGTTTATCATATCGAATATGTGGTTGCTGACCCGGGTGGTGCAGATGGTTTCCACGTCCCCGTCTGTGATCACATCCCGATCCATGCAGTAGCAGACCAGCTTTTCCAGCTCCATCCGGATATTGTCCATACCGGTGCCGGTCTTGGAGATAATAAGCTGGGCGGTGCTTTCCGTAAGCCTTTTCCCGTCCTTTGCCAGTGTGCTGCCAATCCACCGCTTCAGCGTGTTTTCGTCCTGGGAGCCGAATTCCGCCGCATAGCCCTTTGACTGAACTGTCTTATAAAGCTTGCTCCGTTTGTCTACTTCGCTTTCCGAAAATACAAAGAAGGTGGTGTCGCAGGGGGCGGCCAGATACTCCGCCATTTTTTCTCCGCCGGATTTGAACAGGCCGCTGTCCGACAGGAAAATGACCCGCCGCTCTGCCAGAAAGGGCAGGGTTTCCGCCAGGTCGATAAGCTCGCCCACGGACACGTCCTTTCCCTCGTAAAAGTGCACGTTCATGGTGTCTCCATCTCCACAGAGGGCCTCCCGCAGCTTTTCCCGGTACTGCCGCCGCAGATAGCGTTCCTCTCCGTAGAGAAGGTAGGCCTGTTTGAAATTGTTTTGTCTGATGTCTTCGGCAATCTGTTTCATTACAGTAATCATCCTCTCTATTCGATTTTGCCCTGATTTCGGGCAGTTGTCAAGTTTTTATGTGAATGTAGGAGCTTAGCCTTGCGAAGTGACGGCGGCAGCTGCCAGTCGCTCTCATACAGACCCGCTTTCGCTTGAAGGCGCGATGTAACGGTACATAAGCAGGCAAAATACGCCTGCTAAGTACCGACATCTTGCACAGTCTGTATGAAAACGACTGTCAGCTGCCGCCTGTAACACTCCATGGCCGATAACATTGTGAAAAGACTGCAGGCCTCAGGTATTTTTCGGGGAAAAATGTAGATTGCCGCTGGATAATCCCGCTCTGCCGGCCCTTTTTGGCGTGGGAACACGAAAAGCGCGATGAATTAGAGTTGCTGTATCAAACCATTATCTTTTATAATAAAAGAACGAAATTTTGACTTTCTTCAACCTGGAGGTAATTTTATGGAACAACTCAACGTTACGGCTGCGAAAGATAATGAGAAAATATACAAGATTTTGGGAGATTTGATGAACGGAGACAAGGAGTTTCAGATTATGATTACGGTTCCTTCCGCAAAGACTGACAGCAATCGTGCAGTGCAGGAGGAGGTAAAAAAGGAAGTAGTCAGGGATCTGGAACAGGATGTGACCGACATGATACATGAGATAGGAGTTCCCGCACATATCAAAGGATACCAGTATCTGAGGGAGGCGATTATGATGTCGGTGGAGGATCCGGCCATGATCAGTTCCATTACCAAGATACTTTACCCTACTATTGCAAAGCGTTTTCAGACCACGCCCAGCAGGGTGGAGAGAGCTATCCGCCATGCCATCGAGGTGGCCTGGAGCCGTGGAAGAATGGAGACGTTGGACGCGCTGTTCGGCTATACCATCGACACGGGAAAGGGAAAGCCTACCAACTCGGAGTTCATTGCGCTGATTGCGGATCGGATACGGCTTTCTTACAGGGAATAGAAAAAAATGCTTTCCACTGAAATCATCCTGTTGTATAATTAAGGTGTGTGACATGAAATTTTGCAGTGGAGGGTTACAATGAAGAAGATTCTTTTTGCGGCATCAGAGGGTGTTCCTTTTATTAAAACAGGCGGGCTGGCAGATGTGGTGGGCTCACTTCCGAAATGTATTGACAAGCAGTATTTTGATGTGAGGGTCATTATCCCCAGATACGCCTGCATGAAGCAGGAGTGGAAGGACAGGATGCAGTATGTCAGCCATTTCTACATGGACTATGACTGGAAGAACGTGTATGTGGGCCTGCTGGAAGCGGAAGTGGAGGGCGTACATTACTATTTTATCGACAATGAATATTATTTCAGCGGCTCCAAGGTGTACAGTGACGACCCGAAGTGGGAGATTGAGCGGTATGCTTTTTTCTCCAAGGCCGTTTTGTCGGCTCTTCCGGTGATTGGCTTCCGGCCTGACGTGGTGCATTGTCACGACTGGCAGACGGGTCTGATTCCCGTGTATCTGAGAGAACGTTTTCAGGGGGACGAATTTTATCGGGGCATAAAGTCGGTTATCACCATTCACAATCTGAAGTTCCAGGGGAAATGGGATACGAAGACGGTGCAGGGAATTACCGGACTGCCGGAATATTTCTTCACCCCCGACAAGCTGGAGGCATATAAGGACGCAAATCTGCTGAAGGGCGGCATCGTTTACGCAGATGCGGTGACTACCGTGAGCAGCACTTACGCGGAGGAGATCAAGACGCCTTTCTACGGGGAGGGCCTGGACGGGCTGCTCCGCGCAAGGGCCAACGATTTAAGGGGAATCGTAAACGGCATCGATTATGCGGAATTTAATCCTGAGACAGACTCCTATATCGTAAAGCAGTACAACGCCGTGAATTTCCGCAAGGAAAAGGTGAAGAACAAGCGTGCCCTGCAGCAGGAGCTGGGATTGTGCCAGGATGACAGGAAGATGATGATTGGCGTTGTATCCCGTCTGACAGATCAGAAGGGATTTGACCTGATTGCCTACATTATGGACGAATTATGCCAGGATGATATACAGCTGGTGGTGCTGGGAACCGGCGAGGAGCGCTATGAGAATATGTTCCGTCATTTCGACTGGAAATACGGGGATAAGGTTTCGGCGAATATTTATTATTCCGATGCGCTGTCCCACAAGATCTATGCTTCCTGCGACGCCTTCCTCATGCCGTCGCTCTTTGAGCCCTGCGGTCTGAGCCAGCTGATGGCCCTGCGTTACGGCACCATTCCCATCGTGCGTGAGACGGGAGGTCTGAAGGATACCGTACAGGCATATAATGAATACGAAGGTACCGGAACGGGCTTCAGCTTTACCAATTATAATGCCCATGAAATGTTAAACGCCGTTCGTTACGCGGAACGCATCTACTATGACAGGAAGCGGGAGTGGAACAAGATGGTTGACAGGGCTATGGCCCAGGACTTTTCCTGGTATACCTCCGCAAGGAAGTATCAGGAGATGTATGATTGGTTAATAGGCTAAGGAACAGGAATCAATTCAGATGGGAAACAGCAGCGCAGGCAGTAACTCCCCCGGTAAAGATAACGCCTTCCTTGTGCAGGCGGGAATTTTAGCCGCGGCCGGAATCATCAGCAGAATCATAGGGCTCCTTTACAGGAGCCCTTTACATCGTGTCATCGGCGACCTGGGGATGGGCTATTATCAGACAGCCTATGAATTTTATACCATCGTTCTGTTGATTTCATCCTACAGCATTCCTGCGGCAATCTCCAAGGTGATTGCCCAGAAGCTGGCGCTGAAGGAGTACAAAAATGCCCACAGGATATTTTTATGTGCTTTGGGGTATGTGCTGACGGTGGGGGGAATTGCAAGCTTATTTCTGTTTTTCGGGGCGGGGCTGCTTGTGGGGGATGAAGTGATTCCCGTGCTGCGCACCTTTGCCCCCACTATTTTTGTATATGGTATTCTGGGAGTGCTGCGGGGGTATTTTCAAGCCCATAAAAGCATGGTACAGACCTCCGCCTCTCAGGTGCTGGAGCAGATCGCAAACGCTCTCGTCAGCGTAGGCGCCGCTTATCTTTTGATCCGCAGCAGCTTTGCGTCTATGGAGACGCCTGAGGACAGGGAAGGAATGGTGCTCTGGGGCACAAAAGGAGCCGTGGGCAGCGCCATGGGCACGGGCGCGGGGGTGCTGGCGGCGCTTTTGTTTATGTTGGGTATGTATGCGCTGAACAGGGGACTGTTTCAGCGGCGGATTCGGAAGGATCGACACGGTGAGGCGGATTCCTATGGCTCTATTTTGAGGACAATTACGCTGGTGGTAACGCCTTTTATTTTAAGCACGGCAGTTTATAACCTGAGCAGAACGGTGAATAATACTCTTTACACCAGGGTGCTGCCGGCCTTAAAGGAGCTGGACACGGTGACTGTCCATGCCCGCTGGGGCGTGCTTTCCGGCCAGGCGCTGATCATATCCAACATCCCGGAGGCATTTGCATCAGCTATGGCGGCTGCTATGCTTCCGGCGGTGGCGCAGCTGATTGCGGCGAAGAATGCGAAGGGAGCAAGAGAGAAGATCGGACTGGCGGTGAAAACCACCATGATCATTTCCATTCCCTGTGCCGTGGGACTGCTTGTCCTGGCAAGACCCATTATAGGACTGCTTTTTCCCAGCAATACGCAAGCGTCTGAGGATCTTGCAACAGGGCTGCTGATGGCCCTGGCGGTCTCGGTGATATTTTATGGGCTGTCTACCTTAAACAGCCAGATCTTGCAGGGGCTGGGGAAACTGAACGCGCCTGTCATCAATGCGGGAATCTCCCTGGCTCTTCAGGCGGCTGTAGCTTTTCTCCTGCTGTATTATACGAAACTGGATCTGTACAGCATTGCTATCGCCAACGTGGTGTATTCAGGTTCCATGTGTGTCCTGAATCAGATTGCCGTGCGAAAGGCGGTGGGATACCGGCAGGAGATTATGCATACTTTTCTGATTCCCATGCTTGCGTCTGCTTTTATGGGAGCCATAGCCTGGGGGGTGTATGAGCTGCTGCTGATACTGACTAAATCCCCCCGGATTTCCGTGATACCGGCTATTTTAATCGGAGCGGTGGTTTACTTTGCCCTGCTGATTCTGTTCAGGGGAGTGACGGAGGAAGAGCTGAGGAGCTTCCCCAAGGGCCACCTGCTGGTGCGGATTGCAAGGAAGTGCAGGTTATTAAAATAACGGCTGAACCGCATCCGCATAATACCCGGCCCGGGCGGCGAATATTTCCGCGTAAATGCCGCCGGGTCTCTTTAATGCGTCTGTCGTCTGATTGTTCTGTCAGAAATAGCAACCTCTGATAATAAATCCGCAAATAATGGGGAGATGTATACCTGCTGAAATGATAGACTTTACCTTAAAAAGGGGCGGGCCGGATAAAAAATAAATCAGGAGGAAGTGCCATGGAGGAGAAAAGGATTTTGCTGACGCCGGGGGAGATCCGGCCGGACAGAGGGTATTCCTACGGCCGTACCATGCAGTATCCGGAAATCAATCCTCTGACAAGACTGGATTATCCTGACCCCGACGTGATCCGGGTGGAGGATACTTATTACATGGTGAGTACCACCATGCATTTTATGCCCGGCTGTGAGATCCTGCGTTCCTATGATCTGCGGAACTGGGAGCATCTTTCCTATGTGTATGACAGGCTGGACGGAACGCCTGCCCAGAGGCTGGAGGGAGAGGAGAATATTTACGGAAAGGGCATGTGGGCTGCATCTCTGCGGTATCACAAGGGGGTTTATTATGTGTGCTTTGTGGCAAATGACACCCATAAGACCTATCTGTACACGGCTGGGCAGCCGGAAGGCCCCTGGGAGAAGCATTTTATAGAAGGCTTTTACCATGACTGTTCCCTGCTCTTTGACGACGACGGGAAGAAGTATATTGTCTACGGCAACCGGGAGATCTGGCTGACTCAGTTGAAGGAGGACTTAAGCGGCCCTCTGGAAGGGGGCCTGCACCGTCTCCTTGTGAATGATAAGGATAATCCCTACCTGGGATATGAGGGGAGCCACTTTTATAAAATCGGCGGGAAATACTATCTCTTTGTGATTCATTCCAGACCGGACCGCTGGAGGAGGACGGAGGCCTGCTTTGCGGCGGATTCCCTGGAGGGGGAATTTAAGGGCGGCGACGTGCTGGACGACGACAGGGGGCTGGGAGACAGCGGTGTGGCCCAGGGAGCCATTGTAGATACCCCGGATGGGAAATGGTACGCCATACAGTTCCAGGATACCGGGGCAGTGGGACGGATTCCCTGCCTGATACCCATGACCTGGCGGGAGGGTTATCCTGTGTTCGGAGAGGAAGGCAGGATACCGGAGGACTTTCCGGTGGAAAGCACCAGGCCGGGGTATGTTTACGCCCCTCTTGTGGGAAGCGATGATTTTAAAGGGGAATGGAAGACATACTGGCAGTTTAACCATGAGCCGGATCCTGCCCTGATCTGCCACCACAGGGAGGCCGGAACCTGGCAGGTGCGTACCGGTAAGGTATGTCGTTCTCTGCTGCAGGCCGGGAATACCCTGACCCAGAGAATGCTCTGGCCGGGGTGTGCCGCTGAGGTTACGGTGGACGGCAGTATGCTGCGGGAAGGAGATTATGCGGGACTGTGCGCGCTGCAGGCATGCTTCGGGTTTGTGGGGCTGACCCGCAGGGACGGCGGGCTGTTCCTGGTGGTGAAGACTGTGGAGCCGGGAGAATCCGGAAGGCTGCAGGCGGAGGACGGAAAAGAGCAGGAGCAGGCGGCGCTTTCCGTGGAGGAAAAGCCTTTTGTTTTAAAGCTGGAGGCGGATTTCTCCGAAGGCAGGGATGTGTGTTTCTTCTATTATAAAGATAAAGGCTATGGAAGCGCCTGGCGGAACATCGGCGGAGAACACCGGCTGCGCTTTGACTTGAATCATTTCTGCGGCTGCAGGTTCGGCTTGACGGTATATTCCACGAAGGAGGCTGGAGGCGCCGGGATATTCAGGGAATTTATTTATCGGGAAAGATGAGGGGCAGAGCGGAGAAAAAGAGCAATATCTGATAATACATTAAGCAAGCAGTGGGAAGTTTTTGCGGTGTGAATCTGATACAATAGAAAAAATAAGCAAATATAAGGAGAAGGATATGCTGTACATAGGGATTGATTTGGGGACGTCGGCGGTAAAGCTGCTGCTGATGG
>JAMPFR010000034.1 GCA_023664365.1 Acetatifactor muris | reverse complement strand
AAAGAGCCTATTCATCAGCAGAATTTGTGCGAATTATTTTCCCTTTCAAGGCTGACGCCTACGGAGTTCTTTCGTAAAAAACCACCCGGCTGTCCCCGTACAGCAGGCTGTATCCGGCCTCTCTGCACATCGCATCGATTTCTCCTCCTGCCGGGCTTACCAGATACCGGCTCTGCAGGCTTTCAAAATGCTCCGTTATATAGCTTCCCCTGCAGCAGTTGATTCCAAACCCCTCCGGCAGGCCGTACAGCAGCTGCCAGTCCGTTGCCGCAGAAGCGCCGGCCACCATATCATCCAGCACCCATATTACCACATTTTCATAATTGGGAGCATTCTCCCGCTCCAGTACAAGATGAGGGGCAAGGGCCTCTTCAAAGGCCGCCACCGCCGCCTTTTTCTCCTCCGATACAAAGGGCGCCTCATAATCATAGGGTTCCACTGCCATGTAGGAATAAAAGTAGGCAAAGGTAACTCCCAGCACCACCGCTTTTTTTAAGAACTTCGTTTTCATCAGCGCAGTCACAAACACCGCCGCCGCCATAAAAGTCAACAGATGTTTGCTGCCCTCCGTATGCGTATACATGAGAAGCAGCGCAAACAGCATAACAATAAAGCTGAATGCAAGATGAGCCTCCACAATCAGCAGATTTGCGGCCTCTTTTTGAGCGGCCTCCTCTTTTTCGTCAGTTTCTTCCTGTATTTTTGCCGAACGCCTCAAGCTGCGCCAGTCCAGAAAACTCTGCACCACCAATATACACATACAGACTGCATACCCGGCAAAATAAGCGCCTGCCGCCTCCCCGTCCCGGAAGCCCTGCCGCATATGCTCCAGAAGACCGCTTCCCTTATAATAAAGCGTTTCCAGCGTATTACGGATTCCTGCCGGTATCCCTCTCTCAAAGTATACATAGATCCAATCCGTATAAAAGAGAGGCGCAAAATATTCCGCTCCTAAATAATGTTTGATGCATGCATATAGCCCCAGCGCCGTTCCCAGAACCAGTGCAGAACCGACAACAGCCACCCATCTGAAGGCATGCTTTCTGTCCCTGCGGATCCAGAAACAGGCAGGCAGCAGCATGAACAGCGCCAGATACGGCCGCATCAGCGTCATCACACTGGAAAGCACAAACAGCAGCGCCAGCTTATATATCTTCTCCCGCCGCAGATAATTGACAGCCAGGCCGTAAAATGTTATCAGCATACTGAAACAGATAACCTCCGGCATTGCGGAAAGCATATAGCGCGCAAAGGGCGTATACAGACAAAAAAGGACGCATAGAATCCCCAGCTGTTTCCATGTCGGCCGGGTCAGCCACACAAACAGGAAGCAGCAAAGGGTCATGAGCACAATATTGCATACTATAGGCGACATCAGATTCCAGCCGAACAACAGCCCCCAGAAAATCCAGGGAAATATCAGTACCGGACTCCATGCCCCGAATGAAAGCTTCAGGGCATGGCTTTCATTATAGCCGCAATATCCCTGGGGATACCCGAAATGAATGATGCTTTCCACCTGCTTATAATAAAGCATCTCGTCATTCCAGGGAGAAGCAGGCAGATACACCTCCCCCAGGCTGCGCCCCCGCATTCCGCAGTACACCAGACAGCACACCAGGGGCAGCGCGGCTGACAGCAGCGACTTTACAAGGGGTATCCTCTCTTTCTTCAACCAGCCCGCGAATTTCTCCATTTCTTCCGTCCTCTCCCCGTCATGTAATGTCATGCTTGACGGCCGCCATCCATATAATATCATGGTATTCGCCGTCAATACACACATCATCCCTCAGGTATCCCTCCTGCACAAACCCGCCTTTCTCACAGCTTCTGAACGACTGCCGGTTCTCTGCCAGCACCCGCATATATACCCGGTGCAGCCCCGCTTCTTCAAAGCAGTAGCGAAGCATAAGCCTTACCGATGCAGTACCTATCCCCCTGCCCCGAGCCTCGGGCACTCCGATAAACATACCGTATTCCGCCTTATTGTGTACTCTGTCCACATCCCTGATATAGACGCTTCCCAGCGGCTGCTCCGAGCTCAGGTCACAGATTATCATCTGCACCGCCCTGCCCGTTTGGATCATGGTTTTTATCCAGTTTTCGTGCCCCGCTCTGGTGAAGGGCTCTCTGTAAATAAAATTTCTCCGGACGTCCTCCCGATTCCGCCAGGCGATAATGTTGTCCGTGTCCTGCTCTGTCATGGGACGCAGATAAATACCGATTTCTCCGTCAACATACTTTTTCATCTTACATACTCCTTTCCATCGTCAACATACTTTTTCATCCTGCATACTCCTTTCCATCGTCAGCCTCCGTGGGCCTAGTAATAGCTTATTCCTGCCAGAATATCCCGAAAATAAAAAATTCCGCAAATCACATGCCACAGATAAACCAGCCATTGTAACAGCAGCAGCCCGCTTCTGACCTTCTGCCTCTGCCCTGCATGCTTCCTGTTTTCTGCGGTCAGACGGGTCAAAAGCAGCAGCGAACTGAAATGACAGAAGAAAATACCATACATATATCCCCAGGAAAAATTAAAATCCAGCCTGCGGAATCCCTTTTCATAAAACAGAAATGCTTCTGCAAGGCTTACCAGATACAGCATCCAGGAGAAACGGGTCAGCGTATTACGTCTGACCTCTTTCCAATTCAGCACCAGTACAGCCAGCGGAAAAGCCATGGCCAGGCAGATCCCCAGCGGAATATTGTCACAATATTCCTTCCAGACTGACCCGAAGCAAAATCCAATCCCTCTTTCTTCTCCCTCCGCAGGCCCAAACACTCCCGTATACTGATACAGCAACGCCAGAAAAGTGGGAATAAAGCACAGCCCCAGCTGAATGGCAGGAACAAACTTTTTAAAGCCCGACCTGAAAAGCCGGTACAGCATCAGCAGCCCCGCACTGCTGACCAGCACCAGCGTGAAGCTGGGTTTGGTCATGGTAGCCAGAAACAGAAACAGCGCAAAGAGCAGATAGTCTTTCCCGTTTTTCCCAACGCCCTCCTCATATGTATCCAACAGCTTCCCATACCATAAAAACGCCAGAATCGCAAAAGGCCTGGCGGCCATATAGGTGGCATTATGTAAGGGGTTAGCCGTAAATACCCCCAGATACCGGAAACGGATTCCGAATCTCGCAAGGTAAATGCCCTTCGGCGGATAAAGCATGGATATAAAAAAAAGGGAAACCGCCAAAAGACTGCATATCACTCCGCTATACCAGGGAAAAGCCGTTCCGCCGCCGGATTCCCGGGCCAGCCGGTTAAACGCCAGCTTCGTCACCACCATGCCCAGGCCGTTCATCAGCACCAGCGCAACGGCTACCGACAGCTCCGGCGATGCAAACAGATGTACCAGCCCGGCAAGCTTGAAAAATATCGGGTAGGGAAAGCTGTAACCGCTGTCCAGCCCCTGCATTTCCAGGATATATGCCTTCATGTCCGTGTCAACGCCTCCCTGCGTCTGCATATAAAAAAGCTGCAGACTGACTGCGGAAACGGCCGCCAGTAACACCGTAAACACCACTGCGTCTATCGCCCGGTCTTTTCTTCGTTTTTTTTCAGTACAGTCCATATACATTCCTCACTCGTCCTCTTCCTCCAGAATGGCGTTCAGCTCCTCCCGGGCCTCCATAATCTCGTCATGGTCGCCCCGCTTCAGCGCTGCCTCAAAGACCGTGATATAATGATCCAGCTTCCTTCTCCTGTCTCCCAGCGCCTCCTCATACATACGCTCGGCCCGAAGGAGTACCAGGCGGTTCTCCTCATAATCTCGCGGCTGGATTTTCAGATAAGCCAGTTCCTCCATACGCTTGCTGATTTCTTCATCGGTCATCCGGTTATCCTGGCCCTTGATAATCATTTTCCGTGAAAGTCCCGTAGACACTACGGTAACCTCCACCTCTAACAAAGAATTAATATCATAGGTATAGGTCACATCCACTGACTCCTGTCCCTTCGGCCCTTTGGGAACTTCAATCTCCAGTTCTCCCAGATACAGATTGTTTCTTGCAAAGCGGCTCTCGCCCTGCAGCACCCTGACCCGTACCGACGTCTGGTTATCCCTTACCGTATACAGGCGCTCCGTATGACTGGCGGGGATGACCGTGTTACGCTCAATAATGGGGCAGAATCTGCCATCCTCGAATTTACCTTCCTCGTACTCCACCACTACCTCCGTTCCCAGGGTAAAGGAGCACACATCCGTCAGAATCACCTCTTTTACTTCCTCCCGGCGTTCCTTCATGGCCCCCTGGATCGCCGCCCCCAGCGCAACTGTCTCATCCGGATTCATTCTGGTATCCGGAAACTTTCTGAAAAGGCGAATGAGGAAATCCCGGACAACGGACAGCCTGGTGGCGCCGCCGATGAGCAGCACCTCATCTATATCGCCCAGCTTCAGCCCTGCATCGGAAAGGCTTTTTTTCACCGGCTCCCGGATTTTCATAAGCAAATCCTCGCAGGCTTCCTCATACTCCTTATAGGTAATGTGCTGCTCCAGCGTCTCTTCCCGGTACAAAAAGGTCATAAGTACCTCCGTATTGTCGCTGATGGCGCATTTTGCCTTTTCCGCCTGCCGGTATAAGCGTACCTGCTCCTTCTCCGTCATTCCCGTCAGCTGCAGTCCCGCCTTCTGCAGGAACAGCTTCGCCATAACGGCTGTAAAGTCTTCTCCCCCCAGATAGTTGTCACCGGCAACCGCACGAACCTCCAGAATATTATGATACAGCTCCAGAATAGATACGTCAAAGGTTCCGCCTCCCAGGTCAAATACCAGGAAGCGGGTATCCTGATTCCGGTCATACAGGCCGTATGCCACCGCAGCGGCAGTGGGCTCGGAAATCATCCGCTCAACTTTAAGCCCCGCGAGCTCCCCCGCCCGCTTTGTAGCCTTCCGCCGCTTATCGTCAAAATAGGCAGGCACACTGATAACCGCCTCGGTAATCTCTTCTCCCAGAAAGGCTTCCGCATCCTCCTTCAGCGCCCGCAGTACCATGCTGGAAAGCTCCTCCGGCTTAAAATGCCTGCCGCTTAAGACATACTCCCGCTCCGTTCCCATACTCCGCTTAAAGGTCTGGGCTACGGAATCCGGATACAGACTCATACGTTCTCTGGCCGTTTCACCCACATAGACATTTCCTTCTTCATCCACACTGACCACCGACGGCGTCAGGTTTTTCCCAAGCCTGTTGGGTATTATCTGCGGCCCCTCCTCCGTGAAATATGCAATCAAACTGTTGGTGGTACCCAAATCAATTCCTACTATCATGTCATGCCTCGTTTCTGTCTGTTTCATACTGCTTTGTTATCAATCCCCGAACACGTTATGCTTTATGGCACGCATATACTCGTCCGATGGTTGGCGCTCCAGGCTGCGCAAAAGGCGTTCTTCCGCCTCCTCCCGTTTTCCCTTCCTGATGAGGAACAGGATGTGCAGGGATTCCATCTCTCTGCACACCGTGCTGGTGCAGAAGTGACAGATACCGCACTCCGGCTCCCTGTCCAGAAGCGCCTGTATTTCATCCTCTTCTTTTGTATACCAGGCCGCCAGCACCTCCTTCTGTAAATGTGCCTTCTCCCGGTTAAAGTATTTGTTCTCTCCGGAAAACTGTTGGCTTTGCAGCCATCTTTTCAGCTGTTCCCCATACTTTTTCCCAAGCTTATCCATACCGCAGACAATGCAGGCAAACACGGCATCCGAAAGCGTGCCCTCTTCTCCGTCGCCGTCCCGGTAGTAGTATACCGCCTCCGCCGCATAAGCCGCTGCATTCTTCTTTTCGCCAAACACAAGCTCCGCCCAGAAGGTCTGCAGATAAAAGCTGCCTGCCTCCCCCCGCTCTTTCTGTGACATCACTACACGGCTGAACAGCTTTCCGGGGCCGTCGCTTTTTATTTTAAGCTTCCCGGACCATTCTGCCAACAGCCTTTTTACCTGTTTTTCTTCACCGCACTGGATATATGCCTCCGCACACTTTCCGTAAAGCTTCCTCCTGTCGCCGGCATAGCTCTTTTTGTAATACTCGCAGGCTTCCTCCGCCCTGCCCAGATTGACGCAGAGCTCCGCCATCTGATTTATGAACCACCGGTTCCGCTCCTTTGTTATCTCTTCATACTGCCTGCAGGCCGCAAGCGACATTTCAAAATCGCCCAGCAAAGAGTACAAATCCGCCATATCCGTATAAATAACAGGCGACATCTCTTCGTCCATATATAAAATGGCCTTTTTTATGTAAAATAATGCCTTTTCATACTCGCCCGTATATCTGTAGACAAAGCTCAGGCCGTTCAATGCATAGGGGTTGGAGGGATTCAGCGCCAACGCCTTTTCAAAATCCTCCCTGGCCTCCCTGTAATGATGGGCTGCTCTGTGAAAAATACCACGCTCCACAAACATATAGCTGTCAGGGCAGTTATAAATATACTCCGTCAGTATCGGCAGGCCGCTTTCGTAAAAGGAAAGCTTTCCTTCCTCCACCGGCTTTCTGAAATCCTTTCGGAAGGCTTTCAATTTTTTGTTCAGCGCATCCAATTCCAACGTCTTGTGATTTCCCTGGTATTTATACGCTTCCAGCACATCGCTTTTAACGCCGTTTTTCTCTGCATCCTCCAACAGCTTCTTCAGTTCCTCCGGCTGCTCCAGATCAAGATATACCTTTGCCATATACTCATAGGGCTTTACAAACGTTGAAAAATACTGAATGCACAGGCTGCCCGTCCGAATCACGCCCCCCGGGTTCAGCTGTCTCCGGTATGCCTCCAGCAAAGCCGCATAGGCTGCGTATACCTGATAATCCTCCACCAGCCTTCGGACTGTCTCCTCGCACTTTTCATACTCCTGCATCTCTGTATAAATCTGCGCCATTTCCAGCAAAATTCCGATGTCCCTTGCATTTCCCTCCAGAACGGACTGTGCCTCCCGGACAGCCTCGCCGAATTTTGCCTCCTCCTTGAAGCCCAGGTTGTGAAAGCACTGCATGCGAATTAAGTGTGCCTGCTTCAAACGGTCTCTGTCCTTCTCCCGTTCCTCCTCGCTGTCAGTAAGCAGTTTCTTTTCCAGCGTTTCCTCCCAGGCATGGGTCATGGTTATGGACGTCTCATACTCTGCTTCCTCCACATACAGCTTTGCCATGAGACCGTTCCACTCCGCCTCTTTCTCCTCCGGCAGCAGCTTCTCAAGCTGTAACGCAAGTCTGATTCCTCCGGATATTTTCCCGTCCTGAAGATAGCACCAGCACAACTCCAGCGCAGAATCACTGTTTTTATTTTTTCGCCAGTCCTCCTCCAGATCTTTCTCTATCTCGTGGTTCACCTTACACAGCAGTTCCATAAATTCATCTCCGCTCCCTGCGGAAAGCACCTTCTCGGCACACTTCTTGGCTTCCTTAAACTGCTGATTGTCATAATACCATTCCGTCAGGCGTACGTTAGCCATATAATGGCCGTCGTTTTCATCCTTCAGAATTTTATATATTTCCGCAGCGCGGCGGCGAAAAAAACCTTCCTCCGCCTGCCCCTGCCGCCAGAACATCTCTGCCGCATTGTAGCAGACCATGGCGTCCTTCGGATATTTTTCCAACAGCCCGTCAATAAGTGCAACGGCCTCCTTCAGCCTGCCCTGCTTCTCCAGAAGCTCCGCCCGGCAGACCTCCATCACAGGGTGACTGATTTTCAGCGCGTCCGCACTTTCAATATTCTGCTGTGCCTGCTTCAGGTCTTCGTTCTGCAATGCCTGCCAGCAGCGGTCATAATATTGCAGGAACAAATCATAGGGGGCCTCTTCCTCACCTTCAAACTGATCGAACTCTATATCCTCTCCCCGCTCACATTTGCTCAGAACATAACGAATAAAATCTGCCGGAAATTTTTCCCGCAGGGCCCCGGCATCTGCCGTAATGCCCAGCTTCCTGTCCAGGAGCTTCCAGACGTCTCCCGGCAGCCTGAAGTGATCCATAATAAACCGCAGCAGCTTGATGCGGCAGTTATCCTCTTCTTCCAGGGACAGGAAACAGTCATCCGCAAACAATTCCTCCCATGCCTTTACATCCCGCCTGCTTCGAAGATTGCCGTAAACAGCGGCGGCTTTTTCCACCCAGAGGCCGGAAACCGTCTCATCCCGCCGTTCATCAGGCTTCTCATCAGGCTCCTTCGCCAGACGGCAGGCCTCTTCATAGGCCTCTCTCAACCGCTTAAACCCCTGGGGATTATCCTCAGGATTCGTCACTGCAAGTCTCTCTCTATAGGCATTTTTAATGCTTTTCTCGTCCTTTGTCATCTCAATGCCAAGTATCTGAAACACTTCAATCCTGTCCATTATACTACTCCATTCACACTAAGACAAAGGAGCAGAAAATCACTCCCGCTCCCCGACCTTTCATTATCCTTTAAAACGTAAACCTATCTGCAAAATATGCATCCAGATCCCGGATGGCAACCCTCTCCTGCTCCATGGAGTCTCTGAAACGGACGGTCACACAGCCGTCTGTCTCGGAATCAAAATCATAAGTAACGCAGAAGGGAGTTCCGATTTCGTCCTGACGGCGATAACGTTTACCGATATTTCCTCTGTCGTCAAATTCACAGTTATACTTTCCGGAAAGCTGCGTAAAAATTTTCTCAGCCCCCTCATTCAGCTTTTTGGAAAGGGGCAGCACACCAATCTTTACCGGTGCCAGAGCGGGGTGGAAACGAAGCACGGTACGCATATCGCCGCCCTCCAGCTCCTCCTCGTCATAGGCTGCGCACAAAAAAGCCAGAACCACACGATCTGCGCCAAGAGAAGGCTCAATTACATAGGGTATGTACTTTTCCTTCTTTTCGTCGTCAAAGTAACTCATATCCTCACCGGAGGTATTGGCATGCTGGGTCAGATCATAGTCTGTTCTGTCTGCAATCCCCCATAACTCGCCCCACCCGAAGGGGAACAGGAACTCAATGTCGGTAGTCCCCTTACTGTAGAAGCAAAGCTCCTCCGGACTGTGATCCCGAAGACGCATTTCTTCCTCTTTCATGCCCAGAGACAACAGCCAGTCACGGCAGAAGCCTCTCCAGTACCTGAACCACTCCAGATCGGTGCCCGGCTCGCAGAAGAACTCCAGCTCCATCTGCTCAAACTCTCTTGTACGGAAGGTGAAATTACCGGGTGTTATTTCATTGCGGAAGGATTTACCAATCTGCCCGATGCCAAAGGGAATCTTCTTTCTGGAAGTCCGCTGTACATTCTTAAAGTTTACAAAAATGCCCTGGGCTGTCTCAGGGCGGAGATATACCACACTTTTCGCATCCTCCGTAACGCCCTGGAATGTCTTGAACATCAGGTTAAACTGACGAATATCCGTAAAATTATGTTTGCCGCAGCTGGGGCAGGCGATTCTGTGCTCCTCAATAAAATTCTTCATCCGCTCCTGACTCCAGGCATCCACGCTCTCCTCCGGCGTAATTCCCTTTTCCCCGCAGAAGTCCTCTATCAGCTTGTCTGCCCGGAACCGTTCATGGCATTCTTTACAGTCCATCAGCGGATCGGAAAAACCTCCCAGATGTCCGCTGGCAACCCATGTCTGGGGATTCATCAGAATTGCACAGTCCACACCCACGTTATAGGGATTCTCCTGAATAAATTTCTGCCACCAGGCTTTTTTCACATTATTTTTCAGTTCTACACCAAGATTACCGTAGTCCCATGTATTTGCCAGGCCGCCGTATATCTCGGAACCGGGATACACAAAGCCTCTCGCCTTTGCCAGCGCAACAATTTTGTCCATTGTCTTTTCCATTTTGTCTTTACCCTCGCATTTTCTTTATTCTTTCCTGATTTCAGTTTCTTATTTCATTAAAATGTATACCGTTCCGTCCGCGGCGGAAGCATCAACGCTTCCGTCCTCATTTAAAACCGCCCCCGGGCTGAGGTAAGTAACCCCGGCCGGGCAGTAAATAACGGCTTTTCCCTCTGTCACAATCAGTTTTTTGGTCCCCTCCTGCTTCAGCTGCTCCTCCGTTTTCACGCTGTCATCCTTCGTGCTCTTCAACAATGCATCCTTAATGTATCCCTGTTGGAAAGCTTCCTCCACCGTTCCGTAAAAAAAGCTTCCGAACTTCTTATTGAACTTTTCATTGAACTCATTAAAGCTTTTATATCCGTCAAACCGCCAGACAATCAGTATCCTGCTTTCGTCCTCCTTCAGTGTCTCCACTTTTTCTACGGCAACAGCCCCTTCCTCTCCCGTATCCCTGTTGAACTCTTCGACCTCCGCCGCTGTCATGGCGGACAGTTCTGACAGACTGTAATAGTCCCTGTCAAACTCTCCTGTCAGATAATAGATCATTCCGCCGTTCCTGTCCACGGAAATCGTCGTAGACTCGACCGTTTCCCTCACTCCTGTCTGTCCGCATCCTGCAAGTACCACAGCAAGCAGACAGGCAAGAGCAAAAAAACTCCTGCTTTTTTCCATCCCAAAACTCCTCAATCAACATAGTTCAATAAATCAGGTATTAATTGTATCAAAAACCTGCTTCTTTTTCAACAGAGAGTTTGCAGAACCTCCAGACTTTTAAACGCATGTCCCGTAAATTTTTTCATATATTCCCCGGCTACCTGCCTGAGCTCCGCCAGAACGGAATCTGTCACGGCAAAGGTATACAGCTTTTCCACCGGGCTTGCCGCTATGTATTGCAGGGCGTATATGGTAGATTTCTCCAGCTGCCTGTCAGCGGGAGGCCCCGGAAATTCCCCGTTGACCGCGATTGCCTTACACTCGAAAACGCACTGCACCAGAGGGTTGGGCAGGCTCTCCGCGCAGAGCGCCCGCAGCGACTGATAAAGCAATTTCAGCATTTCCCTCTCGTCATTATTTTCTCTGGTATAATAATCCGCCACCTCGGCAAAATACATACCGTAACAGGCGCCCTCGTAATCTGTTCGAAGCTTCTCAAAATAATTCTGAATGTCCGCCTCTGCAAGGGTGTAGGAATTCTTCCCCTCATAAAGCTTAAATCGGCCAAAGGAAAAGGGCGCCGCTGCCGCCGCCAGCTTATTGCCCGGACGCCGGGCGCCTCTGGCAAACGCGGAGATTTTACCCCTCTCCCTGGTCAAAAGGCTGATATGTCTGTCGTACTCCCCCACGGGAGACTGTTTTAAAATGATTCCCGTCACTATGATATATTCCTGCATACAAGGCTTCTCCCGATGCGTTCTGTCCTGTGCTTTCCCCGCTCCTCCCGGCGGAGACAAATGACAGATAGTCTTCTATCTTCCCGCTGTTTTCAAACCGCTTCCAGTATTCCATGTTCATCTGCATATCCCCCGATTCCATTTGTATGAAGGCATCATGCCTGATAAGTAGAATTTGCAGATTTCACCTTTTCTATTCCTTAATCTCCCTTCGGATTATATCCAAAATTTTTCAGAAGATAATCACTGTCCCGCCAGTCCTTTTTCACCTTTACCCAAAGCTGCAGATTGACCTGCATTTCCAGCAGTTCTTCGATTTCCGGCCTTGCGGCGGAACCGATTTTTTTAAGCATGGCGCCGCCTTTTCCGATAATAATCCCCTTGTGGGACTCTCTTTCACACACGATGGTAGCTTCAATGTGGCATATTTTTCCTCTTTCCTTCATGCTTTCCACAATCACAGCCACACCGTGGGGAATTTCCTCCTGCAGCAGGCGCAGGGCCTTCTCTCGAACCAGTTCCGCCACAATCTGCCGCATGGGCTGATCTGTAATGGTATCTTCGTCATAAAACGCCTGTCCATAGGGAAGATATTGGAAAATACACCGTACCAGTTCCTCCGTGTTGTTCCCCTTCAGTGCGGAAACCGGCACGATTTCCTGAAAATCCATTTCTTTGCGATAGGTATCGATAAAAGAAAATATATCTTCTTTTTTTATGGTATCCGTCTTATTGATAACCAAAATAACGGGTGTTCTTGTTTTTTTCAGCTGTTCTATGATATGGCGCTCCCCTGCGCCGATATAATTGGTAGGCTCCACCAGCCAGAGCACCACATCCACCTCCTCCAGGGTGCGTTCCGCCACATTCACCATATAATCTCCCAGTTTATTCTTTGATTTATGTATGCCGGGGGTATCTAAAAACACAATCTGCCCTTCCGTTCTGGTAAGTACCGTCTGAATACGGTTTCTGGTAGTCTGGGGCTTACTGGAGGTAATGGCTATCTTTTGCCCGATAAGCCGGTTCATCAATGTGGACTTTCCCACATTGGGCCTTCCGATTAAAGTTACAAATCCCGCTTTAAAAGAACAATTCTCGTTCATTGGTTTCTCCCTTACAGATATATCTTGAAAGTCAAACAGCCTCCACATGTCAGATTACAACTGTTATTCAGGAAATTCTTTGAAGTTTCTCAGAATGTTCAATCACCGTAGATTTCAGGACATCAATGTCCATCTGCATAGAATCAATTTGTTCCGTACCTTTAGAATAGCGCTGATAAGTAGACAGGTAACAGGATTCGATATTCTGCAGCCGCGGTGAAAAGTCCGTCTCCATCTGAATCTGCATTTTCTTCATGCCGGTCTGTATATTTCCGACCGTAACCTGCATATCTCTGACATTGAACTGTAACTTACCGACGTTCTCCTGCAATTCTCCGACATCTTCCTGCAGTTCTCTGACATTGACCTGTAACTTACCGACGTTCTCCTGCAATTCTCCGACATCTTCCTGCAGTTCTCTGACGTCAGTTTTCAACTCTGCCACGTCGGCCTTCACTTCAGCCATGTCCTCCTGCAGTTCCCTGACATCAGTTTTCAGCTCTGCCACGTCGGCCTTCACTTCAGCCATGTCCTCCTGCAGTTCCCTGATGTCAGTGTGTATCGGCTTCAGCTTTCTGTCCATCATATTGGAAATTGCCAGCAACAACTCATTATCTGACATCCGCATTCCCCCCTTTCTGTTAAACGCAAAACAACAATCCTCTTCCATGTGAAGGCTGTTTGACTTCCGGACATATTGTCAGAATTATCGTTATTTCGTTTTTATTTCTTTCTAAATTAATTCTATGCTTACAGAGGGAAAATGTCAAGTATATTTTATATAAAAATAATATTGCGTCGGCTGCATTTTCTCATTTTTCCTGAATAGGCGCACCGGCAAAAGCATCCGGCCGATGCCTTTTTTAAACCTGACACCGGCCGGATGTTTCCGCCTATGACATTTTTGAGGTATGACTTACAACAGGCTCTCCACCTTCGCAAATCTTTCTTTCTCTGCCGTAATCTGCTGCTCATTGCCCACGACGCACAGGAACTCATCATCCATAAATGCTCTGACATACTTTGAAAGCTCCCGTATGTCCTCCGGCGCCGCATCCAGCAGCTCATCCCTGGATTTCTGCAGCATTTCCGGCGTAATTCCGGTAAAATAATACTGCTTGGAACGAAGTCCCTTGCCTGCCGCGGTAAGAGGGGTATCCAGTTCACTGATTGCACCGATGATATACTGGGTCATGGTCCGCTCATCCGCCTCATAGCCTGCAATAAAATCTGCCGCCTTTTCAAACACATCCACAGTCTGTCCCAGATTCGGATCGCGGTAAGAACAGAAATAACCGCCGCCGTCTCTGCCAAATCCGCAGAAGCAGCCGTAAGCGCCTCCCTTGACCCGGACATTGACCCACAGATATTCATAGCCCATCATGACGCGCAGCACGTTTAACGCCCCTGTATAGGGAAGACCCGCTTTGCGGAAATTCCCCGCCCGGCACACATAATCCACCTGGCCGGGGGTGGTAAAGCCCTCGTTCTTCTTTACAGGCACAGGGGCATAAGCCGCCTTTTCCACTTCACAGGTATACAGCTTTGCCTTCAGAGCCGCCACGGGCCCTTCCAGCTTCTCTAAGGCAGCGGCTTCACCCGTAAAGTCAATCATCAGGTTTTCGGGACGGAATATCATCTTGCAGAGAGTCTGAAGCTTCTCAATCAGTTCCGCTTTCTTCTCCTCAAACTTTCCTTCCAGCTCACAGGTCAGGCGGTACTGATCTACACCGCTCACCGCCTCTTCCACCGCATCCTTGACGCTGCCGTAGGAAAGAGCCCTGGAAATTGCCACTCCATGCCCTGCCTGGTTTACATATTCACGGAACTTGGAATTGTTCTCGGCAAGAATTTCCTTAAGCCTCTTTGCATCCGTAAAGTCCGTAGTCAGGATCAGCTCCTCCATAAGCTCTATGGCCCTGGGCAGATTCTCGTACAACGCCTTGGTGCAGACCTCCATTGTCATGGTATATCTGCCGTCATTCTCTGCGCTCCCGTAATTGTTCTGGGCCACAAAAATTTCACCTGTTACCAGATTAACCTCACTGCACAGATCCCCATAAGTGTGGTTTGCCGTGTTCATATTGAAAAATACGTTTTTCAACAGACCCAAATAGGGGAAATACGCCTCCGGTATGTCCTTTATCTTAAATATCAGCCGGAAATAACCGATGCCGTTGGTAAAAATTTCATGGTGCAGCGCAAGCGTGTCACCCAGCTTTTTCTCCTGATTATAAACAGGCGCTGCCTGACGCTTCAAATCTTCCCTGCTTAACAGAGGAATCTTTGCTATATCTTCCGGCGCATCCGGCGTTTCCCGGAATGTATTCAGCCTGTCCATCATGGTGCGCACATCCGCAAGCTCCTGCTCGCTCATGCTCTTCCTTATCTTCGCCAGCTTTTCCTTCAGAGCCGCTTCCTGCTTTGCGGCAAGCCCCTCCTCAGGCAGAAGGATGACCGTGGCAGAATGAGGATTCTCCAGGATATACTTCCGGATAATCTGCTCAAAATATCCCTCCTTCGCTTTCTTTCTCAGCGCCTTATAGGTTTCATTTGCCTCAATGTGGATAAAGGGCTTTTCATCATCATACAGCCAGCTGTCCAACATCTGCAGACCATACATCAATCCCTTGGGCGTAGTTCCGAAATCCGCCTCCCGATACTTAAATTCAAAATGATTAATGGCGGAAAGCAGGGCTTTCTCGTCAAAACCGTTCTTTACAATGCCCTCCAGCACCTCCCGGATGACACTCCGGAACTCTTCTTCCTTCGCCGCGGAGGTTCCCTTTGCCACCACGCCGAAATAGGGCTGCTTGACGCCGTTGTCATACACGCTGTATACGTCCTTGCCTATCCCTCTGTTAATCAGCGCCTGCTTTAAGGGCGCTCCGGGAACGGTACAGAGCGCAAAGTCCAGCACCTTCATGGCAATCACAAGCTCCCTGTCCAGACAGTCTCCCGCCGAGAAGCACTGTGCCAGATAGGTATTTTCCGCCGGATCTTCCCCGCTGCTCAAGGGGATTTCCTTTACATGGCGGACCGGCTCCTTAAAAACAGGCTCCTCCGCAATTTCGGAATCCACCTTCAGATAGTCAAACTTTGACAGATACTGCTCGTCAATATAGGCCAGCTTCTCCGCCATATCCATATCACCGTAAAGGTAAATATAGCTGTTGGAGGGATGATAATAGGTTCTGTGGAACTCCAGGAACTGCTCGTAGGTCAGATCCGGAATGTTTTCCGGATCGCCGCCGGACTCCACCCCATAGGTGGTGTGGGGATACAGCGCTGTGGATACCTCCCGCCACAGTATACTGTCAGGATTGGAGAAGGCTCCCTTCATCTCATTGTATACCACGCCGTTGTATATCAGCTCTCCCTGATCGTTCAGTTCATAATGCCAGCCCTCCTGCCGGAAGATTGCCTCATTCTGATAGGTATTGGGATAAAATACCGCGTCCAGATAAACATGCATCAGGTTCTGGAAGTCCTTGTCATTGCAGCTTGCCACGGGATACACCGTCTTGTCCGCATAAGTCATGGCATTCAGAAAAGTATTCAGGGAACCCTTCACCAGCTCCACAAAAGGATCCTTTACCGGAAAATCTCTGGAGCCGCAGAGCACGGAATGTTCCGTAATATGCGCAACACCTGTGGAATCCTTAGGCGTAGTACGGAAGCCTATATAAAACACCTTATTGTCGTCATTGTTGGAAACCAGCGCCACCCTGGCTCCGGTCTTCTTATGCCGACAGAGATAAGTCACGCTGTCAATGTCCTTTATCTCCCTCCTTTCCAATACCTCGTAAGCGGTTAAATCTTCTACTCTCATCTTTCTTCTCCTTCATTTATTATTTACAGCCCCACCAGAGCAAGCTTGCTCACGGAAAGCTCCTGAATGACAAGCCCGCAGGCCTCCTTCTCTTCCTTTGTCATCCCCGTAAGCTGCTCTATAGCCAGCTGTTTTGTCACATATTCTCTTTTCTTTTTTCCAAAAGGACTTTTCCTCTCTTCGATGACATTGACCTTGATCCGGGCCTTCATCTGCCGATAAAGCTTCACCGGGAATCCTGACGGCTCCAGATAATACAGATGGCTCTCCAGCGTGTCCTCGCTGTCCGCCTCAGGCAAAATATATTTTTGCACCAGCATCCGGAATTTAAACAGCACATCCTCCGCCTCCAGCAGCTCCCCAAAGGTATACTTACACCCTACATAAAGGCGGCTCACATCCTGCATGCTGTATTTATAATCCTCATAAACTGTCTGATTCATGGCTCGACCTCAACTGTATGTCCTCGATTTTGTACCCGCTCATCCGGCAGGCATCCAGAATTGATTTCAGGGAAAGCCCCGATTCCCGGGCCAGTTCCTCCGGCGTCACCTTTCTGTGAAGAGCCTCCGCCAGTTCTCCGGCCTTGTCCGCCACCAGGTTCACCTTGTCCGCCACCTTGCGGTCCGTCTTTTCGTTTGCCGCATTCTCCCGGATGTAATCCTCCATGGCATCCATCATCAGCCGGGCAAGCATTCCCGGCGCTTCGGAGGGCTTTTCCAGGCTGCCCAGCATACTTACTCCCATGGTAAGAGCCAGATTTCCCTCTCCGATCAAATCCTCCAGAAAAACTCCCTGGCCCGCGTAAAGCCTGGCTATGTCAACGGCATCCTTCAGATAGCAGTGTACCAGCTTCTGCTGCGCCTCCGCTTCCCCCGCCATAGCGGACAGAGTGACAGCCTCCAGCTCTCCCCGGCTGTATGTGGGCAGCGCGGCAATTTCATCCATATAATTCTGAAGATAATTTCTCTCCTCATCCGTCAGATACTCGTCCGGATCCACGGGCTGCCCGATGCCAACCTTATGCTTCACCAGATAGTCAAACACCATCTGCAGCTGTTCCTCCCCCAACTGCTGCCCGGCAAAGGCTTCCCTGACCTGCTCTTTACTGAGGCAGTTTCCCTGCTCCCGCGCCTTCGCCCGCACTTCCTCCAGCGTCCGGGCAAATAATACTTCTCTGCTCTGGCTCATGCCGCCTCCCTCCTATGTCCTGTGCTGATGGGTATACAAATGATTCTGGCAGTACTCATAATTCCCGTTGCACTTGGAGCAGAACCGGAATTCCAGCGTGGGATCGTCCTCCTCGGACCTGCCGCAGATGGCGCACTTGTGTTTTGTAATCTTCGGGTTCGGATTCCGCCTGATATCTCTCTTAAATTCCATCTTCCGTTTGACCTGCTTCGGATTCAGGTGCATATGGTTCCGGGAGCGCAGCCAGAAAATCACAAAATTCAGAAGGGATGCGGCGATAGCCGCTACGCCGAACCAGTACCAGACATAGCCGGATTTTCCCACCCTGAAGTACTCCACCATCTGGTATACCAGCATGACGCCGTAAATGACCCCTAAGAATTTTACCTTAATGGGAATCACAAACATCAGCAGCACCTCTGCATTCGGAAAGGTTGCCGCATAAGCAAGAAATATGGACATGTTGATAAAATATGTGCTGAACTGCCCCGCGCCAAGCGCACAGACTATGGACGCCGATTCGCCATAAATCAGGTAAAACACTCCCATGCACACAAAGCCTGCCAGAACAGTCAGCAGAATACCCGTAAAAATATATACATTATACTGCCAAGTTCCCCACACCCTCTCCAGAGTAGTCCCCAGACTCAGGTAGAACATCAGCATGATAAGCGTAAAGAAATCAAAGGAAGAAGGCGGCGAAATGATCCATGTCACCAGTCTCCAGATCTGCCCGTGGAGAATTGCATAAGGATCCAGGATCAGATACCCCAGAACAGAAGGCGCCAGCCATTCCAAAAGGTATCCGGCCACATAACAGCCGATTAAAATATATGTCAGATTCGGTATGGCATATTTACCGAATTTTCTTTCCCATTTACTCATATCATCTATGCTCCTTTATCCGCTTTAAGCGCGCGCATTGCGCTCTGCATCTTCCGAAAAAACATGAATACATTGTACCATGCCCCCCTTTATAAGTAAACCAACCATTTCCATTTTTTATAGAAAAATCAATATTTTTATAAACATTTCATCCCTTTGGTCCGTTGCTTTTTTTAAGTTCGTGTCGTATAATAGCCTAGTGTGTCGGATTGTGCCGGCAGGGACAACTGAGATAAACTTTTAAGAGGACAACCCACAGGAAGGACGTGTCTTTATGGAAACAGTCAGCAAGACTGCGGCTCTTGGCATTGATATCGGTTCCACCACTGTCAAGATAGCAATACTGGACGAACAGCATCATATTCTATTTTCCGATTATGAGCGCCATTATGCCAATATTCGGGAAACCCTTTCTTCACTTTTAAATAGAGCCCGGGAGGCGTTGGGGAACCTGACCCTGTACCCCATGATTACCGGTTCCGGCGGCCTGACTCTGGCAAATCATCTGGGCGTTCCTTTTACCCAGGAGGTCATTGCCGTAGCCGCTTCCCTGAAGGAGCTTGCCCCTGAAACCGACGTGGCTATTGAGCTGGGCGGCGAGGACGCAAAGATTATTTACTTTGAGGGCGGCAATGTGGAGCAGCGCATGAACGGTATCTGTGCCGGCGGCACCGGCTCCTTTATCGACCAGATGGCGTCTCTGATTCAAACGGACGCCTCCGGCCTGAATGAATACGCCAAAAACTACAAATCACTGTACGATATTGCCGCCCGCTGCGGCGTGTTTGCCAAGACGGATATCCAGCCCCTGATCAACGAAGGGGCTACCAAGGAAGATCTGTCCGCCTCTATCTTCCAGGCTGTGGTGAATCAGACTATTTCCGGCCTGGCCTGCGGTAAGCCTATAAGAGGACATGTGGCGTTTCTGGGCGGCCCCCTGCACTTCCTGTCGGAGCTGAAGGCTGCCTTTATACGCACTCTGAAGCTGGATCAGGAACACATTATCGACACGGACAACTCTCATCTGTTTGCTGCCATCGGCTCCGCACTGCACGCCGACAGCAGCGTTTCCTTCACCATGGAAGAAATGACAGGCAAGCTTTCCTCCGACATTAAAATGGAGTTTGAGGTAGAACGCATGGAGCCCCTGTTTGCAGACCGGGAAGCCTATGACAGCTTCCGGGAGCGACACAGCCGCCACCGGGTGGGCACGGCGGAGCTCTCCTCCTATAAAGGCAGCGCCTTTCTGGGTATAGACGCAGGATCCACCACTACCAAAATTGCGCTGGTGGGGCAGGATGGCTCCCTGCTCTATTCCTTTTACAGCAGCAACGACGGAAGCCCGCTGAAAACGGCTATCGGCGCTTTGAAGGAGATCCATGAGCAGCTGCCGGAGGACGTACACATTGTCCGCGCCTGCTCCACCGGCTACGGCGAAGCGCTGATGAAGGCCGCTTTCCTGTTGGATGACGGCGAGGTGGAGACTGTTGCCCACTACTATGCCGCCGCCTTCTTTAATCCGGAGGTTGACTGTATCCTGGACATCGGCGGTCAGGACATGAAATGTATCAAAATCAAGGATCAGACGGTAGACAGCGTACAGCTCAACGAAGCATGCTCCTCCGGCTGCGGATCCTTTATAGAAACCTTTGCCAAATCTCTGAACTACAGCGTTCAGGACTTTTCCCGGGCCGCTCTCTTTGCAGAGCATCCCATCGATCTGGGAACCCGCTGCACCGTCTTCATGAATTCCAAGGTAAAGCAGGCTCAGAAGGAAGGCGCCGGCGTGGCGGATATTTCTGCGGGACTGGCTTATTCCGTCATCAAAAATGCCCTGTTCAAGGTCATCAAGGTATCCGACGCCTCTGAGCTTGGCAGAAACATTGTAGTCCAGGGCGGCACCTTTTATAACGACGCCGTTCTGCGCAGTTTTGAAAAAATTGCGGGCTGTGAGGCAGTCCGCCCTGATATTGCGGGCATCATGGGCGCCTTCGGCGCCGCCCTGATTGCAAGGGAACGCTATGAGGAGGGGACAAACAGCACCATGCTCTCCTATGAAAAGCTCTGCGCTTTTCAGTATGAAACCAGTATGGCAAAGTGCAGGGGCTGTACCAACAGCTGCCGTCTTACCATCAACAAATTTTCCGGCGGACGGCAGTTTATCTCCGGCAACCGCTGTGAGCGGGGCATCGGTGGACAGAAAAACGCCAACAATGTGCCCAACCTGTTTGAATATAAACTGCAGAGACTCTTTTCCTATCCTTCTCTGGAGCCCACTCAGGCGCCAAGGGGCTCTGTAGGCATTCCCAGAGTCCTGAATATGTATGAGAATTATCCCTTCTGGCATACATTTTTCACCAGACTGGGATATCGGGTGGTGCTTTCTCCCAGCTCCAACCGCAAAATCTACGAGCTTGGCATAGAGTCTATCCCCAGCGAATCGGAGTGTTATCCGGCAAAGCTGGCCCACGGCCATGTGACCTGGCTTATCAGACAGGGTGTGGACTTTATCTTCTACCCTGCCCTGTTTTACGAGCGGAACGAGGTACCCGAGGCAAACAACCACTACAACTGCCCCATTGTCACCTCCTACTCCGAAAATATCAAAAACAATGTGGAAGAAATTTCAGGCGGAGGCTTCCGGCTGCGGAATCCCTTCATGTCCTTTCGGGATATAGACACCGTGACCCAGGCACTGCTGAAGGAATTTTCCGAGCTGCCTGCCGAAGAGGTACGGAACGCCGTTAAAATTGCCTGGGAGGAGCTTGGCGCGGCCCGGAAAGACATTCAGAAAAAGGGCGAGGAAACCCTGAAATATCTGGAGGATACAGGGAAACGCGGCATTGTGCTGGCAGGCCGCCCCTATCACATTGACCCGGAAATCAACCATGGAATCCCTGAGCTGATTACTTCCTTCGACATGGCGGTGCTGACGGAGGATTCCATCTCCCATCTGGGCGCTCCGGAGCGGCCGCTGATTGTGTCTGACCAGTGGATGTATCACTCCCGGCTCTACGCTGCCGCCAGCTATGTAAGACAAAAGGATAATCTGGATTTAATACAGCTGAATTCCTTCGGCTGCGGTCTGGATGCGGTAACTACCGACCAGGTAAACGACATTTTGTCCGGTTCAGGCAAAATCTATACCTGCCTGAAAATTGATGAGGTGAATAATCTGGGCGCAGCGAGAATCCGTGTCCGTTCCCTGCTCTCCGCCATCAAAGTGCGGGAGAAGCTGCACCGGCAGCGTACTCTCCGCTCCTCCGCCATCGAGAGAGTGGCCTTTACCGAGGAAATGCGGGATAAATTTACGATTATCTGCCCCCAGATGTCGCCCATCCACTTTGAAATTCTGGAACCTGCCTTCAATGCCTGCGGCTACCACTTTGTGGTACTGGACAATGATAACAGGCATTCTGTGGACGTGGGGCTGAAGTATGTAAACAATGACGCCTGTTACCCATCTCTGCTGGTGGTAGGGCAGGTTATGGAAGCGCTGCTCTCCGGAAAGTACGATTTGAATAAAACCGCAATTATCATGACCCAGACAGGGGGCGGATGCCGTGCCACCAACTATGTGGGATTTATCCGCCGTGCCCTGAAAAAGGCGGACATGGCCCAGATTCCCGTCATCTCCCTGAACCTGGCTTGCATTGAGAGCAATCCCGGCTTCCACCTGAATGCAGACATGATGCTGCGGGCCGCCATGGGCGCCCAGTTCGGCGACATCTTCATGCGCTGCGTCTACCGTATGCGCCCCTATGAGGAAATTCCCGGCAGCGTGGATGCAATGCATCGGAAGTGGCTGAAAATAACGCAGCGCTTTGTCTCCGGGAAACGGTTAAGCCTGTTCCGTTTTAACCGTCTCTGCAGAGACATCATACGGGATTTTGACGGTATTCCCCTGCGGGATGTAAAAAAGCCGAGAGTAGGTATTGTAGGAGAAATCCTGGTAAAATTCTCCCCTGCGGGGAACAATCACCTGGTAGAACTGCTGGAAAGCGAGGGCGCTGAGGCCGTCGTGCCGGATTTGATTGACTTTATGCTCTACTGCTTCTACAACCAACTGTATAAGGCGGAGAATCTGGGCACAAGTAAGAAATCCGCCCGCAACGCCCGTCTGGGTATCTGGGCTATTGAGCATATACTGAGGGGTGCCTCCGTAAAAGAATTCAGGAAAAGCAAACACTTTACGCCTCCGACTCCCATCCGGGAGATTGCAGGCTTTGCGGAGCCCATCGTCT
Source organism: Acetatifactor muris (assembly GCA_023664365.1). Classification (GTDB taxonomy): domain Bacteria; phylum Bacillota; class Clostridia; order Lachnospirales; family Lachnospiraceae; genus Acetatifactor; species Acetatifactor muris_B. The sequence continues at coordinate 13,655 of JAMPFR010000034.1, read as the reverse complement.
CCATAGGCAACCAGACCGGGGAGGGGTGGTTCCTGACCGGTGAGATGGTGGAATTAATCCATGACGGTGTACCCAATATTGTATGTACCCAGCCCTTCGGCTGCCTGCCTAACCATGTGGTGGGCAAAGGCGTTATCAAGGCCCTGCGGAAGACCTATCCCGCGTCCAATATTGTAGCCATCGATTACGACCCGGGCGCCAGCGAGGTAAACCAGCTGAACCGAATCAAGCTGATGCTTTCCACCGCATCGCAAAATCTGAAACAGGAGGAAAGCAGGTAAACGTGGGGTTCCTGTAAGATAAAAAACAGGCGATATATATCGTCTGTTTTTTATTCATGACAATAGAATTATAGGAAATTCCATCGAAATTTCCGTCATGATACCGCTTCTGCCCTGCATCATCCTGCCTTTCTCATGATACCGCTTCTGCCCTGTTGTCCAGATACTGCTGTAATACGGCTGCCACCTCGTCGGGCTGTAAGCCGGCATCGGAAATCAATTCACTGACTACCTCCAGTTCTTTCATCTTCTTCTCCTGGTATAGCTCCTCCAGTTCCCTTTTCTCCGACTCCACACGGGTCATCAAAGCCTCAATCAGCTCCTCCTTCGCCGTGATTTTTTCCTCCAGCGTCTTACGTTGTCCTCTTGCCATAGCTGTCTCCTTTCACAGTGATTTGTACTGGGCGTATCATCCTGTTTACATTATATGGACAAGATGGAAAAATATGCATATTTTTTCCGCCTGCGGATCTGCAATCTCACAGGCGGAACTTCTCACTGCATCTCTATATACTGCTGAATGGCCAGATTATTCTCCGAGAGCCTGCATCCCAAAATATATTCGCCGTTTCCCTTTTTACACCGCATGATACACGCCTGTACCGTACGGGCCTTGGGAATAGGGAGCTCCGGAATCGTAACCGTTATCATTTTCTTTTCCGACGTTTCAAAGTCCGGATCCGTGGCAGTAAACGCCATTCCGTTGGCGCTGATATCCAGCATTTTCCCCTGATACCTTCTGGAACTGCCGTCAATGACTATCTCACAGGGACAATGAATGTCCAGCCTGGGGTTTTTCTTTCGCTTCATCACCTTGGGATTGGAGCTTGTCACCACCCGGTAATAAGTATCTCTGCCTTCCGCCAGTTCGGAAACCGCCACATCCGCCCATAGATACAGAACATTTCCCAGAATCATCTGCAGCTGAAACCTTAAGGCGGCATCCGTTCCCTTCGGAATGGTCTTGGGGCGGATGTCTATTATTGCCTCCATGCCCTGCTGACGCACCACCTGGCCATAATATTCCTTATCAGGCGCGCCATCCTTATCCAACGCAATAATGGAAACCTTGCTGCCCGGCCTGGCGTCATGAATACCCATAAAACCGCTCTCCCCCAGCTGCACCACAAGATTCCCTACGGAAGCCTCAATTTTCCCCACATTTACCGTGGTCTGCTCGTATTTTTCCAGCATACTCTTGGCATTGTCCGAAGCATTTTCCACATAATTGCTCATCACCGACATAGCCTCGGACATCTGCTGCATATTTTCCACCATGCTCCGGTTGGACTGCTCCACCTCCCGGACTGCACTGTCAATAAGCGCAATATTGCTGTTCAGCTGCCCGGAATCATTGGAAATGCTGACTACGCTGGCGTCAACCTCCGTGATTTTCTCCAGATTCAGCTGAATAATTTCAATCACCTTTTCAATTGCATCCGTCATTCTTGCGGAGGTTGCTTCCAGACGGTTCAGAGCATTCATAATGCGGGCGGAGGAATTCTGGGTTGCATCGCTCAGCTTGCGGATTTCGTCAGCCACCACGGCAAAGCCCCGGCCTGCCGCTCCGGCTCTGGCTGCCTCAATAGACGCGTTCAGGGAAAGCAGATTTGTCTGGGAGGTGATATCTTCAATGGAAACCGTTTCCTCCTTTACCCTGGCAAACTCTTCCGAAAATTCCTTTACAATACGGCCTACGTCACCGGACAGATCCGCCATGGTATGAGTGGATTCCACCACCCTTGCCAGCTCCTGAGAGCTGGTTCCCGCATGATTATTGGTCTCATCCACCAGCTGTACCATCCGGGAAATCATGGCGGCTATGTTTTCCACCTGTCTCTGTATATCGCTGGTCATATGTATGGAAGATGCAGTCTTTTCAGACAAAACAGCGTTCTGTCCCGTCAGTTCTTCCATGTTTCCCACCACCGTGTTGGCGCTGTGTTTGTTCTCATCGGCAAGATCCCGAACTACGGTGACGCCGTTCACAATCTCCGTGCTGGCTGTCTTCACCTGCTCCACAGTAGAAAAAATAACATCCGTATCCTTATTTTGACCGGCTGCCTGCTCCTGCTTTATCCTGTTGTTCCTGGAAAATGGATTTTTCATGGGTATACCTCCGAAATAGTCCTTTCCTACAGTTCATAGGGTGTCATCTGGTAAACGTAGTAATTAAGCCAATTGCTGTAAAGATTGTTACTGTGGGAACGCCACTGGAGCAGCGGGCGCTCCTCCGGGTCGTCTCCCGGATAATAATTATAGGGAATCTGAATGGGCAGTCCCTTATCAAGATCCCTGTGGTATTCATTATTCAGGGTATACCTGTCATATTCGGGATGACCGGTGACAAATATCTTCTTCCCGCCCTCCGCAATGGCCAGAAATACGCCTGCCACCGGGGATTCTGCCAGAACCGTCAGCTCCCTGCAGGCGTGGATCTCCTCTGCCGGGGTTTCGGTATGGCGGCTGTGAGGTGCAAGAAAGATGTCGTCAAATCCCCGTACCAGCGGAATTTTCCGGTTGGAGACCTTGTGCTCATAAATTCCGAACAGCTTCCGGGGCAAAAGCCTTTTATTGATGCCGTAATAATGATAAAACCCTGCCTGGGCCGCCCAGCAGATATGCAGCGTGGATGTCACATGGGTTTCCGCCCAGTCAAAGATTTCACAGGTTTCCTGCCAGTAGTCCACCTCCTCAAAGGATATATCCTCCACCGGAGCGCCGGTAACAATCATACCGTCAAATTTCCTGTCCCGGATTTCATCCAGAGAGGTATAAAATTTATTCAGATGACTTGCAGAGGTGTTCACCGAAATATGGCTCTGTACATTCATGAAGGTGACGTCCACCTGCAGCGGCGTGTTTGACAGGGCCCGCAGCAGCTGCAGCTCCGTATCCTGCTTGACCGGCATATTGTTCAGTATCAGCACCTGCAGCGGTCGAATATCCTGATGCATGGCCCGGAATTCGTCCATCACAAATATGTTTTCATTTTCCAGTATTTCTTTTGCAGGCAAATCGCTCTGTGTTTTAATGGGCATCTCGCATTATCCCCTTTTCTGATCTATTTGATTCCGTATTCCGCCAGGAAATCCTCCTCCGACAGAATGGGCACCCCCAGTTCCTTAGCCTTCTTATTTTTGGAGGAGTTTGAGGTTATATCGTTGTTAATCAGCGCCGTAGTCCTGCCTGTGACGCTTCCCGTTACCTTGCCGCCCTTTGATTCAATGAGGTCCTTCAAATCATTTCTGTTGGCAAAATGATTCAGGCTTCCGGTAATCACGAAATTCAGGCCGGACATGGTCTGGCTGCCCTCCTCCACCACCGGGGCCTCCACATGCAGCTGCGCCATCAGATGTTCGATTCTTTGCAGATTGTCCTCATCCTGCATATATTCCACAAACGCCGACGCAATGACCTCCCCGATTCCCTCAATGGCGCTTAATGTCTCCACGTCCGCATTCTGCAGCTGTTTCATGTCATAGGAGAAATATCTGCACAGCATTTTGGCGTTGGCAACACCGATATTTGCAATTCCCAGCCCGTAAATAACTCTGGGCAGCGTGGTGTTTCTGGAGGCATTGATACTGTCCGTCAGGTTTTGAAAGGATTTCTCTCCGAATCCTTCCATCTCCACAATCTGCTCCCTGTATTTCTCCAAATGATATAAATCCGCATATTCCTGAATAAAACCCTTGTCCACAAATTTCTCCAGGGTTGCCTCGGAAAGGCCTTCAATATTCATGGCGTCCCGGCTGACAAACAGGGTAAAGGACTTAATCCGCTTTGCCGCACATTTCTCATTGGTACAGTACAGAGACTGCACCTCAGCCGCCTGTCTGATTTCCGTGGCTCCGCCGCAGACAGGGCAGGTCTTCGGAATTTCCACACTGTCACTGCGGGTCAGGTTCTCTGCAATCTGCGGTATAATCATATTGGCCTTATAGACCGTGATGCGATCTCCGATTCCCAGCTTCAACCCCCGCAGAATGCTGATATTATGAACGGAAGCCCTGCTCACCGTGGTGCCTTCCAGCTCCACCGGCTCAAAGATTGCCACCGGGTTAATCAGCCCCGTGCGGCTGGCGCTCCACTCAATCTCCCGCAGCGTAGTCTCCCGCAGTTCGTCCGCCCACTTAAAGGCAATGGAATGCCTGGGAAATTTTGCCGTCCTGCCCAGCGACTGTCCATAGGCAATATCCTCATAGGTCAGCACCAGACCGTCTGAGGGAACGTCATAATCCTCAATCTTTTTCTCAAAAAAGTCAATGGTGTCCAGAATATTCTCCTCCGTCACCCTGTAATGCTCCACTACTTCAAAGCCCTGTGCCTGCAAAAAATCAAACTGCTCCTGTCTGGAATTATGAAAGTCCTCTCCTGCGGCGCTGACCAGGCTGAAAGCATAAAAGCGCACATTTCTCCGGGCCGTAATCTCACTGTTCAACTGACGCACGGAACCGCTGCATAAATTCCGGGGGTTCTTATATCTTGCCTCCTCATCTGCAAACTCCGCATTCATGCGCTCAAAGTCCGAATAGGTTATGACCGCCTCCCCCCGCAGCACCAGTTCGCCGGTAAAGGGGATCGTCAACGGAATATTTCGGAATGTCCGGGCGTTATTTGTAACCACCTCTCCTATTTCACCGTTGCCCCGTGTGACCGCTTTTGCAAGTTTTCCGTCATAATATGTCAATACTACCGTCAAACCGTCCAGTTTCCAGCTTAAAATCGCAGGATTACCCTGCAGCCACTCCCGCAGCTCCTCACGGCTCTTTGTCTTGCCCAAAGAAAGCATGGGAGTCTCATGCTGCTCCTTGGGAAGCTCTTCCACCGCCTCATACCCCACCCGCACAGTAGGGCTGTTTGCCAGCACAATGCCCGTCTCCCGCTCCAGATTCTGCAGTTCGTCATACAGGGCGTCATACTCCTGATTGCTCATGATTTCCCTGTCCTCTGCATAATAAGCCTTCGCCGCACGATCTAAGACATCCGTCAAATATTTGATCCGCTCTCTTTTTTCATTCTGCATACTTATATCCCGCCGCCCCCTGCATTTTTACGCACCTTCCGCCATGTCGCCTGCAGCATCGGTACCATCTTCGATGACAATGCCGTTAAAAATGGCACACACAACTCAGATTTTCTTAAGTCACTTCATTCCGTGCGCATTCCCGATATAAACCTTCTATCTCCTGTCCGGATAATTCCCTGAATTCTCCCGGCTTTAAACTGCCAAGCGTTATGCTCATCACCCGGATACGCTTAATTTCCTTTGTACGCCATCCGCAGGCGGCGCACATTCGCCGAATCTGCCTGTTGACCCCTTGGGTCAAAATAATTTTGAACGTATATTTTCCAATCTGTTCCAGCCTGCATTCTCTCGTCTTTATCTTCAAATCCTTCAAATAGATTCCGGCTTCCATTTTCTTTAAAAAATCAGGTGTTATCTCTTTGTCCACCCTGACGATATATTCTTTTTCATGGCGGTTTGCTCCCCGCATCATACCTTGGATCAAATCGCCGTCGTTGGTCAGCAGCAGCAACCCCTCCGAATCCCTGTCAAGCCGTCCCGCATAGGTAACCCGGACAGGATATTTCACCAGATCCCCGATAATTTTCTCCGCATGGGCGTCCTTTTCCGTACAGGTTACGCCCACCGGTTTATAAAAGGCCAGCACTACTTTTCTTTCCGTCCCCTGAACCTTTTTCCCGTTGACGGTAATCTCATCCTGTCCGCTGACCTGCTGTCCCGGCTCGGACTGCTGACCGTTCACCAGCACCCTGCCCTGCTCTATCAGTCTGTCTGCCTCCCGCCTGGAACAGATGCCGGCATGGGCAAGATATTTATTTAACCTCATTGCAGTATCTTCACTCTTCACAATACTCTTCCATTTCTTTCAACGGCACCACCTTCGGTACCCCGTTTCCTTCCCGCAAGCCTTTCTTTGCCAAGCTGTCCGCAAGCTCATTATACCGCACATTGGTATGTGCCGCTACCTTTTGAAACCTGATTTCAATGTCCCTTCCCCAATCCCGCATGGCATGGGCATACTTTTGGGTCAACTCCGTTTTGGAACGCCATTCCCCTGTAACCCACTTTTCAATCCCCTGATAATCATATCGAACTTCAATGCCCCGAAAACCGTTCACCATGGCTGTCTTTACCGCATACATGGCTCCCAGCATTTCCCCTGTCACATTCCTGTGCTGCAGGGACTGCTCCCTGTCCCCGTTCCCGTACTGAGTATAAATATGTCCTTCCGGGGTAAAAAATACACAGCCAAAGGCATATTTCTTAAGAGAATCTTCGTAACTTCCATCCACATATGCCAGAAGCCAGCCCGCCGGGGGCCGCTCTGCCGCGTCTGCCGGATATTGCTTCTTCCCCTTCACCCTATCTGCCCTGTCTCCTGCCCCGTCTGTCTGATACCCCTCTTCGGCTTCTCCGGACTGCTCCGAAATTCCCAAATAAGCATATGCCTCCGACCGGGAAGGAAAGCCTTTATATTCCGCCCCGGGATAGCCTTCCACAGACTCCCTGCACTCCTCCCAGGTTTTAAAGACACCCGTTACTTTTCCTCTCTTCACGGCGTAAAATTTCTTTCCTGCCATTTATCTTCCCTTTCGGAACAAAGTCATCCAACCTGCAAAAAGACCCACCAAAAGGTGAGCCTTTGCTGTCAAATGTTCCTTTAAATCTGCTGCGCACTGTAAAAAGCGAAGTCGTTCTTGCCGTTTTTCTTCACCTGATACATAGCGTCATCTGCACAGACAATCAGCTTCTCCACATCATCTGAATCCTTCGGGTAAGACGCAATTCCGATACTGCCGCACACCTTGGACTTTTTACCATCCAGAATAAAGGGACTTGTAAAGACCTGCCGGCACTGATATGCGGTCTTTTCCACAATCTTGTACTGGGCGCTCTCCAGAATCAGAATAAATTCGTCTCCTGCAAAACGGTAAGGCGTCAGCAGCTGAGATTCCATATCCCGCAGCCGGGAGGCTACCTGCTTCAGCGCCTCATCGCCCGCCGTGTGTCCCAGAGTATCATTGATGCTCTTGAAATCGTCTATATCGATCATAATAACCGTACAGGGCTTCTTTTCTCCCACCAGACGCTCTATATCGCTCATAAACTTGCTCCGGTTGGGAATACCTGTCAGGAAATCATGCTGTGATGCAGATTCCATAAGCTTTTTCGTGCCTTCAAGCTCCACCATCAGATGACGTCTCTTGAAATTATCAAACAACGCCCAGCCCAGCACCACCACTACCACTATCCCCAGAATACTGAAGGGAACCATTGCCTCCTTATTCCTCTCAAAAAAGGTGGTCTTCTTGTTAATAATTTCCGTATCCTTTGGCAATACTGACATGCTGATATGAAATTTGTCCATAACAAGAGCATCCACACAATAGGTCTGAGGACTGTCCGTTACCAGTTCAAAGCTGTCCGCCGGCTTCCCTGCCATGATCTCCATCGCCATCTGCGCCGCAATCTCTCCCGATTTGCGCATGGAGACCATATTGCCTCCCAGAAGGCCGGTTCCGATACCGCCGTCCACCATGCGCAGCGCAGGCACTGTAGCGCACTCCGTAATCAAATCAATAGCCTGCCTGTCCGTATAAGTCCTGCCCTCAATATCTTCCGTCATAATAATGTAAATCAGTATGGTATCCTCAGACAGACTCCCCAAAGCATAACGAAGGGTAAAATTCCTGGACTGAGATACATTAAGCTCATCAAACTCCAGATTCGGATACTGCTCCGCACATTTATAATAGCGTTTCCGTTCCGCCTCACCCGTAAGGCTGTCGTCCAGAATGGCAACAACCCTCTTTGCCTTCGGGTTAATCTTCAGCCCCAATTCAATATTTTTCTCCACGGAAAGCTTTTCCAAAACACCTGCTATCATAGGATTTTGCACTGCTTCCGCTGCAAGCTCTTCGTCATTGACTCCCTCAAATACCATGGGGATCTCCGGGAATAAATCCTCCTGATGCTCCATGGCAAACCTTAGGGCCGCGTCATCTCCTAAAATTACCGCATCATAAGGTTCCACCACGGAAAGCCTGTAAGCCAGTCCCTCATAAAACAGCTGCAGGGACTCCTCCGTGTCCACACGCTTGGTATCCATAAACTCATAGTCCAATACTACATCCTCGCCCAGGCCTGCTCTGATCCCTTCTATCTGCAGCTGCACCTGCTCCCAGGCATAAGAATAAGAGCTGATAAACAGTACCCTCTTTGCTCCGTCAGCAGCCTCTGCAGTCCGTCCAAATATCATAAAACCGAAAAACAATATCAGAAGGAGCTGCAGCAGTTCTATTCGCAATGTTCTCATATTCTCTCTCGTATCGCTTACCCCCCCCGAATTTTCTCTGGTACTTTGGTACTATTATACCACTTCCTGCGAAATAATCAAGATTATTTTATCACATATTCCGCCGTTTGTCATACAATATATTAAAAAATTCCGTAAAAATAGCTTATCTATTGTCATGAGTCAATAACCCCGCTGCAAGCAACGGGCTATTGACCCTCGCGGCATTCGCCAAATGTCCAAGCCAACCTATAGTTGGCTTTAAGCATGGTCGTTTGGCTCATCGCTCGCGGGAATAAACGCCGGTATATAACAGTCCTTTGTCTGTTATATACCGGCGTTCTGTACTTTTACTAAACGGAAGCGTCAATCACTCCGCCCTCCACCAGTTCCACCGCATCCACCATCTGTGTATCTACGGGGATATCCACCCCGCCCAGTTCCAGAGATACGCCGCCGGTATCATACCCGGCGCTTCCTCCTGCATTGTTGTCCGAACTGCCGCTTCCGATGCTGCCTGCACTGCTCTGCTGCTCTTTTGCCAGCTTTTCAAACATGGCCTTCAGATATTTCATATCGGCTTCCATGATTTTCCGAAGTTCCTCGGAGCGGTGCTTTTTCTTCATCTGCTCCAGATCCTCCGGATCCATCTCGCCTCCGGCGCCGCCCAGCATCAAATCCTCCAGCTCGCTCATGCTTTCCATGTCCTCCATGGCTTCCTCCATGAGTTCCTGGTATATCTCCATCAGCTCCTGCAAATCCTCCATATTAAGCTCGGGAGCCGACACAGCGCCGCTCTCCTCCTCCGAGACTTCGCTGTACCAGTCTTCCTCCGCGGCCTCTTCCGTCTCCTCCGTCAGTTCTGCCTCACACACGCCTCCACGCAGCTTCACATTTTCTTCCTCTTCCAGATGCTTCAGCTTCTTTTTCGCCACTCTGGTCATGGCTTCCGCGTGGCGGATGGCATTCAGCAGATCCTGATTATCATAATCGGACATCTTCAGTTTCTTACGCAGCTCCACCACCTTCTGTCTGGCGCTGGTCACCGCCCGCCTTGCATTGCCGGAGGTTTTCGCCCGCAGTATCCGTGTGGAGATCTGTTTGAAATTATAATGCAGTTTTTTCTTAAGCAGCTGCTTTTTCTGCGCTTCTTTTGCTCTCTTGGCCTCCCGGGCCCGCTTCGCCTCTTTAGCCCTCTGCTCGGCTCTGGCTTTCGCCCTTGCCGCCGCCCTTTCCTCCGCCGTTTTCCTTGCAACGGAAATCTGGCCTGCCGAGGTTCCATCCGTGTTCCTCAGCCCGTACCGGTTCACTCCGGCGCTGCTCCTGCTGGCTATAATATTCATGTCGTCATCCTCCTTGATTCGGACAAATATTTTTATATACTATCTATGGGTATATCGGCAGATCCGACGGAATTCTTTATCCAAATGTCATGAAAAAGACGGGAGTCGTCACAGAACTCCCGCCTTTTTCTGAAAATCATTCAACTGACTGCATAAGGTAGCGACGCAAAATAACCCGTTCCTACACAATGCCCTGAGCCGTCATAGCCTCTGCCACCTTCAGGAAGCCCGCAATATTGGCTCCCGCCACATAATTACCTTCCATGCCGTACTGCTTTGCGGCACTGTCCAGATTATGGAAAATGTTCACCATGATATTTTTCAGTTTGGAGTCAACCTCCTCAAAGGTCCAGGAAAGCCTCTCGCTGTTCTGGCTCATCTCCAGTGCAGAAGTAGCTACACCGCCTGCATTTGCAGCTTTGCCGGGACAGAACAGTACGCCGTTCTTCTGCAGATACTCGGTAGCTTCCATAGTGGTAGGCATATTCGCGCCCTCTGCCACGGCAAAGCAGCCGTTTGCCACCAGCATCTTCGCATCCTCCAGATCAAGCTCGTTCTGAGTAGCGCAGGGAAGGGCCACATCGCACTTCACGCTCCACACACCATGCTCGCCATTCTTCTTCTCATGATACTCTGCGCCGGGTCTTGCAGCTGCATATTCGCTCAGTCTTGCGCGCTTTACTTCCTTTATCTCCTTCAACAGCGCCACATCGATTCCTTCCGGATCATAAACCCAGCCGGTGGAATCAGAGCAGGTCACAGACTTCACGCCCAGCTGCTGTGCCTTCTGAATGGCATAAATTGCCACATTTCCCGCACCGGATACGGCAATGGTCTTTCCTGCTATATCTTTGCCGTTGCATTTCAGCATTTCCTCCGTCAGGTAAAGCAGTCCGTAACCCGTGGCCTCCGTTCTTGCCAGTGAACCGCCGTAGGACAGCCCTTTTCCGGTAAGCACGCCTTCATACAATCCTGTCAGTCTCTTGTACTGTCCGTACATATAACCAATCTCTCTGGCCCCGGTTCCGATGTCGCCGGCAGGCACGTCGGTATCCGCACCGATATATTTATGCAGCTCATTGATAAAGCTCTGGCAGAACGCCATCACTTCCCTGTCGGACTTGCCCTTGGGGTCAAAATCAGAACCGCCCTTGCCGCCGCCGATAGGCAGACCGGTCAGGGAATTCTTGAAAATCTGTTCAAAGCCCAGAAACTTGATAATGCCAAGATTTACACTGGGATGGAGTCTCAGTCCTCCCTTGTAGGGTCCGATGGCAGAGTTAAACTGTACCCGGAAACCGTTGTTCACCTGCACCTGCCCCTTGTCGTCCACCCAGGGAACCCTGAACAGCAGCTGCCTCTCCGGCGTAACCAGCCTCTCCAGAAGAGCGTCCTTACGATATTTTTCCTCATTTGCCTCAATTACTACCCGCAGAGACTCCAGAACCTCTTTCACCGCCTGATGGAACTCCGGCTGTGCAGGGTTCTTGGCAACAACCAAGTCATAAACCTCATCAACATATGACATCTGTAATGTCCTCCTTCATTTTGTTGGATGCTTGTCCCACAATCCAAAAGACATTATAAACCATCCCTGTCCATTTCTCAACCGCTTTATCCCATTAAACTGTAAAAGTTTTCTGCCGGTTTTTTAGATATTTTGTACAAAATTTCCACATACACATCAAAGATACTGCTTCAATCTGGCTACATTCTTTTCCTCACATTCTATCAGCTGTTTTGCCAGAGCCGTTGAACGTTCGCCGGCATTCTCATTGTGCCGCAGCGCTTTTTCCATCTCCAGAATCCCGTTGGTACTGTTTTTTATCATCAGCTCCGCAATATGCCCCGTACTGGTATTAAGCAGGGTATTATAATGGAGTCCCGTCCGCAGTACGGCGTCCGCCAGTGCGCCGCTTCGATAATATTCCGCCTTACCCGCCACCAACTGCTTTGAAGCGGCATTGTGAATCTCCGAATATTTCAGGGTCTGTCTGGAAAGCTGCATAGCCAGCGCATCATCATAGACCTTGTCTGAAATAGTGTCGATTGCCTTCATTGCCATCTCCGTGTTTTTCTGAATTTCCCGATAAATTGCTATTTCCTGTGACGTCATTTTCTTCTCTCCCACATATACGGACTTCCATGTTACATCCGCGTCTCTTCCGCCCTGTACGGCGCTGCATGTTTGTCCGAGAAACGGACACTACAATAGAACATGAAAAAAGGAAGCCCTTCCTTTTCAGTTAAAGGCTTCCCGTTTTTTTAATTTTTATTCCTGACAGGCTCTTCTTACTGCTGTGTCACATAATCAGCTTTTACATACGCCACCTGACCGTTATAATTTACCTTGCACCAGCCGTTTTCATTGCCCAACAAGGGAAGCGACGCACCTCCCGCAAGCATTCCCAGCCTCTCTGCGTTCTCGCTCGCCGCCGCCCGGATATTTATGTTTGTGGTGGCGGTGACGCTGCCTATAACTTCCAGGTTTGCAGCGCTTTCCTCAAACTGGAGGTAATCCGACTTAATATAGCCGTCCTTTCCCTCATATACCACCTTTGTCCACCCGTTCAGACGAACCTCCTGCACCTCAAGCCTGGTACCCCCGGACACCTTGCCCAGCTTATCAGCCTGCTCGCTGTCCGAATTTCTTACATTGACGGTAGTGGTGGCGCTGGCATATTGGGGGCCGGTCTCTGCCGGAACCTGCTCCGCCGGAGGCTGTTCCTGTCCGCCCGCTGCAGATCCTCCGCCTTCCGGTTCCTGGGACTCATTTTCCTGAATCCTGCTGGAAAGTGTCTCACCCACCCGGGTATTTATCTCAACGCTCAGCATTCCCACATACTCCAGTAAGGCCGGATTCTGCTCCAACAGTTCGTTGTACTCCGCTATCACGCGGTTATTAAACTCTACCACGTCCACCTGTCCGTTGGCGTCTACAATATATTCCTTTTCCTCCTCCGTAAAGGTACTGCTGTCCTTAATATAGAGGCTGCCATCCTCGTCCGTGCAGACATACAGTGCTTCATAACCCGGAAACGCGCCATGTTCTGTCAGATTCATTTTATAATATACATAGGCAATGACGGTTCTCTCCTCGGGCCCCTGCTTGGAATATATTTCAATATCCGAATAGCCTTCAACATACTTTGCCAGTTCACTATAATAAAGCACATTGTTTTCACTGATTCCGCGGCATATGGTCTGGAGGGCATCCGAATCGCCTGCTCCGATAGCATTATAATAAGCTGCCACCAGGTTATAAACAGCCTCATCTTCATTGGCAACCAGCGGCACATCCTCTGCAGACGGCCTGCTCTCCTCCGGCTGTACCTCTCCGGAATCTACCGCGGTACCGGCAGAACTGCTGCCCTCCCGGGTCGAAGGCTGTCCCTCCGCCTGGGTCTGTGCCTCAGCTTTATTGGCGTTCAGCGCAATAACTGCCGTAATCGCCCCCAGAATAACTACTAATACAGGGAAAACAATCTTGCAATTACCGATAATAATATCGCGAATAGTCTTCCACTTATCTTTATGCATATTTACACCTTCCTCAAACATATAGAGCCATACGCCGGCCCTATGCTGCTGGAAATACCCGGAGGCACCTCCATGGGACACCTCCATGAGACGCCTCCATGGATATGTTACAGTACAGGGTGATGTAAAGTGCATCCGACAGGAATCGAACCTGCATTAAAGGC
>JAMPFR010000033.1 GCA_023664365.1 Acetatifactor muris | reverse complement strand
ATTTTGTCAATGACCTTGCAAACGGACTGAGGGAGCGTATGCTGGATCTGTCCTCCGGAAAAGTGGTGTTTGTGGGCGGCGGGGCGGTACGCCTGCGGAAACAGATTGAAAGCTCAGGCAAGGTAAAGAACACCCTGTTTGTGGAGGATATCAATGCCAATGCGAAAGGGTATGAGTTCCTCTATCAGATGGAAACCAGGAACAGGTGAGCCTATGGACGGAAAGAAGAACAGGGAGCGGTTCAGTATCAAGTTCAATGAAAATGATCCTGCCCATGCCGCAGTCATCCGCCTGCTGGAGAAACAGGGGGCGCACAGCAAGGCGCAGTTTATCGTCAATGCAGTCCTGCACTATATAAACTGCCCGGAGGCGCCGGATATTTCCTTGCCGCAGGCTGCAGACAGGGCATCCATAGAGAAGATTGTGATGGAAATTCTGCGCAGCAGGGATAACGGGCAGCAGGATGGCAGAGTTGTAACAAATGCAGGAAAAGCAATAAGGGAAGACCAGGTATTTACAGATCTGTCTGAGCAGAGATATGATGCTGAATCGGAACAAAAAGGAATAGGCGGGGACACATGGGCTATGATTGCCGATACCATGTCGGCATTCAGGAACAGCTAAAAACCACAGGGGAGATCTTACAGTTATCTTCCCTGGGTGTTCTTTTCCCCAAGCGCGGCAAGGAAACTGTTTATCATATCTTCCAGATGCCGGTACTGCGCCGGGGAAAGGTCGGAAATTTTGGCAGACAGGAGGGAATGGTCGTAGTTGTTCACTTCGCCCAAAAGCAGATAGTCAGTGCTGACTTCCAGCGCGGAACAGATGCGGATGATATTTTCCGGGCGCAGCGCTTTTTTACCCAGTTCTGCGGTGGAGACCGTCTGCGGTGTGATGCCGGCTTTCTCGGCAAGTTCGTCCTGTGTCATACGCAGCTGTTTCCTGCGGCTCAGTATTCGGTTTCCGATCTGGTTTAATAAGTCATCCATATTTATACCTCCATGCTATGGTTAAATTTTATCTGCTATGGTATGAATTATTAAGCGGTTATGGTTGATTTTATTCTTCTATGGCATATATAATAAGAGATATGGATAAAAAAGAGCGTTCAAAGAGACTATAATTTTGATAAAAAGATTAGGAGCGTGATGGAAATGTTAAATGATGTATGGTTAAAGATGGCCCAATTCCTGGGCAGCTTGAACGGGGAGAATATAAACAGGGAAAGCTATGTGCGCACCCCGGAATATGAAAATGCGCTGGAGGCGTGGAAGGCAACAGAGCAGGAATGGGAGGCATTTCTGGAAACCTTACCCGAAGGGCAGAGGGAGAAAGCGGAAGGAATGAAGGAGTGCCAGGAGGACTTTGCATCCGCCCAGGAAAAGCGTGCCTATATACAGGGATATGCGGACTGCATCCAGGTACTGCACCACATGGGGATTCTGAAGGAGAATGAGGGGCTTAAGTGGGCGGAGAAGATGGAGTTACAGTAGCAGGCAGCGGTTTTAGGCACTCGAAAGGGTATGGAGACTGGGGAATCAGCGTTCTCCAGTCTTTTCAATTTTAAGTGTCTACCCGTCTTTCGGGGAAAAAATCTGTACATCGGGAATTACAGTTTTTATATGCCGAAAAACTATGTATAATAAAAGGGTGTAGTAACTATACTGCATTACTGTCTCATAAGGCAGAAGCTATACAGCGGAATCAGTTTGTAAAGGTAGAATGGAAGAATATTCTGTTGTGATTGGATGGAAAATATGGTATGGTATAATCTAAAAGTTGTAATTATTAGATAAATGGGGTACTGTAATGGACAAAACTCAGCGATTTGAATAGGCAAGCGGTTTTCATGGGGAAATGATAATTTTGCTGTTCTAAGGTAGTTAGAATTGAGGAGATTCATATGGGAGAAATATTGAGATTAGAGCATATTCGAAAAAATTATGGAGACCAGAGCAACTTGACAAAGGCAATTAACGATATCAGTCTGTCCATCCAGACCGGAGAGTTTGTTGGTATTATGGGAACAAGCGGCTCCGGAAAGACCACCTTGCTTAACTGCATTTCAACAATAGATAGTGTCAGTGAGGGGCATGTTTTTTTAGATGGCACAGACATAACAAAAATTGAGGATAAGGTATTAGCCCGCTTTCGTCGGGAGAATTTGGGGTTTGTTTTTCAAGATTTTAACTTACTGGACACCCTGACTATTTCAGAAAATATTGCTTTGGCGTTGACAATCAATCATACGCAGGCAGAGCAGATTGATGGAAAGGTGAGAGAGATTGCTGACCGCCTTAACATTACAGATATATTGGCAAAATATCCTTATCAAGTGTCGGGAGGTCAAAAACAGCGTTGCGCTTGTGCCAGGGCAATTATCAATCGCCCGAAGCTGATTTTAGCGGACGAGCCAACGGGAGCACTAGACAGCAATTCAACAAAAATGTTGCTGCAAACAATTCAAAGTATGAATGAACAAATGGGAGCTACCATTCTTATGGTGACACATGATGCTTATGCGGCTAGTTATGCAAACCGCATTTTATTCTTACAAGACGGAAAAATCGTCACAGAACTTTTGAAAAGAACAGGTGAAAGAAAGGTCTTTTTCGATGAGATAATAAGCGTACTTGCAACTTTGGGAGGTGAAACTGCCAATGTATCTTAAATTAGCTATGCGTAATATGGTGCGTTCTGCCAAAAACTATCTTATTTATTTTGTTACTGTTTCTCTGACAATAGCGTTAATGTATTCTTTTGTTGCATTGGGGCTTTCGGAGGATATTATTTCGCTGTCAGAAAATATGGCAATGTTGACAACTTGCATGTCGGTTTTGTCGGTGCTGGTTGCATTGGCAGTGTCTTTTGTGATTGGTTATGCAGTGCGGTTTATGTTGGAACAGCGCAAAAAGGAGTTTGCAACTTATGAGCTGCTTGGAATGGAAGTAGGAACTATCCAGAAATTATTTTTGTTGGAAAATTGCTTGATAGGGATAGTTGCTTTTTGTATTGGGATTGCTGTAGGCACAGTTTTGTCTGGTGTATTTTCACAGATTGTAGTAAATATTTTTAAAGCCCCTCATGAATATAAAGTTACTTGTTCCATAAGTGCCCTGATGCTGGTATTTGTTTTCTTTTTACTGATGTATGGAGTGGGAATTTTTCGGGCAGTCCGTATTATCCGCCGTACAAAAATTATAAATCTTTTGCATGACAGTCATAAAAATGAACAGATACCTAATAAAAACATTGCAAGCAGAATATTGGTTATAGGTTTTTCTTTTGCTGTGATTGCAGGGAGTATGTTTGGAATATGGAAAGGGCTTTCAATACAGACAAATGCGGTATGGTTGGTTTTTATAGCTGCGGTTTGCGGTCTTTTCTTTGGAATCTATGGAATCTATTACAATATTCCTTATCTGCTGCTAATTTTTGCCCGGAATAGAGTAACTATTAAATACGCGAATGATAATTTGTTTTATTTAGGACAGATAACAAGACGGATACAGTCTGGCGGACGAATGATGGCGGTTACAGCTATTCTTTTTACAATTTCTTTGGCTACTATGTTTATTGGTCTGGCAATGGGGAACGGTTACAGAGCCAACGTAGAAGTGGAATATCCTTATGATGTGGGTGTAGCGATTGATGCGCCGCTTACAAAGGACAGCTTTTTGCCATTGGTTTCCTATGTGAACGAAAGCACCTCTGTTCTTGACAGCAGGGTATTTTATCTTTATACCCTTGAAAATTACAATATATTAGCGATGTCTTATTCCGATTATAGCTATCTGCGTTCCTTGTTGGGATTGCCGGAGGTATCCTTGCAATCCGGTGAGTATTTGGTACATTGCGACACTTGGAACTATCAGAAGAAAATCATGGAGACGCTTTCCAGTCAAAATGAAGTTACTCTAGCAGGGAATGTATTAATAAATCCCCAATCTACTCTATACACTGAACCGATGGAACAATATCGGATAGCAGGGGTAAATGGGTATGTTCTTGTAGTTCCTGATGATGTGGCTTCACTTCTGATACCAGACAAGATCCGGATTGTGATGGAGTTGGAAAATGATGGATACCCAGAGCTGCGGGGTGAGATACACCGTTTCCTAAATGGAGGCGAGTGGAACCCACAAATGCAGCAGGACGAGGCGTTTTCTGACAGGATTACAATGAGCGTTACGGTAAGGGCATGGGGAATTGCAAACTCATTGACTGGCTTTACCACAATTTCTTTTTGTGGACTTTATTTAAGTCTTGTGTTTATTCTTCTGTCCAGTACGATATTTGCATTCAAACAGTTATCTGCAATGGAGTATAATGGGCGAAATTACGGAATCATAGATAAAATGGGTGTATCAAAAAAGACACAGAAACATCTGATACACCGAGAACTAGCAACCTTTTTTTTGATACCGCTTGTTATGCCTGTAATTGTTCTGGTATTGCTTATCATAGGGGTGCAGAGTATGTTTGGCACTTTTATTCTTCAGGATCATATCATACCCGTCAGTGGAATGATTACATTTGCGGTTTTTGGTGTGATTTATTTTGTTTACTATCAGGCAACTTATTATCTTTTTAAAAGGAATATTTGTATAGAGAAATAGGCAGAAGCCAGTGTTTGATATGTGACGGATAAGATCGGGAAAGGTTTGTCAAGTATCTTCCCCGATCTTTTATCTGTCTTTCGGGGAAAAAATTTGTACATCGGGAATTACGATTTTCTATATGCCGAAAAATCATGTATAATAATAGGGGGTATTACATACACACCGTAGTAGCAATCTCCCAAACATAAAACAGCAAAGGAGGTATGAGCAATGCTTCAGATAGCAGTCTGCGAGGACGAACAGGCGGACAGGGATAACCTCATAGGCATCCTGACACCGCTTTTAGACAATTACACAGAAGAATACCGGATCACAAGCTTTACCTCCGGCGGGGAGCTGTTACAGTCGGATGACAGCTTCCACCTGATTTTTATGGATATTATGATGGAGGGCAGGAACGGGATAGAAACGGGGCAGGAGCTTTACAGCAGGAACCATTCCACAAAGATCATATACACTACCAATTTCGGGCAATACTGCATGGATGCGGTGAATACCGTACACGCTTTTGCCTTTCTGGAAAAGCCGGTATCGGCGGAAGCACTGGAGGAACAGCTGCAGGCATTCCTGCGGCAGTACCGGAAAGAGGAGGTGCGGCTGGAGTTTAAGAACGTATCCTATGAGGAAAACGGCATCCTGTCGGAAAAGCCTGCCCTGTTGCTTTCCGTTGATGCTATCCTGTACTTTGAATATGTCAAGGCAAAAAAGAAGGTCAGGATCGTGGCGGAAAACATGGTGTACGAGTATCCGGATGCCATCAGCGGGCTGGAGGAGAGGATGCAGCCATACGGCTTTGAGACGAGCTGCCGGGGCATCCTTGTGAACCTTGAAAATGTGGCAAAGACAAAGGGATATGAAGTCGTGCTGAAAAACGGCGCGGTGGTGCCGCTGTCGCAGAAACGGGTGGCGCAGTTCAAGGAACGGCTCAATGAATATATCCATAGCAGTGGGGAGTAGGGGCATGGAAAATTTAGTATATTTGTTCAGTTGCTTTCTGTCATGTGTGATCATTGCCGGGCTGATGTTCCAGTTCATGGGTGACCGCTATGAGAAAGCTTTTGGAAATCCGTGGATTTACCGGATTGCCGCCGCTGTAGCTGTGGTAATCGTGACGCTGGTAAACCTGAAAAGAAGTGCTTTATGGAATGCGGCAGTAAATTTTCCGATATATGGTATCATCAGCTTTTTCTTTTATGAGGATAGGAGCAACAGAAGGTACTGGAGGGTACTGGAAGCAAGTTGCTTTTTCCTAACAAATGCACTTTTTGAAGGAATTGGCGTATATGGGATTGATTTTCTGATGGAGCAGCTTTCACTTATGCCGGGAGATACAGTGATTAGAAACAGCATAGAGGTGGCGTTTTCCAAGTTGGTAATGATCTTCTTTTACTATGCCCTGTTGAGGCGGTTCTTGAAAAAGGATTACAGGCAGAGCCGGACGCAGGTATTTCTTTATCTTGTTATGTTTATTTACGGTATAGTCAATATTTTGATGCTTGCGACAGCAGTTACAAGGAAAGCGGACTATTTCCTGCTTTGTGCTAATATGGGCTGTCTTATCTTTGCAAACCTCTACTTGTTTTATTCTCTGAAGGTGGAGGATGAAAAGAACAGCATGGAGTTCCAGATCGCCATGATGAAGCAGCAGGAGGGTCTGC
This sequence comes from Acetatifactor muris, assembly GCA_023664365.1. Taxonomy (GTDB): domain Bacteria; phylum Bacillota; class Clostridia; order Lachnospirales; family Lachnospiraceae; genus Acetatifactor; species Acetatifactor muris_B. The sequence goes on along the minus strand of JAMPFR010000033.1, from coordinate 31,109 downwards.
AGTTTGAGCATTATGAGAGGCAGAGGGAGAAATATGGGAGGTCCATTGAAGTCCTGCATGATGTCAGCAAGCATCTCCGCTCCATTGAGGAGCTGTACCGGGCAGGCATGACGGAAAAGGCGATGGAGTACACCAGGCAGATCGGGGGCATCCTAAAGCCCCTTGTGCCGGTGGAATACTCTGACAACCCAATGCTGAACATCCTCCTTGCGGACAGGAAGCAGGCGGCGGAAAGCATCGGCATCCGGTTCGTGGTAAAGGTGGAAAGCACAGGGCTTGGGTTCATAGAGCCGGTGGATGTGACAACGCTCTTTGGGAACCTTCTGGAAAATGCAATGCAGGCTGTCCTAAAGTGCAGCGGGGAGCGTTACATCAGGGTGCATATCAAAAGCTATAACGAGATGCTTTCCATCCGCATAGAGAACAGCGTGGAACAGGAAGTAAGGATAAAGAACGGCAGGCCGGTAGGCATAGGCGGGAAGGGTACCGGCATCGGCTGTCTGAATGTGGAGCGGTGCGTGGAGAAATACGGGGGCAGCATCCTCTATAAAAATGGTGACGGGAAATTTTACAGTGATGTGATCCTGAACCGATAGCCGTGATAGCGTAAATTATCAAGGTGCTTTAGGGTAATTTAGAGCCGGTTTAGGGAAAAAACATAAAAAAATCTGTACTTCGGGGAAAAAATCTGTACCTCGGGATAAAAATATCAGATTTGATATACAGGTTTCCGATAATAAGAGTGACAGTGCAGTATATGCAGGTGCAGTACATGCACCGGAAATGAAAATGGATTTTGAGAACAGGATCAAGGAGGATGAAGTTATGTCAAAAATCACCGATTACAGTTTTTTGTTCCAGAGTATGTTTGGGACAAAAAGCACAAAAGGGACAAGTATTATAGGCAGTTTCCAGCTGTCGCAGTTAAACAGCAGTTCTATACAGTCGCAGTTAAAGGCGGCGGGTATTGATACGAACAGCAAGCAATATAAGGCAGCAATCAAAGAGATGATGCAGGCAGGAAATGGTGCGATGTACACAAATATCCAGTGCATTAAAAATTCCATGAAATGTTACGATAAGGACGGAGATTATATCAATCCCAGGAACGGGCTTGCCGGGCTTGTGCTGACAGACGAAAATGCAGGCCGTCAGAAACGTATCATCTCCATTCCGGAAAGCAGCAGAGATGAAATGTTTGAGTTGACGAAGAAAGAGTTTCTGCAGGAAAACGGTGTCCACAATGGCGATACGACAAAGCGCAGGGACGTGTATGATAATCTGTATAGAAAGACAGAGAAAAATGACCGGTTAGCAGCAGGATATACTATGGAGCAGTATGAACGTGCATACAGAAACGCATTTTATGCGGCGGTACGGGAAGCTGATCCTAAGTGGGAGCTGGGAAAGCCGATTCCGTCCGGGGCATTGGACGGCATTACAAGAAAGTCTGTGGAAGCGGACATGAAAAAATTAGGCAGTTCAATAGATTTACAGATATAATTTGCCTTATTCCGCAGGGGCACTTGATAGGTGTTTCTGTGGAATTTTGCATTGTAAAAGGCATGGAGGATAAAAATGGTTAAAACAGATTTGACAGGCGTGAATGGAGTGAGCCAGTCGCTGCTTCATTCCAGATCAGCGGTTAAAATAGCAAGACAGCAGCAGGCAATTAAGCTGTTATCAGAAATGGGAAGCAGCGGACGGGACAGCCTGAGCATTTCCGACAGCGCAAGGAGTTTTTCAAAGGAATCCATAGCTGCATTGATGGACAAAAGCGCAAATGTATCTGCAAGTGAATTATCCTTTTATTTTACAAACTATAATAATCCAAGCACTATTCTGGATGCAATCAATTTTGGGGAGAATGTTTCCTGCGGTTATAATCCAAATTTTAAGGATTATGGCGTGATTTCTTTTGATTATAACGGAAGCAGTCAGGTAGTGCCAAATTATGCAGTGCCGAAGATTAACACAAGCACTCTGTCAGGCATTCGTGCTGTAAACAATTCTTTGGTTCTGAACAATAAAAGCTATTATTCGTGGACAACATCCAGCGGCAGCAGATACACATGGGCTGTCAATAATGAGAAAATTGGCTGGGCGGCTTCAGAGTCGCTGCTGGCGGAGAATACAAACCAAAAGGGGACAAATTATAAGTGGGAGATGCGGAAGGCGGGAAATATCCTGACGTGCCTGGCACAGGGAAAGGATTTGTGGGGATACAGCAGGGATGAGGTTTTATCGACCTGTGAAAAAGTCGGAATTACGCCGGGCTTCTTTTCCATAGATGCGGGAGCCGGAAAACATACTTATATATTGCAGGAATCCGGCAAGGTCACGAATGTTGATGCAGAGATAAAAAATTTGAACAATATAAACTGGATAGAAATCGGTTATAAAGAGGGAGATACATTTTCTGTTTATGGCAAAGAGTATGCCGTTGACAGCAGTGGACATATCAATGTTTCGGTTGGTGATGCATTTACGTCAACAGAAATAATTTATCCAGGCAGGGCATTAACACAGTTTTGAATACAAATGGTGCGACGGCAGTGCGCTTTTCAATATGTGACAAATAATAGGAGTGGGAAAATGGACATCTATGGTATAGCAGCAAATTATTATCAAATGGTATATAGGAACAATAAAGCCGCAAAAGCAGAAACAGGAAATAGCTTTGCGGAGATTGCAAGCCGGAAAGTGGCGGAGGCGGAAAAAGAAATTTTGTCGGAAAAAACTTCAAGCATAGATTTGTTTGGAACGAATGCACCTGATGAAGTGAAGCAGGCTTGGATGGAAGCAGAAGAAGAAACGGGTATGCATATTGCCAAAGCTGGGCTATACATAACTCCTGATGGAAAGCACGCCTGGTTTACACAGCTTGCGGGACCGATTGCCTGCAAATGGATGAGGGGTGAGTTGAATGAGACGGATCAGGTGGATTTGTTGGGGAGTTCTGTCGAAAGTGCAATCAATGCAGTAAATAAGTGGCTATACGACTTAGACCATCCGCTTGCCGGGCAGCCTGCAAGGAGTACAGAAGATCAGAAATATGTTGCGATGGAGCGGGCATTTTATGTGGCGTTTCTTGAAAAGCTGAAAAATCTGTCAGGGCAGGAAGCGGCAGCAGGCAAAAATGAAGCCGGGAGTTTAGCGGAAATTATTGGAACAGCAGGAAGCCAATATTATAAGACGACTGGCATAACAAGGGAAGCGGTTTCTGCGGCTTATGAGAAGAATTTTGTGGAAGCATAAAGCTAAAATAGGAGAACAATATGCAAAATTCTTCGCTGTTAATGTGCAAGAATGTTCGCTTGAAAAATATAAAACGAGGGAAAGGAGCTGCAAAGGCTCCTTTTTGGTTGTATTTCAAAAGTTACCTCTAAGGTTCATTTCTTAAATTTATATAAATCTCTTGTGAACTACTGATTTATGTGTTATTATGTTATGTATAACAGTATAACAACATTAACAGTAGGAGGGTGATTGTGAAACTTATTATTTCAAATATATCGGGCATACCAATATATGAGCAGATCAAGCAGCAGGTCAAATCTGCCATTATGTCCGGTGATTTACATGCGGATGAAACACTGCCTTCTTTGCGGACGCTTGCCAAAAATTTAAAAATCAGTGTTCTGACCGTGACAAGGGCATATACGGAATTAGAAGAGGAGGGTTTTGTAAAGAATATTCAAGGACGTGGCTGCTTTGTTTTGGGACGGGGTTCAGAACTTTTAAAGGAACAACTGGTCTGCAAAATTGAAAACAGTTTATCAGAAGCGATAGATGCTGCCCGTGTGGCTGACCTTTCAGGAGAGGAACTGCATCGTCTTCTGGATATTTTAATGGAGGAAAAAACGGATGAATAATTATTTGGAAGTAAAAAACCTGTCAAAATCCTTTGACAATTTCCGGCTGCATGACATTACTTTTACCCTGCCCAAAGGGTATATCATGGGGCTGATCGGACCGAATGGCTCCGGAAAAACAACAACTATCAAGCTGATACTAAATATGCTGAAGCGTACAGATGGTGAAGTGAAAATATTAGGGCTGGACAATATTGCTGACGAGCAGGCGGCAAAGAAAAGTTTAGGCGTTGTATTTGATTCCAACTATTTCAGTGATGACTGGAAGGTGTCACAGGTTGAGAAATCAGTGTCGGTTTTCTATGAGAACTGGAACACGCAAAGGTTTTCTGAATTGCTGGATAAATTCCATATTTCGCCTGCAAAAAAAGTAAAAGAACTTTCCAAAGGTATGCAGATGAAACTTATGCTTGCCTGTGCTTTTTCATACGATGCAAAATTATTGATATTAGACGAGCCTACCAGTGGGCTTGACCCTGTTTCAAGGGATGAGCTTCTTCATATCCTGTCAGAATATATTGAAGACGGGGAACACAGCATTTTGTTCTCTACCCATATTACCGGAGATTTGGAACGTGCTGCTGACTACATTACCTATATCAGTTATGGCGAATTGTTTTTCAGCGGCGGCAAGGATGAATTTGTGGACAGTTTCAGGATAGTCAAGGGAGGGCGTGAAGAGCTATCCGATGTTCTGGATAAAAAAGCATTTGGCATCAGGGATTTTGCCACAGGATTTGAGGCACTCATAAAAACCGAAGATTTAAAGCAGTTTGCACACCTTAATGTGGAACCGGCAACGATTGACGATATTGTGGTATTTACCAGTAAGAGAGGTGAACAGTATGAGTAATATTTTGAAATCTGTAAAACTGGATTTTTCTTTAGTAAGACCTTATGTGAAAACAATATGCTTCACAATGGTGCTGCCTGCTGTCTTTGCAGCAATCAACCGCTCACTCCTGACAGGGATCTCCTTTGCCATGTGCTTTATTGCCATGACCAGCGGATATACGTTTTCCATTACGGAGAAAAATGATATGGAACGGCTTTACGGTATATTGCCAGTCCGTAAAAGTGAACTTGTGGTCGGGCGGTATGTTTTTATCATTATCATGGGGTTACTTGCATTGATGTTTTCCCTGATTACCCACCCTGTTATATTAAGCAGTTTGGGTGAAACTGTCAGTGCATTTGACATAGCCTTTGCCGCTGCTGTGGGAATATTTCTTTTTGCCCTTTATACGGTATTTCAGCTTCCCGGATATTATAAATTTGGCTCTATCAAGGGCAGGGTGTTTATGTATATCCCGGTGGCAGGTTTTCTGGCAACACTGTTTTTGATCACTAAGATTCCAGCTGACGGCAGTGGATGGTTTATTACGGTTTTCAGTTCACCTGTGATGTTGGTTTTGTGGGCGGCGTTCTTGGTTGTTATCATGTATGTCATTTCTATATTGGCATCTGTCAAAATAGTGCAGGGAAAAGAATTGTGAGGTGAGAATATGGATTTTACTGTTTTGATCGTGGGACTTCTGATTGGTGTTGGGATACCACTTAGGAATAAAGCAATCAAAGAGTACAGGAAGAAAAAAGAACAGCAAACTTCAAAAGAGAAAAAGGGAGAATAATTCTATTTAAGTCTGCAAATAAAAAGTCAAGCAGAAATTTGTGAACTTTGAAAATTTTATACAGGTTGAATTGAAACCATAAAAACCAGACCACCGCAGAACGCCGGCCTGATAAAAGGATTGGAGTTAGTCTTAGTTTTCTTCTGTTTCGGACAGTGTGGCAAGGTATTCCCTTACCCGTCCGTAATAAATGCGGAGGAACTTGTTTGCACCGGCGGTCATGTAGACGTAATACGGCTTGCCCTGTGCCCGTTTCTTATCCATGAAGGCATAAACAGGGTCGTCAGCGGGCGAACGCTTGATAAGCCCGTCCATGATCTGGAAAAGCGTCCTGCGCAGGTGTGGCGAACCTTTCTTTGTTGTGGGGACACTTTTCTGGATATGTTTCCCGGAATCGTTCTTTCCGGGGTCAACGCCGGCAAAGGCCGTCAACGCCCCGCGGTGGGTGAAGCGGGTGACGTCCCCTATCTCTGCCATGAGCTGGGGACCGAGGGTGGGACCGACGCCGTTCATAGCCATAACAACGGGATATTCCGGAAGCGTGGAAGCGGTTTCGTCCATTTTCAGTCGCAGGCTCTCCACGGTCTCGGAAGCGGTATTCAGCATTGCGACAGCCTGCCGGATGAGCATTTTCGTGTTGTCGTCCTTTGGGAACACGGCAATGAGGTCACAGGACGCCCGGTAAAGCTTCTCCGCTTTTTCCGCGCTGAAATTGTAGCCCTTGCGCCTGCACCAGTTCTGATAGTGTTCCGTAAAGGCGGGAAGGGATTTACAACGTACACAGTCCACATGCCAGTATGTGTGGACAAAATCCACCCACTTCTGGCTGCCGTCGCTGCGCGCGGGGCTGTTGAAGAAGTCATTCGCGCCCGGATAGGTCTGGTCAAGCAGGGATATGAGGTTGTTCTTCATGGCGGTTTTCTGGACCGTATAGAAGCCGAACTGCCGGTTCATGGTTTTGAGTTGGTTGCGTGTTTTATCCATGCTTCCATATTGCTTCAGATTTGCCCAGCGGTCAAGGGTGTATCGCGCGATTTTTTTGGAATCCGCCTTATCCGTCTTTGGGGTGCGGAGGGAATCATCGCCGAACTCCCTAATGAGGATGGGGTTCACGGCGCTGACAAAGATACCGGCATCGGAAAGCCATGTGGCGACCGGCTCATAGTACCGCCCGGTGTGTTCCATGCAGACCTTTGTTTCCCCGTCAAGGTTCCTGATCCGCTCGATCAGGGCATTGATGGAGGACTGGGTGTGACGGATGTCGCAGGGCGGCATGATGACCACGTCGCCGGGCTTACGGATCGTGACAGTGCTTTTGCCTTTGGAAACATCAATACCAACAGCGTTCATGTTCATAACAGGATACTCCTTTGAATGTATTTAGCAATGGTCAATACCGGGTTTACTCATTGCCTGTTCAATCTACTGGGTATCACACGAACGCCTCTGGGTTCAACCTGCGTAAAACGAATGCTGCGAATGAGGGCTGGTTGGCTGACTTTTATACGGACGCCAGGTCCTAGGAAGGAGTGGCCAGACCTATTGCCTTACTCATTCTAACAGCTTAAGCAACAAGATGGGTAATTCCTTACTGGCTGTAAGGGGTATTAACCATAAATACATTGTAGTAGGGGGTTGGTGCATGAAAGAATATGTTTTGCAGGTTAATGATTTATGTAAAGAATATGGTAGTGCTATGGCTTTAGACCATGTGTCTTTGTCCGTGCCGACAGGGAGCATCTATGGGCTTATTGGTGAAAACGGTGCAGGGAAAACAACATTGTTCCGTATTTTGGCAGGACTGTCACATCAAACTTCCGGCGTGATAGCATTGGCTGGTGCAAAAACAGAAGCCGAAATTATCAGGCAGCGCAGAAATATTGGATTTATGATTGAGACACCAGCGCTTTATCCCCATTTATCTGTTCTGGAAAATCTGTATCTTGTACAGATGCAGTATTCAGGTAAAAAAAATGCTGAAAGCGCAAAGAAAACTTTGGAACTGACAGGACTGCTTAAACAAGGTAGAAAGAAGGCAAAACATCTGTCTTTGGGCATGAAGCAGCGTTTAGCCCTAACAACAGCATTGCTCCACAATCCTGAAATGCTTATATTAGACGAACCTATCAATGGGCTTGATCCAATAGGAATTGTTGCATTCAGGAAGTTGATTTTGAAACTCAATACAGATCACCATATCACAATCATTATATCAAGCCACATTCTGAATGAACTAGAGCAGGTCGCAACACATTACGGTTTTCTGCATAATGGCAGAATGCTGAAGGAAATATCCGCATCTGATATCCTTCAATCTGCGGGTAGTCTGGAACAGTATTATGAAAAGATATTGGAGGACGGGCAATGAGGAATTTAATGAAAACAGAATTATACAAACTCAAAAAAGACATGACAGTGTGGGTAATAACTCTTGTATTGGTCTGCTGTGCAGGTATCTCTATTTTTACGGGGGTATATGACAGCGTGGAAAATATGGTCTTAAATTTGGGAAAGGAAAGCATGATTCTGATATTGGCTTGTGCAATTTATGCCGGGTTTTCATGTACGGACGATTTTACTGACCGTACTATCATTTATTCAGTTACCTATGGAAACAAGCGCTTTCATATTCTGTTAGTAAAAGGCTGCCGTTATATCCTCGGATGTACAGCAATCATAATTTCATATATGGCGGTTTCCATGATAGTTTCATTGCCAGTGCTGGAAACCGGGCTTTCCCTGCCTGACCTGATTGTGTATGCCGCTAAAAGCATTATCCTCTCTTTGCCTTTGCATTGGGCTGTTGACATGTTTTTTTTCGCCATTGCAATGCTAACGAGAAAAACAGCCATGACAATGGGGATTTCAGTGGCAGGTTCTATTTTAGGGGTTGTATTTACAAACAAGGCGTATTCCTCCACCACGATTCCCGATAAAAGTCTGCTGCGTCTTTTTCCGACGATACAGATCCCTATGATTTATGGAAAAACATTTTCTTACCATGATTACAAAATGGCACTTATTTTTTCGATATTTATAATTCTGATTATGTTTTTAGCTAGTGCTGTAATTTTCAATAAAGCAGAGTTGTAATATGAGATTCTGAAATGTATGTAAAGGAACACATGAGGGTTTTGATGTTTATAGCAAATTGAATTATGATTATGGCAGACCTGAAAATGTGAAAATGATTATAATTTTGGAGGATTATAATTAGCAAAATCGAAAAACAGTTTGAGCATTTAAATATTCTTTTGACTTTTGCTATGGAAATGAGGTGTCATTATGGAGAAAACAGAATGGATACACTGTCCTGCCTGTGGAAATAAAACGAGGTTGCGAATGCGGGAAGATACAGAATTGAAAAATTTTCCACTTTATTGTCCGAAATGCAGGCAGGATTGTCTGATTGAAGCGAAGAATTTAAAAGTAACCATCATCAAAGAGCCAGACGCGCAGACGCAGAGCCGATGAAATTGTGAGCAATCATAATTTGTCGGCTCTTTGTTTGGAAAGCATCAATTTGTGAGAAAGTAAGAGCACGTCTGTACTTTAGGGAAAAAATCTGTATGTGGGGCAAAATTGGGGATTTTTCCTGTTTTACATATATAATGAAAAGGTAACATGGTGTTGCGGTAATTTCAGGGCATTGGAAATAAAAATGCCCTTCCCGCCAAAGAAAGGAGAGCTCTACAGAAAGGCTGCGCGGCAGCCGGAGAAAAGGAATCACACAGAAAGCAGGGAGACAGCTCCCTGTATGGATCAAGGGGAATCCGTCCCGGCAGCGGGACATAGATGTTTGTAGATCATTCAGCTGAAACTTATACCATTACAGGACACAGGCATGGGGAAACTTTCCCATGGAACAGCGCAGAAAAGCCAGCGGAGCAGATAACAAAATCTGGACGGCAGGCTTTTCTGTTTTTTTGTGGGATACTACGCCTGTCTGTCGGCACCGCCTTCCGGTGTTCCCGGAGGCAGGCTGTCAGAACCTGACCCTGCAAGTACGGCTGCGGCGGCTGCAAGGGCGGCCAGGGCTTTTTCATCGCACAGCGGGAGCAGCCGCATCAGGGTCTGGTATGCAGAGCCGGTCCTGTCGTGCCCGTCCTGGAAAATGCAGTCATCCGCAGATATGTTGAGAACCCTGCAGATATGGAAAAAACCTTCAATACTTGTGGAGCAGCGGCAGCGCTCCAGGTCCTTCTGGAAGGAAACGGAATGGCCGAGTAGCTCCGCGCATTCAGCCTGCGTGAGCTTCCTCTTTTTTCCTTGCATCCCGCAAGGCGGCGCTGAACACGCGGGCATCCTTGATGGATAAAGACATCTTGATCACCTCCTGATAGTAGTGTATTGCCATACTTCATAAAAGTAAAAATGGCAGTACCACACTAAAAAATAGCGTAATAAACTACTTAAACACCCGGACTTCCGGTGAACAAAAAAAACATGGTTCATCAGGGTCTTATTTGGGTGTCTTTTTTGTGCCATGGGAGAGGATGCATGGCAGGCATTGGGGAATGGTCATAAGCCGGGCAGCGGCAGGGGAAATTCATTAAAAAAATCGTATCCATTTATGGGATACAACAGTCCCTTTATGGTAGCGCAGTACACTACTATTTCGGGGAAACATGGAAAACACAGGGAAAGGACGGTTATCCGGCATTCGGGGCGGGTAACGGTTCTTTTTCTTTTGCGGACAGGGGTTCCGTAAAGTTACATTTCCCTTTATATCCCCATTGCAATGTCCATTGCCGCTCGCCTCCTGATTCAGATTTTCACAAAAAATCTGAAATCAAGGAGGAAAGCCATGTGGCAGAAAAATAACGGGAAGAGTGAAACAGAAATTCTTCAAAACAGGTTTACGGCATATCTGGCAACAGCAGTCCAGCACCGCCGAAATGAATACATACAGCAGATAACCAGACGGCAGCAGACAGAGGTTGTGACCGATGTGATCGGAGACCGCCAAAAGGGTGATGTGGAGAAAGATATGCTGCTGGGGCTGCCTTTGTCTATGCAGTTGGAGGACAGTGCCCTGATCCATGCGCTGAAAGAGGTCAATGAGCGGGAGCGCAATATATTTTTTGCAAGGGTATTGGATGAGAGGAGCTTTGAATCGCTTGCAGAGGAGCTGGGGCTTGGATACAAGGGTGTGGCAGCAATTTACTACCGTACTATCCGGAAGATCAAAAAGAAGATGGAGGAGATGGGAAAGTGAATTTTAAGGAAATACTATTACAGGCAAAGACTGGGCAGGAATCGGCAGTCATTGCCCTTCTGGAGATGTACAAGCCTCTTTTGATAAAAGGGGCAATCGTTGGTGGCAGGTTTGATGAAGACTTGTATCAGGAACTTTGCATCACGCTGATCAAAAGCATCAGAATGTTCCGTTTCTAAAAAGCAGAAAAGCGCTGGGGTTGTGTGCCAGCGCTTTTCCTTTGCTCTTAAAACATACTTTTACTGAAGTGATTTCAGGTAATAGTGGACATATAAGTTATAGTCATTAGCCCTGGTAATGAGCCTGAGCCAGATATGGAAATGCTCTGTTTCCGAATAGAGGTTATATTCCGTCTGGTCTGAGGTGGTTTCTGCTGTTTTACAAAGCTCCCTCATAGTGGAGAGGTCTTTGAAAGCCGCCAGCCCAAGCAGGGTATTCTGAAAAAGATCAATTTCTGACGCCAGTTCTCCTGATACAGGAGTCTCGGTGCAGCTGAACCATGTTGTCCACCAGTGGCCGCCATGGTGATCAGACCGGGAATAAGTTATTTCACTGACCGGATGGGCCACGGCGCTGAAATCCACGGTCTTTGTTTTCTGAAAAACTTCCGGAAAGGAACAGGTATTTGATAAGCTGATATTCATAAAATTCCTCCTTTAAGCGGCATGATCCGCCAGATATTTGTCATAGCCGTCCGCATCAATCTCGCGGAGGGCAGCCTCACGGAACTTATACTGTGGATAGGTACAGTAGCCGCTCCGGCTGGTTTTCCCCGTCGGAACCGCCAGTTTGTTGCGGATGATCCATGCAAGGATGGATTCGCCGTTGTTGTTTGTGTCAATGTAGGCAATATCTTTTTCCAAAGGAAAGCCTAGGTTTACGGTAAAAATATTCCAGGGTTCCCAGCCGTCCTCTGTATCAATGTGCATTGCGAGGGCAAGGTTGCCGTTGGAATAAGTCCTGATATCCAGTTTCATCCGGTAGGTATTGCCGTTTGTCTCAAAATCAAAAATCTTCATGTAAGTATCCTCCTAAAATTATGCAACGGTCTGGCTGCGTTCTTTGATATGCAGGGTCAGGAAAGTATATTTCTGCCCTGTTTTTAAGGGGATCCATTTCCCGTCCTGCAGGACACAGCCGTTTACATGGTTATAAAGCAGCGGTGCCTGTGGTGTGGCGCTAAAGCATTCATTCGATAGATATAGCCCCATATGCTTTTCATAAAAAGGGATCAGTGCATCCGCTATCTGCTTTTTCAGTGCAAGGGCAAGCTGCTCGATCTCCTGGATATCCTGCCTGCGGTAAGCCGCCGCTGAGATCTGCTTTAGCAATCCTGATGCCTGTATTGCGTTGTTTATGACAGGCACAGCTTCTTGCAGATATTCCTTTCGGATGCGCAGGTCTGCCAGGGCAATCTCCTTTACATAGGCAGAGGCGGCGGCAGAGATATCATGCAGCAGGGCATAATAGGGCTTGCGGTAGCGGGTTCTTAATTCCTCCCTTGAAACCGCCGCCAGATTACGGCGGAGCGTATCAAGATGCATCATAAGGGTATTGCGTAAAGTATCTGTTTCCATAGGCGCCTCCTAACAATGGTATTCCAGAGCAGCACCGATATAATAGGGCATACCGGGTGTGGCTGTTCTGATAAAGATATCAAAAGGAACAGGCGGGTTATCCGATTCCATAATATAGCAGCTGCGGTCATTGGAAAAACTGGCGGCCAGATCCGAGAGCAGGTTGCCCACATAATCATAGTCATTGATATACAGGGGTTCCGTCACGGCATCCAAAGCCTTCAGGTTTTTCTTAAATTCCGGAAAACGCCCCTCAAAGTAGTTCCTGCGGGCATCCGGGGAAAGGGTAAAACTTTCGCCGGAAAAGGCGCCCATATGGTGCTTCATGATCCACTGTCCAAACATACGGATGGCGGAGTCGCGGTCATATACTGCTTTTATATGGCTGGCAATGGGAATCAGGCCGGGGTGGTTTATAAAGTCATCCTCCGTTGCCCATTCCCTTTCATGGTGTGGTTCTGTGTATACTTGTAAGATAGGATAGTACATAAAGAGCCTCCTTTCGTAAAATAAAAATTCATGCTATTTTCTGTTCGCCCCAGCGGATATGGAGCCTGCCTTCTTTGTCCTTTTCCTGTACCATCAGCAGGGAGAGCAGGTCATAGTCAATGTCAAACCGCTCATAGATCTCATCCAGGTCCACGTCCTGCCCTTTCATGAACAGGTTCAGCTTTTCCTTGGCAAGCACCATCTGCATCAGGTTGGATTCAATGCTGCCCGCGTAGGTAAGGAAATAAATGTCCTTGTATTCCGTTGAGGTGTACCGGATGAACCGGAAATAAAACTGGCTCATGCCGGAGTTGTTGTAATGGAGTTCCGGGATGATGACCTTGTTGACATACTCAAAGTTGACGCTGGAGGGGAGGCTCTGCTGGGTGCAGAGCAGTATCCCGTTCCCGCTCTCTTTCAGTGTCTGGTGCAGCGCCCGCCTTTTGGCAAAGCTGGTGCTTTCGCCGGTGACGACAAACAAAGGGCGGTCCGGGAGGTATTCCCGTAGGGCGTTCTCGTAAGATGCAAGGACTGCCTTGTGGCGCACCCCGATGGCGATGACCTCGTCCGGCCATCCGGAAACCATTTCCACCGCAGTCATGACCTTGACGGGGGTATCGCCCGCATATTCCTGTACGGTGTCCGGCGCCGCGCTGATCCGCAGCAGCAGTACGATCTGCTGGATGAGGCGCATCATGGAATCCTTCCTGGAATTGCCGGTGGAGGCAAAGTAATTGCTCCGCATCAGGCTGAACTCGTTCATGGCTTTCCGGTAGACTTCCTTTTCCTCTTCCGGGAACTGGAGCAGGACCTGGTGTATCCGCTTGATGTCCTTGGCCGCCACTTCCTCAAAGGTCCTTGTGATGACGGTCTTCCCTACAATGCCGCTCAAAATGTCTGCATTGTAGATGTCCTGTGTCCGTTTCTCCAGGCCGAACACGGTGACTTTTTCCGGCAGGTGGGAGGCGGCGAACAGGGAGTAGCCTTTCTTGTAGGCGGGGATGGGCTCCCCGAAGTAAGAGTTGTTTTCACGGTCCGGCTCATCGTCAGCCTCAGCATCCCGGCTGTGGCGGTAGATGTACCGGTTCCATGAGATCATGTTGATGGAATTGTTGTAGAGCAGCTCCAGCTGCGGGGCAAACTCTGATATGTTGTTCCTTGTGCTGGTGCCCGTGGTGAGCAGCTTCATCCGGCAGCGGCGGAAGCAGGAGAGCACCGCCTGGCAGCGCGCGCTGTTCGGGTTGGAGATCTCGTCGCTCTCGTCCAGTATCAGCTGGATGTTACGCCCGAGGCGTTTCAGGTATTTCCGGAGCTGCTTTTTGTGGGCGCTGACCGTGTTTAAGGTGAGCAGGACAAAATCCCCCCGCCGTACACGCTGCAGGTCTGCAGGGCGTTTCACGAAGATGCAGGGGATATCATAGAGTGGCAGCACCACGTTCCAGTTGTTGCGGATGGAGATCGCGGAGGACACCACCCATGTGCTGTGTATGTTCTGGTTCTGCATCCGGTACAGCCCGGTCGCAATGCCGGCAAGTGTCTTGCCGCTGCCCTGTTCCCATTGCAGGAGGGCATAGCGTTTCTGTAAGGTAAGGTTGATGTCATGCCGCTGCACTTCGCTGAAACGGATCATCTCCATGCGGGAGGGGTCCCACAGGCAGAACTCCGACAGCCATTCCGCTATCCGCGGGTCCTCGTCCATCTCCGCAAAGGGCTGGTTCTGGGTTTCGTATTCTAGGTGTTTCCTGCGGAGCAGGCGTTCATAGCCTGGGTATTTTTCCGGGGTGTCATCAAGCACCGCCTGGTGGATGGGTACCGGGATGCGCATTGCCTCCGTGATGCGGCGCCTTGCGGCGGCACTGTAGCCCTTGTAGGCAAATTCGCCGTTCCGCTTGACAAGGGCGACCCTGTCCTCCTCCGGCGCGGCGTTCTGTTTTTTCAGCGCCCGCTGCAGGTAAGTGAGTACCTTTTTCTCCGTGATCCTTGATGCGCACCATTTTTCATAGTTCATATCGTCCGGCTGTTTCTGTGTGTAAAAGCGGTACAGGTATTCGCTGCACTTGGCATATAGGGCGTTGGTCGCCGGATGCACCTTGATCTGGTACAGCAGTTTCAGGGTCTGGTACTGGAATTCCCTGGAAACGCTCTGGGACTTTGCCAGTTCCAGGAGGATGCTGTGCTGGTTGTTCTCCAGCGCGGACTTGGCAAAGGCGATATATTTCTCATGGGTATGCTGCGCCACCTTCTGGATGTCGGAGTCCGCGGACAGGTAAAAGTCGGGTTCCGTCCGGTAGGGCTGGGGCTTTCCCTGGCTGCTGTTCCCCTTTTTCTGCCAGAACTGTAGCTTGGTGGGGAAACTGCTGACGCCCAGATGGGCAAAAGCATTCTCCGGGAGCATGGCCTGCCCTAAGAAACTGAAACAGCTTTCCATTTCCCTGATCTGCCCGCCGTCCGTAAAAGAATCCGCAAGGAAAGACCTGGGTACGATCAGCGCAAGGATGCCCAGGGGCTTTAAAAGCTGTGCCGATTTCAGGCAGTAATATAGCTGCGAGGATATTTCCCTGCCGCCTTCGGTCCACCACTTCAGGTTGAAGGGCGGGTTGCCTACCACATAGTCAAACCGTACCTCCGGCTGGTAGCTGCGGATATCCCCGCACTCAATGGCAGCGCCCGGATAAAGGAACCCTGCCACCCTGGCAGCCTTCGCATCCAGCTCACAGCCGTAGAGGTTTGTCTCCACGGGCATATAGTTGAAGAAATCCCCCTTGCCGCAGGTCAGATCCGCGACCAGGTCATTGCGGGATGGTTTCAGGCAGGCGGTGACAAACTCGCAGAGACCGGGAGGCGTGAAAAACTGCCCGTTCTCGATCTCCTTTTTTGCCCCGCTGAACTGGTGGTAATTCTCAAAGTCGGCCCGGTCCAGCCCGTGGAGGCCGCCGTCGCCCGTATAGGCATTGTATATGTCCTCCCGGGTGATGCCGTAGGATTCCGGCATACCGTCCGCTATCAGGCTGAGGACTTTTTCATTCAGTTCTTTTCTTTGGTCAAAGGGGATCTTCTCCCCGTAATAGGAATATTTCAATCAGGATCCACCTCCTTAGCATATGGCGCCCAGGTAGTCGTTTACGAACTGCCGGGCATTTTCTTCCGTGGAGAACTTGATGTCTACACGGCGGTTCTTATACATCTTCAGGGACAGGACTTTGTCGCAGCCGTTGAATTCATGGGAATCCGAACGGAGATCATATGCCCCGATAAGCCTGCTGATACTGTAAGGGATGGTTGAAAAGCTTCCCGTTTCAAAATGGGCGATCCCCCTTAAAATATTTTTAGTATCCTGGGCGAGTTCCCAATAGCCGCCGCCGTAGAGGTCACGGTAGCTGCAGGAATAGCCATTGAGCAGCAGGGTACGCTTTTTCAGCGTGAACCATGCTTTCCCGTTGGATGTATTCCATGCAGCCCTGTGGCATTGTTCCTTCAGTTCATGGAGGGCCTGCTCGGACAGTTCGCGCCCGTCCGTGTAAAGGAATATCCGGTCTAAGATATCCGTGTAGCGGAGGGAGAGGTCCTGCATGGCCTGGGTGTATGCCTTTACCCTGTCTTCATAGTCATCCGTCCATCTGTCTTCCGGTTCCCGCGGGATCAGGTTGTCTTCGATATCCCTTATGGAGAGGGAAAGCTGGTAGGTCTTGTTGAAGAATGACACCACTTCCCCGACAAACAGGGAATGCAGGGAAAAAAGCTGTTCCCGGATACTTGCCTCTGAGAGCTTGATGCCATCCCTGGATGCAAGGAAAAAGGTGGGAGGGGTATCTGTGCCGGACAGCAGTTCCGCCTGCTGGCGCTGCATATCCTCCCAGAAACAGAGCAGTTCCGGAAGGGTGCATCTGGCATTGTCATAGGCAGCCTGGTGTGCCTTGCAGAAAGCGCGGTCAGTATCTGAGATGCGGGAGTTTGAGGTCGCCGTGACTGCCTCGAATTTTTTTAATAGTTCCATAATAAAGTCCTTTCTAAAGGGCATTTCCCTTTATGTTGAAAACAGGGCGGCATTTTTGTCTGCCGCCCTGTCATACTGTTAAGCAATTTCTATCTGTCCGGTGTTACGCCGGTAGATATATACATTGTCGGAAAGAAAATCCTCAGGCTCCAGAGCGTTTGCATTTACATAGTGAACCATATCCCGGAATGTTTCCATGTTCTCATTCTCATTGAAAGGAATAAGGATGACTTCATGGATAGAACTGGGCAGGATAATAATATCCCGGTCCGCTTTCTCGGAGAGAGTCTTTAAGATATTGGGATAACATATGGTGCCCGCACCGTTGGATTTAGAAATATTTGACATTACATATACAGACGAAAATTCTTCGGGCATAGGCACTGATAGGTCTTCCTGTGATACTCCGTTTTCTACTAAAACTGAGCTCATATTGGAAATGCGCTGTGCCATAAAGAGAGGTGAATTCACATCTGCTACGGTTTCCAGTTCGTCAGCGCTGATGCCCCAATGCTCCAAATGGGAATGATAGATAGAAATGATCCCGCTGCCGACTTCTTCTTTTTCATACCGTATACAGAAAACCTTTGCCAGATCTAAAAATCTGATGTGGGGCATCTGCTCAAGCAGTTCCCGGTTCTCCGCATAGTTGATAAGGCGGTAAAATATCTTTTCCTTTACCTGGCTGAAATCAAAGAATATCTTTGTATCCATAGGCTCGCCCGGCATATTGTCCCGATAAAGTTTTATAATATCCTCAATCACGCAGTCCCAGTCCTGGGTTTCCAGAAACTTCCCATAGAAAGGCTCCAGATAGATCGTAGGAGAGACATTGATAGCGGAGTCAAAGATGATCAAGCCGTAGCGTTTAATGCCATTGAGCTTGAGCACTTCTTTCAGATCTGTTTCTTTATTCAGTCTGGCAGCGACTTTAGCCTGTGTCGTTGTCGCAAATTCTTTTAATGTCATTTTCGTTTGTACCTCGCTTTGTTGGTTGTTATAGTCCATTTATGCGCACGCGGCCAGTCTCACAGGGAGCGGACTCATGGCCGCCAGCGGAAAAGGGCTTGTGGATAAATGGTAATGGGTATTTACCGTTTCAAAATGGATATTTTCTTCCGTCTGCTCATGCAATGCCACCACGCGGGAAGTATGGTAGACTTTCCCGCCGGATGCAAAGATGGCAGGTCTGCCTATGATGATGGGACACAGTAAGCTGCCACAAAGTCTGACTTCTTTTTTCTCTTTCTTCATTCTTTCTGACCCCCTTTGCGGAATATAAATTGTATGGCAGTGTTTACTCACAGCTTAACTGGAGCAGTATGCCTCTGACTTCCTCTAAGATTGACTGAACCTGTTTGATGGTAGTCTTATGGCGGCGGGCAATATCCCGGACTCCGTAGCCGCTGGTCTTTTGCCGCACCATATCTAATTGCTGCCTGGAAAGACGGGAGGCAAGCTCATGCATCAATAAATCTGATTCCAACTGGAGCATAAGCGTGTCAGTGGCAGGTATCATCTGCTCTAAAGGCAGACCGTCTTCGTAGAGGCTTGCGTGAATGCTGATGACCTCTGCGTTTCGTTTCTGGCGGTATTGAGCTTTGTAATGATTGGAAAGGTAACAGGTCATTGCCTTCCAACAGATGGTTGCAAAAGAATACTTTTGCAGTTCCGGACGGGATAAGTAATCTCGAACTGCTTTCAGATAGCCGAAAACTACAACATCATAGAATTCATCTTCGGGTAATTGGTGTTCATTGAGAAACTTGAATACAAGACCATGGTTGTCAGCAGCAAATCGCTGTTGTTCATAAGTTAAGGGTACTTCACACATAATTTTTTCCTCCTGAAAAGTAAAACAAGGAAGCCCTCTGACCGAAAGCTCCCTTGTCCACATGGATGCGGTAAAAACCGCAAAGTATCAATTATCAGTTACAGTCAGGCAGGCAATGCCTCCCTGTCGCCGTCAAGCGGCGGTGCAATACAGAACTGGCTGCCGGAATTGGCAGGCAGCGCCTCCGTTACCTCGTAGTCACAGCCGGTATCCCGCTGCTCCAGAATGGCAGATGCCCGCTGCTGGAGCATCATCTTGATCTGTTCCTTAAAGCTGGTTGCATAAGCGCGTGCCTGTGCCAGTTCCTCACCCTCCAAGTCATACAGACGGCGGAAAGTGGCAACGCTGTAATCATCCTTGCCGTTGTTCATTTTTTTCAGTCCAATCTGCACAACACTTCCAAAAGTGGCGCGTCGGCGGATCATAAAGGACTGATTCATAAACTCCCGGAAAGGACTCAGGCTGGTGGGCGGCAGGGCAAGCTGTATCGGCATATATTCTCCGCTGCGGAGCAGATAGAGCATACGCATATTCTTGCAGGCTTTCCCACGCCCTTCAGGTCCCGTTCCAAAGCGGTTGAGTGCGCAGGTAGCGCAGGTGCCGCCGGGTTCACCGATACCCTGTTTTCCGTCAGTGGAAGAACAGAGCGGGGCGGTGTTGTCGTCATACTCGCTCCCTTCCGGCCAATAGGCATAGTTGTCGTGGTTGCACAGGATGATGCCGGTCAGGTTCTTTTCATAATCCGGATTTTCGGGATCATCAGAAGGAATCTCGAACTGCAGCATACCGCCGGAGGGAATTTTTACCCTCGGAAAGCTTACCTGCAGGCCATCCATATCCTCAGCCAGTTCATCCGATGTGAAATCGCAATCGGTGATGTTCATGCTGGGAAGTAAAAACTGTTCTCTTTCTGTTACTGCTACTGATGTTGTGTTGTTCTGGGTATTCATAAGCAAATCCTCCTTAGATTGGTTGTACGGCGGTGATTACGCCGCCATCTGATTGATTTTGTTCCACTGTCTGGCAGGCATGGAAAGTATGTTATAGCCGATGCTTTCCAGTTTGGTGGCCCTGTCATAGCTTTCAATATCCTGACTGTGACGGGTGACTGCATTGGAAAGTCCGTACAGCGTTAAATCCTGACCTTCGATCAGGTGCTGGAGAACTCCGTTGCTTTCATCCTCCGTGATATTGAATTCCCTGCTGGCGAGCCGGACAATGCCGGGTACATCCTTTGTGTTGATGGGAGCCTGTTTAGCCCGCTGCATCATATCTACCACACAGGAAAAGCGGGCCTCCTCCACAGCTGCCTTTACCGTATCCTGAATCTTCAGGACAAAGGCATGGTCGTCTGCGGCGAGGGTTTCTTCTGAAAAGAGAAGAAAGTTTTCATCTGTGCTGTTGATACGTCCCAAATGGGTTTTCCTTGTCTGGGCATCATTGATAATCATGCCGTTGCTGCATACCAGCCGATAGACAAGAGGCTGGATGGATACAGAGCCTTCGCCCACTTCGCTGTTACTGATGATGACGCCGGCCTGTACGATATCTCCGGGGACAACTTCCGCCTCCAGCCTTGTGTTGACGACCTTCAGGTACATTCTGCTGTCGGTGATCTGGCAGCTCTCAAACCGGGCGCCCTCCATCTGTCCGATAAGGGGAAGTACGATCTTGGCAATTTCAATGTTGTCAATGCGGCGGTAACGGTTGCTCAGGAAAGCCCTGACGGTGCCGCCCATGGTCCGCAGCATCCTGGTTGCCGGTTCTTTTTGGAACCATGCGTTCACATTGTCTGCCAAAAGAGCAGGATGTTCGGTAAGCATCCTGTCATAGTAGGAGGCAGGGATCCTCAACCGGCTGCCGAGCTGTCTGTGGGCGACCTGATTGATTTCCATGGGTTCCACAGGTTCAACGCCTTTTTCGTCATACATATGCAGGTAAACCTGGGAATTATAAGGTTCCAGTTTCAGGTTGTCCGTGTTGACGAGATAATCCTCCTTAAGTTGGTGCTGGCGTTCAATTTCCATAGCCATTTGCTGAAGGGAAAGACCTTCTTTCATTTTGGAATTCACTCCTTTCTTTGGGCAGAGCTACCATGAGACCTGAATACCTTCTGCCGTAATTTCCGCCGCAAGACCGTTACGCTCAAAGACCTGTACCAGACGGGGCCAATAGAGCTTTTCCGGAAAGTTGGCAAGATGCTCTCTGGCAACCTCCGCATCGTTTTCCGTGGTGCAGATGTCGCCGTCTTCGCGGAGCGTCAAACTGCTGTGTCCCCTGGAATTTAAGTCTGCAACCAGAGCCTCCAGAACCTTGCGCCCCTGCAGCTCATACCATATCTGCGGGTCAACGGGCTGTTTATTGGGAGGAAGGCTTTCTGAGCCGTCCGTACCGCCAAGGGCATTTGCCAGAGGAACAATGTGGATCATGCTGCAGGAAATGTTAGCCTGCTGATCTACCGTGATATCCGCATGGTCGAAGTCGGCTGCACCAAATACTCTGATGCGCCCTACGCCGCCCTGACGGATAATCTGTTCAGGGTTTTTCTCACACCATTCCCATTTCACATCCGGATAAACTGCTTTTAAGTAAGCAGATATGCGGTGATTGACATGGCGCAGCAGTAAAAGCTCTACAGATTCCGCGTCCTGGCTGAAAGCGGGCAGCGGATTGGCAGGAGAAATGCCTGCCGCCTGCAAGGTCTTTATCTGCCGGTTGCGCTGTATGCGGCGTTTCGACTGGCGCATATAGGGCAGGAGCAGAAAACCGACTGTCCAGATTCCCCAGATGCTGAAAACTCCGATCAGGAGGGCGGTCTGCAAAGTGCCTCTTACGAGCGCTAAGATCAGGATCACCGCACCGATCAGGATACTGATACTTCCCCAAAGGGGTTTGTCATGTTTCATTTGTTTTTCCATCCTTTCTGAAAATAATTGCAACAAAAAAAGAGGAACCGCAGGGATTTTCAGTGTCATTCTGAAAAACCATACGGTTCCTCTTATAAACCGGAATAAGCTGTTTACTCCGGCAGGGCTTCCCGGTCTCCATCCAGCACCTCCGCAGAGGCCGGAATGGGTGGGGGTAACTCTGTTTCATTTGAAATACTGTTCGTATTCGTTTTGCCTGTCACATAGGGAACAAAGCCCCAGTTAGAAAGATACACTTTCAATAGCTTGGTTTTTTGGCTTCCCCTGTTTACAGTGCTGTCAACCAGTTCCAAAGTGCCTGTCAGCCAGATTACACTGTTCTTGTGTACCTTTTGGCGGATCAGGCGCTGTGCATTTTCGCTCCATGCCCAGACCTGATAATACTGTACATGGTCTTTTCCGGTCCGCTCCCTGAGAGTGAAGCAGACATAGGTGGAATCTGTTTGGCTTTTTTTGGGGATGATGTCCTCTGTAACATGGCCGAATACATAAATCTGTGCCATAACGCTCCTTTCTGCCGCAGCATTGATATCTATATAAAAAAGTGCCAGAGAATACCACGCAAAAAAGCGGAGTAATGCCACTGCCACTTAAATTACAAACTTGACAACGTGTGCAATGCGAAAACATTCGCCATAAACGCACAAAAATCAATTACAAGAAAAGTATAGCACCATATCTTGTATGTGTCAATGATAATTAAACAATATATAGTATCTTTTGGCGGCTCAGTCGATAAAATAAAAAGTTTCTTATGGAAGATCCCTTTGGGAAGGTTCTTCAGGCAAAAAGGAATCTGTTTCCTCGTAACCTAAAAGGTTGTCCGTGGAGAGCAGCAGGTTCAGGGAATCCTGTTTAAAACAGGAGCCTGCTGTTTTCCGAAAATAGAAACAGTATGGAACCTGCAGGCAAAGCTGCGCGTGTCTGTCCAAGAGCAAGGAGATTTCCGTTCCATCCTCCCGCAAAAGAGTGATCCGCTTATGTTTCCGAAAAGGCAGTTCTGCAATACCTGTACATATGCCGATAACGGTTTCATAACTGCCGCGGGCAGCGGTGCGGTAGAGCTGCCATCCCTTATAAATGCTTGCGCCAAACAGCAGGACACTCAGATAGAGCAGCACATGGTCGTGGGAAAGCAGAAAAACCGCACCTGCAACCAGTAAAAAAGCAAAGCCCAAAATAAAGGTAAGCAGAATCTTCCGCCTGAAAACAGGCGGAAAAGAAGATTGTGGGTTCATGAGTCTTATATCCTTTCAAAAATGATCTGCTGCCGCAGATACAGGTTTGCTACGGCGAGTGTGACAGGCTTGCTGCTGGAACTGTGCTTTACAAGGCTGTTGATGTTGTCGCTGGTGGTATAGGCATCATTGTAGAGCTGATCCAGAATGCTTTCTTCGTCAGGCAGACGGCGGATATCCATCTCAATGCATTTGATAATCTCAGCGGTGGATAAAAGCGCCTGCCTTGCAAGGTTCATTACCTGCCGTTCCTTATCCGTGCGCCGGTCCTTTGTAAAAAGCCTCTTTGCCTTGGATATGGGGATATTGCGGAAAAGGGTGAGCTTTATAAAGGTCAGGGTCTTGAGGAAAAAGCTGCCGCCGGAGGGTATGACATAAATCGGGGAAAGCAGGTCATACAGCGCATCATATTCCGTATCCCCGTTTCCCGAAATGACAAGCCCCCTTACCAATAAACGCTCCAGACATTCTTCCCAGGAGCGGCTGATGGGATATGAGGTGTCTGAAATAGTCCAGGAACATAATTCCGCAATATCTTCAGCCCTGACAATGCGCCAGTTCAGGCTTGTCCAAAGTACCATTTCCTGCATATCGACCATATGCTCTTTCCCTGCCAGCAGAATGACAGGGCAGGACCGGCCGCAGCCATTTGTCCTGCGTTCAAAGCGGCCTATCGCCGTATAAAGTGTATTACACTTCAGTGTTTTCATTGCCATGTTTTGTACCTTCCTTTCCTTAAGGTTACAGGATGCCGGATAAAAAATTCTTATCCTTTTTCAGTTTCTGTGCGGAGCGGGAGATCCAGGCGCCTACATGAGAGGGTGGAACATCATAGAGCTTCGCAATGTCGGATATGCTGAGTCCCTTGATCTGTAATTCCAGTGCTTCAATGCCAAGCCTTGCAACGCCCTGATAAGCCCGTTTGCTGGTTTCCAGAAGATCCAGCGTTTCCAACAGACTGATTTGCTTTTCAGCCGTATCCGTGGCGGCTGGCATAAGAGCATCCGGAATGTATTCTTCATATTCACTGAGGCTTAAATGGCTGGTATGCTGCTCCTTTGCATAGAGCTGCCGGCAATAAGAGAAAAGCCCGTTGCGTACCACGATTTTGGCGTAAGTGGAAAACAAAGCGTATTTTTCCTCATATGTAACTGCCGCGTGGCACAGCCAGATGCAGCCCTCCTGATAGAGATCCTCATATCCTAAACCATAAATACTCTCATGGGTATGAATATTCTGCAAAATAACCCAATGAACAACTGAAAGATTTTTTTCAACCAGCTCTCTTTGATTACTGGTAAGCACATATTTTTGCTTTTTCATAGGGTGCCTCCTTTCATGCCGCGCTGTATTTTGCAGCGGAGAGGGACTGGCGGCATAGGGTGACTACCTGTTCGCACATCTGCTCTGAGAACATTCCGATATGGGCCTGTGCTTCCGTCAATCCTAATTTTCCCTGCAGCCAGAGATAGACAGCCCACTTTTCCATGTGTTTTTGTATACGGAATTGTTCCAGCGCCTTATGCGCGAGAATCCGCTTGCGGCGGAGGGTTTTGTTGGCAAGGGTCCCCATGGGCTGAAGGCTTTTCTGATGGGCGCTCACATAGGAATCGCATTCCGGCCAGCGGCTGCATATGTACAGGTAGCTTTTCTTTTTATTTGTTTTTGCGCCGTGTATCATATGCGCAGGGCGTAAAACTGCAGGGGCGTTACAATACGGGCAGTAGATAGTTTGTTTTTTCATCACATCACCTCCAGAGATATGCGGTTTGAAACGAGGTTACACATTCCGGAGCAGTCAGTTTCAGCATGGGTGGTCGCAGAGCTGGCAAAGCTGCCGCAGCGGGCAGAGGGAATCATCCTCCGTATGCCATTCCAGGTAAGAGGAATAGGCGGATATAAAAGCGCGCTGGTTCAGGATGCCCTGACAGCCTTCCGGCTCTATTTCTTCATGTGTCAGTCTGCGTACCGTTTCAACATCCGCAAGAAGAGGAGTCCCATCTGCATCCGCAATCAATAGGAAACCTTTGCAGATGCCAGAATGTCCATAAGGACAGGCACTGTGGGTACATTTGACAAACAGGGCATTGTGCCAGTTCCCGCGGGCTGCTTTCAGGAATGAGTAAAGTTTACAGTTACTTTGATTCAATGTTTTCACCTCCGTTATCCTACATTTCAAAATCTAAAAATTAAAAAAGGGACCAGATGCATTTTCTGCATCCGATCCCCCAAACCGCATCAGCTGAAAAGATCATTGATTGCCTGTGTGATCTTCGGAATGACCGTACCGTTGAAGATTGCTGTCAGGGCTGCCAGCAGCAGGGCGCCAAGGACAACAGCAATAATGATTTTTACTGCATCCGAGATGTAAAAATCTCCGCGCTGGTTGGAGAGAGCCGCACGGGTACGGCATACAAGGCGGTCAGCCTTGTGGTGGATATAGTTTGTAAGTTTTTTCATGGAAACCTCCTAAAATAAATTTTATTGTTGTATTCAGTTTTGTTATCAGAAACAGCGGACACCATATTTACGGCAGCCCGGCTGTAAAATCTGCATCCGCAAATCCGGCGGATGTGAAACATTTCAGGACATAGGCATCACCTCCATGCGGCAACAGGTTTATCCGAAAAAGGCACCCAGGGAACCCATGACTTCGGTACAGAGGACAACCAGATAAATTATCATAATGCAAATAAGCATCATCATGGAGTAACGCTGGATTTTCTTTGGGCGTTTGGCAGCCTCTTTCTTCAGGTTGTTTTGTTCGATCTGTCTCATGTCAAAGCAGATCATCTTGAAGTACATACGCTGGTCGTCACCGCGGAGCACCCCGATAAGCCCCCTGACTACATCCGAGAGCATGGGGCTCCCGATACGGGTCTCAAAGCGGATAAGGGCATTTTCATAGTTACCGGTTTTCATATCCGCAATGGTCTGGTCCAGCTCGGCCCCAAAATCCTTCCCTGCCACACGCCTGTAGGAAGTCAGGATTTTCAGCACATCCCTGTCATTCTCCAGATTCTGTCCTACTGTTAGGGCAAAACGGGGAATTTCCGTTTCAATCAGTCTGCGCCGCTTTTTCACATAGTCGAAAACGGCATAATAGGTAGAAAACCATAGGGCTACTGCAAGCCCCAGCATGATAAACACAAAGAGGGGCATGATGAAAGCCATGGGGATGGCGCACAGGCAGACTCCCCCGGCAGTCACCCACGCCCTTGCGGTGTAGGTTTCAGGGGTAAAGGTCATTCCTGCGATATTCAGCGCCGCCTGCAGCTTATTTCTCTTTAAGGCATCCAGATGGAAGAAAGGCGCAGCCAGGGTGGATATTTTGGTTATGTAGACATCCAAAAGGCCCTCTTTCTTCGTTCCCTGTTGTTTACGGGAAAGCATCATCATCCGCGAAGTCCTTTTAGTAGGGATATCCACAAAAGCGCAGGTCAGGTTATAAACCGCAAAGCCAAAAAAGATAATGGCAATCAAGGCAAGCAGGGTCATGTGCTGTCACCTCCGTATTCGATGGGCTTGCTCAGTTTCATGATCTGTGTCAGCGAGAACAGGATAATTGCGGCACAGATTGCAAGGGCTATTTTGCCCGGTGTGGTAAAGAGCAGCGTATGAAACCAGTCCTTGTTGAGAAAATAAAGCAGCGGTACATTCGCAATGACAAGGAACATCATTGTGATGGCTTCCCGTCTCGGCCCCTGCATCATAGCCTCCAGCTCGGACTGTACCACGCGCACATCGGAAAATTTCTGGGTGATGGTGGGCAGCGTGTTTTTCATGGAGCGGTCTGACTGGCACTGGATCAGGATGTTTGCCCATTCGTGGAAGACCCTATTGGGGATCTTCATTTTGAGGGAGTTGATGGCGCTGGTGGTGTTGGCGTTTATCAATTCGCTCTCGTAGACGAATGCCTCGAAAGTAGCTTTCACAGGCTCGTTGATATAGGGCAGGTTTTCCTTTACGGCGCGCAGCAGGTCCTCTGTTCTCAAATAGGAAGTTGTGATAATGGAGATGGCAGTCTCCAGTTCCTCGTTCAAATGTTTTTTGTAGCTGGCGGCAGTGCTGCGCAGGTACCAGATGGGGATAAGGGAAAAAGCAATCCCCATGATGGGAACCATATAGACATTGCCTATCAGCAGCGCCAGGACAGCCCCCACCGCAAACAGGATCAGGGTGAGGCGGGTGATGGACTCATAGCTACCAGCCCGCCCGGTATCCTTCAATATCTGTTTGATCTCATAGTCCTGGTTAAAGAACCCCTTGGCGGGGGTGCCCATCAGGACATTCAGCTCATCCGTCAGGGTTGCCGTTTTCTGCTGTGACTTCATAATGACATCCATGAAATCTCTGGGCCTTACCCCGAACAGGGAGCACAATCCCACGGCAGTCAGCAGAAAGCAGATAATGTATATCCAGTGCATCAGTTCGCCTCCTTCGTTTTCGTGAATTCTTCCAGTTCCTTGTGGGAGATGCCGTTATCCAGCAGTCTCTTTTTTAAGGTGTCGGAGATGTACCCCGTCTTGCGGTGGCGGCCCACCACACGGGTATGCCCGTCAGTTCCCGTGATGTTGTCCACTACCTCGTATTTGTAAAGGGAGCGGTAGAGCAGGTGCCCGTCCTGGTAATCCTCGCCCTCAATGATCT
This sequence comes from Acetatifactor muris, assembly GCA_023664365.1. Classification (GTDB taxonomy): domain Bacteria; phylum Bacillota; class Clostridia; order Lachnospirales; family Lachnospiraceae; genus Acetatifactor; species Acetatifactor muris_B. The sequence goes on along the minus strand of JAMPFR010000033.1, from coordinate 3,676 downwards.
CCATGATCTTGCGGGAGCGGTCCTCCAGCTGCTTTGTGAATACCACCACGGGATAAGCCTCCACCATGATCTGCATTAAAATGGAATCGTCCATGTTGTATTTCCGCTTGGCAAGGGTCATCATCCTGCGGTAAGTGCTCTCACAGGAGTTGCTGTGGATGGTGGTGCAGACCGTGTGGCCCGTGCGGGAGCTTTCGGCGGCGGACAGGCTTTCAGCGGCGGAACGCATCTCACCGATCCCGATCACATCAGGATGCTTGCGGAGCACCCTCTCCAGGAGGAAATCCTGGTTGATGTTCATGGAGGTGTTTTCGTGGGGCCTTGTGAGGAGATGGACGACGGAGTTCAGGATATTGCCGTTTTCATCCCTTTTTACCAGGTCGAATTCGCGGGAGCCCTCCTCAATGGTGATCAGGCGCCGGTTGTTGGGGACATTGGATAAGAGCCATGCCATGACCGTGGTTTTCCCTGAGCCGGTGGAGCCTGCGATGCAGACCGACACGCCGTAACGGATGCAGGCGGTCAGGAAATGGAGCATTTCTGCCGTGGCGCTCCCGGATTCCAGCAGTTTTTCCTCGGAAACGGTCTGCTGGTTGACGATCCTGATGGAGGCGTTTACCCCGACTTCAGGGTCTACAATGGGTGTCTTGTCCACCGAGATACGGATATTCTTATCCAGGAATCCCAGCACGGAGGGCATGGTATCGTCGATCACCATGCCGCAGGCGTTCAGCATACGCCGGACCACATCAATGGCGTGCTGGGGGGAGGAAAACCTGTCGGGGATCTTGACGCTGCGCCCGCTGCTCATAATGACCTCGATATCGTTGTAGGCATTGATGTTGACCTCTTCCACGCCGGGCCGGTAGATCCATTTCTTCAGGAAGGAGTATCCTGCCATGTCCTCATAGAGCTTGGCGCACAGGTCTTCCGTGCTCATCCCGTCCAATGTATACTTGCGTTTTACGAGGTACTGCACCATCAGTTCCTTTAACAGTGCGCTGGCGCGTTCCGAATCGCCTTCCCCTGCACTGGCAATGGTAGAGGCATGGTTCTCAGAAAAATACCGCTGGACATCCTCCAGGATCTGCTCATAGGTCATGCCCTCGCTGGCAGTCTGGGCAAAAAATATATCATTCAGGTTGTTCATCAGAAAATTCCTCCTCATATTCCGTGCCGTCTTTTGCGGGTATGTCCGTGTCCGGCGCCATTCCGGATTCCGGCTGTTCCAGAATATCCAGCACCTTATTTAATGCTGCGATGTACTTGGGATTGCAGTAGTTAAGCGCCCGGAACATCCCGCCCTCGGTTGCGCAGCGGTCAATCTCTTTTCCATAGGGCAGCAGCCCGTCAAAGCTGCCAATGATGTACCCCATTTCATCCAGCGCATGAAAAGGACGCGCCATGCCCGCAAAGGTCAGATGACCACTGTAATGGAAACGGGCATCCGTCAGCAGGGGCTGGTGGGCTTTCAAATAATTTACACCTTTCAGGTCAGGGGTCAGGATACGGATCGTAATGTCGCCGGACTCAATGGCAGCAGGCGTAAATACATTCGTCATGTTGGAACAGCAGTCCAGAATGACAAAATCGACCAGCTTTGCGGCGGATGCGATCAACTGGAGCACCATCTGGTAGGAAACCTCCGGATAGCTGAGTGGGTTTTCACCCCCGCAGTATCCCATAAGCCCGATAAACGGGTAATTCTTCAAAACAGTCACATGGCTTGCGACCAGCGAGGTGTCGATCTCCACGCTGCTTAGGACCTGTCCCAGCGAGGCGCCTGTTTCAACGATCTGTTCCGGGAGCCACACGGGGAGCATGGGAATGCTGCTGTCCCCGTTGATGATGATGGCCTTCTTCTTATCCCTTGTCAGCGCCTTGGCAAGAATACAGCAGAACATGGACTTGCCGCTGCCGGGGCTGCCCCATACAGTAATGATTTTTGCCATGAGAAAATCCTCCTTTCGATTATTCGCCGGAAACGGCAGATGTATCATCAGATTCGGGTGTACCGGGATCCGTACTGTCTGCGGCTTGGCCCCCGGCAGATGCGGGAGCATCCGGGTTGTCAGTTTCTGCGCCTTCGGTCAGTGTTTCAGGATAATAGAGTTCCTGGAGCGCCCTGTCCTGTTCAGTCAAAAGCTCCTCCGCCAGCTTGTCATTGCCCCGGGAGATTAGTGCCACATGGGCAACACCGTCATTTTCTAGGGCGGTGATGACCTTTGCCTGTTCAGGGCTTGCAAGCACCGTAATGGTGGCGGACTGCTGTTTTTCCTCGTCCTCCGCAAGCTCCCTTGTGTTATCCACATTGACACCTTTGGAGTCGGTCACGGAAAGCACCCGGACAAAGCGCAGTTCGGGAACTTCATTGGCAGAATCCAGAAAATGGTAAATGCGGATAATGTCGCCCGGCTGCAGCTTGTCAGACAGACCGGAGGCCAGTGTCTTTACGGTCAGGGAGATGGCAACCTTTCCGGAGGGGATCTGGTTCAGCGCCACATCCGAGGAAATGGGGACTATGCTGGTCTTGGAAGTCAGGATATAGTCACCGCGGGACAGGTCGGCAGTGGCATACAGTCCGAGCACATCATCCAGGGAGCGGGCGATATTGTCAGGCAGGTTATAGCTGCCCACCTCTACAAGCTCCGTGTTTTCAGCGGTAATCTTTTCGCCCTTTAAGATGTCCTGGCGGATGCGGACGATTTCTGTTTTCCCGTTGGTCTGCCGGGCAATGGTGGGCAGGGCAACAAAAGCGATAACGGCCGCCAGCACCAGGCTGAGCAGACCGAAAAGAAAGCGGTTATTCAGTTTCATATCAAAAAGTCTCCTTATCTAAATAATGTGGCAGCCGTCATGATCAGGCTGCCGATTGCCAGAAACGGAACAAATGGCAGGCAGAGCGGCAGAGTCCTTTTCCTAAACTGCAGTACAAATGCAAAGCAGCCTGCCAGGAATGCAGCGGTCAAAAGGATTGCCAGCAGACGGTAAGGATCGTAGGCAAAGCCCATAAGCGCCGCCAGCTTAATATCCCCGCCGCCAATCCCTGCGCCGTCATGGGAAATGAGCGCTGCGGCAAGCAGCACGAAAAATCCTGCCGCCATGCCTGCAAAGGACAGCGCCAGCTCAGGCAGGAGTGCCTGTGCCGGGAAAAGGAACCCACAGCGGAACAGGGGAGCCGCGAAAAAGAGCGGGCAAAAGAAAACGAGCGCCCGGTCAGGCACCCGTTTCTTTTTCAGGTCATACACTGCAAATCCGGCAACGCAGCATAAGACCACAAACTCATATAAAAGGCATACCGTATCATTCACGGTTGGTATACCAGTCATCAAAGAGGCTGTCCTGAATGGATACATTGTCATGCAGGTTCACGGACAGCATCCCATCGGGGGTCCAGGTATCCCATACCTGTGTGTAGACGACATAATCCGTGTTGTCGGGGAACCACACGGGGGTAAAGTGGACGGAACGCCCGTAGGTGGAAAACTCATTTGCGCGGAAGGCAAATTTTGCGCTGCGCCCGCCGGAAGTACGCTGCAGCAGTCTTAAATAGGTCTGGTACTGGAATTCCGGGAAGACACTAAAGGCTGTCTGCGGATTGGTGTAATGCCCGGAAGGGGCATCGGTGGATAAAACGGCGGATACTTCCGTTTTTACACCGTAACCGCTTTTCATG
>JAMPFR010000032.1 GCA_023664365.1 Acetatifactor muris | reverse complement strand
TGCGCGAGATGACCGGCGCAGGCATGATGGATTGTAAGAAGGCTCTGAATGAGACCAATGGAAATATTGAGGAGGCTGTTGAGGTCTTAAGAAAGAACGGACAGGCCAAGGCAGTGAAGAAGGAAGGCAGAATTGCGGCGGAGGGCATTTGCCGCATTGCCGTGAAGGGAGATACCACCGCGGCAGTGGTGGAGGTAAACTCCGAGACGGACTTCGTGGCTAAGAACGAGACCTTCCAGCAGTTTGTGGAGGCTGTTGCAGAGCAGGCAGTGAATTCCTCAGCAGCGGATATGGATGCTTTTCTGGCTGAAAGCTGGATTGAGGACGGTTCCAAGACCGTGCAGGAAGCATTGGTTGAAAAGATTGCAGTGATCGGCGAGAAGCTGAGCATCAGAAGATTTGAGAAGGTAGAGGAGCAGCAGGGCTGCGTGGTGTCTTATGTACACGGCGGCGGGCGTATCGGCGTTATTGTGGATGCCGAGACCAATGTGGTTAATGCCGGTGTGAAGGAAGCCCTGACAAATATTGCAATGCAGGTTGCGGCTCTTTATCCTAAGTATGTTGCAACCTCCGATGTGTCCGAGGAATACAAGGCCCATGAGAAGGAGATTATCACCGCTCAGATTGAGCAGGATCCCAAGATGGCAGGCAAGCCCGAAAAGGTAATCGAGGGCGCTATTATGGGCCGTCTGAATAAGGAACTGAAAGAGGTATGTCTGCTTGAGCAGGTATATGTAAAGGCTGAGGACGGAAAGCAGACCGTTGCCCAGTATCTTGCCCAGGTTGCAAAGGAAAACAGCGCAAATATCAGCATTAAGAAGTTTGTACGCTTTGAGACCGGCGAGGGCCTGGAGAAGAAGCAGGAGGACTTTGCGGCAGAGGTTGCCGCCCAGATGGGGAAGTAATTCCGGCGCTGACGTGAATAGTGATTGTGTGAAAGAACTTCAGAGATATGATTCTTTGAAGTTCTTTTTTGTGGACAAACACACCATAAACTGGTAACATATTACTTGTAAGGAAGCAGCCATATCCCGCGTCTGCGGGAGGCAGGAAAGGAACGGCCGGTACTATGTATTATGTGTATATCGGTATTCAGATCATAGGTATTATCATATGTTTTATGGCGCAGGTGCTGCTTCTGTACGGGGATGGCTCCAAGGAACAGAAACTGATGAATTTCTTTGTGGGCGGTTCCATGATTCAAAACTGCGGCTATCTGCTTGAGCTGCTTGCGCAGAGCCGGGAGGCGGCAATCATGGCCGCCAAGATACAGTATCTGGGGTCAACCTATATTGCCCTTTGCTTTTGCTGGTTTATCTATGGCTACTGCAATATGAAAGTGCCGGAAAGGCTGCTGCGGGTTCTTTCGGTGCTGGATTTGGGGATTCTGGCAGTTATTTTCACCTGTGATTTTCATACGCTTTATTATACGGAAATGAGATGGGAGGAAGGGGTAAGCGGCCGCTTTTACCTGACCTTGAGTTATGGGCCGGCCTATTATCTCTTTCTGATTTTTGCCTGCGCCATTCCTTATGCTATGTCTTACTATGCGCTGTTTTACACTGTGGTGATAAAAAAGAAGAAGATGGAAGGGAGACGGTACAAGTCATTCCTGGCCATAGCGCTTCTGCCCCTGGCTGCACTCACGATTTATATGGCCCGGCTGATTCCCAATTTCGATCTTACCCCTGTCACGGTGGGAGTGGTGCTTTCCGGAATTGTGCTTCTGGTGTGGGGCAGGAAAAATTACGATTTTTCCCGCATGGCGCTGGAGGTTGCCATGCGGAATATGGATGACGGCGTTATCATGCTGGACGATAAGAAGCGGATTGTCAGCTACAATCCGGCGGCGGCCGCTATTTTTACGGAGCTGTGCTTTCAGTCCGTAGGGGACAGCATTGAGGACATGGAGGATTTCCCGGAGAATGTTCTGGACGAGGACACCCGCAATACCTTTGAACTCAACGGCAAATCTTATGAGAGCCATGTCAGGCAGATTCCGGGCAAAAGAGAGGTGTGCCAGGGCTATGTGGTTCTGGTTATGGATGTGACGGAGACCAGGGATTACATAGAGGAGTTGAAGAATGTCCGCAGGCAGGCGGAGCAGGCCAATATTGCCAAGAGCGAGTTCCTTGCCAACATGTCCCATGAGATCAGGACGCCCATGAACGCAGTGGTAGGCTTAAGCGAAATCATTATGGAGGAGAGCCGGGGCAGAAAGGTGTACGGATATGCCTGCGACATCAGGTCTGCGGCACAGAACCTTCTCACCATAATCAATGATATTCTGGATCTGTCCAAGGCCGAGTCGGGCAAGATGGAGCTTGTGACGGACGATTACTATATCAGAGCAGTGGTGCGGGATGTAGTAAATATGATGGATATTGCGGCGTTTCAGCGGGGGCTGACCCTGCAGTGCGAGTATGACGAATCCATTCCCATAGCCTATCACGGAGACGCCGGCAGAATCAAGCAGATATTGATTAATATTATGAACAATGCGGTCAAATTCACCAAAGAGGGATATGTGAAAATCTCCGTAGGCGGAACACCGGGGGAGGAGCCGGATACGGAGCTGTTAAGCTTCCGCATAGAGGATAGCGGCTGCGGCATCAGACCGGAGGACATGGAGAAAATATTCGAGGACTTCAAGCAGGTGGATGCAAAGCGGAACCGGGGCGTGGAAGGAACGGGCCTGGGTCTGTCCATCACCAAGAGGCTTGTGCGGCTGATGCGGGGCACCATAGAGCTGGAAAGCGTCTATGGGGAAGGAACCACCTTTATTATTAAAATCCCGCAGAAAATCGTGGACAGACGGCCCCTGTGGGAGGTACAGGATATTCCGGCACAGGAGGCCGCGGCGCCGGAGGCATTTACCGTCAGCAATTATAAGGTGCTGGTGGTGGACGACAACAAAATCAACCGAAAGGTGGCCATGGGCTTTCTGAAAAAATACGGCTTTGAGCTGACGGAGGCGGAGAGCGGCCAGGAGGCAATCGACCTGGTAAAAAAGACAGAGTTCGACATCATTTTTATGGATCATATGATGCCGGGCATGGACGGCGTGGAGGCCACCCGGATTATCCGCAGCGAGTGCGGAGAAAACGGTGCAAAGCCTGTGATTGTGGCTTTGACGGCAAATGCCATGGAGGGCGTCAGGGAAAAATTTCTGCAGCTTGGGTTTCAGGACTTTGTGTCCAAGCCCATAGACAGGAAAGCGCTGCATGAGGTTCTGTCCAGGTGGATTCCGGCGGCGGACAGAAGATCCGGATTCCAGGGAGAAGCAGGCGGGCAGGAAAGAGAAGCAGGCGGGCAGGGAAAAGAGCCGGGTTGGCAGGAAAGAGAGCCGGGTGGCTTGGAAGGAGAAGCAGGCAGGCAGGAAAGAGAGCCGGGTGGCCGGGAAAGAGAAACAGCGGCGGTATCCCCGGGTTTTGAGAATATAAATATTGCGGGAATCGACGTGAAGGAGGCTGTGAAGCACCACTCCGGCGGGGTGGAGGATTATCTGGAGCTGTTGGAGCTGTACTGCATGGACGGCAGGCGCAAGTGCGGCCTGCTGCTGGAACTGGCGGCGGCAAAGGATTGTGCCGCATATCAGGTGGAGGTTCACGGATTGAAGAGCGCATCTGCCAATGTGGGGGCCATGGAGCTGTCCGCGCAGGCAAAACGGCATGAGGAAGCCGCCGCCGAAAGAGATGAAGCTTTTATAACCGCACAGGCAGACAGCCTTGTGGAATGCTATAAAAAGCAGCTGGAAGAGATAGAGAACTTCCTGGGGAGTATCTCCAAAGCCGGCCTGGCCGATACGTCCGAAGAGGAAGCGGAGATGGGCGGGGAGGAGATCTTCCGGGAAATTGAAAGGGCGCTGAAGGCACTGGAAAATTTTCGTTCCAAGGAGAGCGCCCGGATGATAGAGGAACTGCTGAAACATCGGCTTGAGCCGGAGCTGGCAGGAAAGCTGAAGGAAATACAGGAACAGCTCAAAATGTACGAAGACGACGGGGCGGAAGAACTGCTGCGCAAATTACTGGAAGGACATAAGAAGGAGGACTGAAGGGCATGGAGGAAAGGATACGCATACTGGCGGTGGATGACAATATCATCAACCTTGCCACAATCGAGCAGGAGCTGAAGGGCAGATATGAGGTGATAACCGTGAATTCGGGAGCCCGGGCTATCCGTTATCTGAATAAGGAGAAACCGGATTTGATTCTGCTGGATGTGCAGATGGCGCTGATGGACGGCATTGAGACCCTGCGGGAAATCCGTACCATGGAAAACGGGGCGACCATACCCGTTATCATGCTGACTGCAAAGAAGGATAAGGAGACGGTGATTGAGGGCACCAAGCTGGGGATTCTGGACTATGTGGTGAAGCCCTTTGACTCTCAGGATCTTCATGCCAGGATCGATAAGGCGCTGAAAAAGGTGGGCACCCTGCCTGTGGACGAAAGAGAACTGTATGACAGCGTAAAAGAGGTGGAGAAGGAGCTTCAGGATAAAAACAGCAAGAATGCCATTCTGAAGATTGATGAAATCTTAAGCTTTAAGATTGACGGTGAGATTTTCGGGCGTATGCAGACTGCCAGGGCAAGGCTGCGCAGCGGTGATGAGGAGACTGCGGGAAGGCTTGTGGGCAGGGTGATACAGATGCTGGAGAGAAACGTTATCATGGAGAAGGCGTCCAGATTCCCTATCAACGCAGGGGAATTGAACGCAAGGCTGCTCTATGTGCTGAATGATCTGCAGAACTTTAAAATCAAAGACGCCAACCAGAAGCTGGAGGATTTAATGCGTTATGATCTGCCGTCCCTGATTCAGGACATATGCACATCCGCCCAGGAGCGTCTGGACGAGTATGACGACGGCGCGGCGGAGGAGCTGATTAACGAGGCTCTGGAGGAGATGAAGAATCATCTGTTGTAAGGAACCCGGAAGCGCTTTTTTACCTGATAGGAAGCTTCAGCGCAGCTGGGAAAGAATGCGAAGCATTCTTTTAAGCGGACAACGTCCGCTTTGTTACCTTGCGGCAAGCACCCAGCTGCCAAACCAGCGCAAAAAGCGGTTTACAAATTCAGCCTCCACGGGCTGCCCGGAGAGGACGGGATAAAACAAAAGGAAAAGGCTGAAGGCCCCGGCTCCGTACAGGAGCAGCAGCGCCGTGAAGCCTTTCTTTTTGCATTTCTGCTGCAGTTTTGAAAGGCAGAATACAAGCATCAGCACCACGAACACTACGCTGGGGAAATAGTGGTAAATAAAGGTAACCCTTGTGATAAAGCACCAGGGCAGATATTGCGCCAGATAACCGACGAGGAGGAAGGGGGCAGGATCGGTGATCCTGCCGCCGCTTTTTTCCTGCGGGCAGTGAGCCGCCGGAGAGGAAAGCTTCCGCCGTGCCCTGCCGCTTTGTAACGCCCGGTAAAGGGTGTACAGCGCTGCGGGAATCCCTGCCCACCACACAAGGGGGTTGCCAAAGGCGCTGATGCCCTCCCTTAAGCCCCCGGCGCCTGAGGAGCCGGTAACGATGCGGGAATAGTACCAGATAGGCCGCTGCATGACGGGCCACTGATACCAGGGGGAGGAGTAGGGATGGGAGGAGTCCAGGCTGCTGTGATAGCGGAACATATATTCCTGATTGTGCAGCAGCCGGAGGAAGGTTCCGTCCGTTGTGCCGTCCCGGAAGGGCAGATAGGACAGCAGATAGATAAGCAGCGGAACAGCCACAAAAAACAGAAGGCAGAATCGGAAGGTGCGCAGCATGTCCGGCACAAAGCGTTCCAGAACGGCGGCGTGTGAAATGCCTTCCGTGGAGCCACGGGGGTTTTTGCGGGCATAGAGGTATTCCCGGTATCTGCGGTACATTACGCCGAAGAAAATGAGGGCAAGGCCGGCTCCTGCGTACACGCCGGTCCATTTGCAGGCGATGCCCAGGCCCATACACACGCCGCAGGCCCCCAAAGGCAGAAAGGTTTTCCGCAGAGGGGCGTCATAGAAGCTGAGACGGGTGTAACGGTACATAAAGTAATACATCAGTATCACAAAGAAGGTGATGTATACGTCAATAGTGGCAAGCCTGGTCTGGGTAAAGTGCATAAAGTCAAAGGCGAAAAGAAAACAGCCCAGAGCCGCAAGGGCCGTGCTTTCGGTGAGCCTTCTGGCAAAGAGATAGACAATGGGAACCATTGCAATGCCAAAGAGGGTACCGGCAATGCGCCAGCCGAAGGGGGTCATGCCGAAGACCGCCACCCCGGCGGCAATAAACAGCTTGCCGAGAGGCGGGTGTGTATTCTCATAGGCAGTCAGCCCGTGCAGGAACTCGTAGGCTGTGCGGGCATGGTAAATTTCGTCGAAATACATACCGTTTCGGAAGGTGATTTCCGCCGGGTACAGGGCCTGCTCGTCGAAGAGGGCGGGATACGCTCCGGCGTTTGCAGGCGTCATACTGTTTCCGGCCTCATCCAGAAACACAAGCTCCAACAGGGAAGCGTTCCGGCTCTCCAGGGTCAGGCGGATGCAGTCATTCCCCCTGGCGGCGTCAGGCAGCTCCGCCGTCTGCCAGGTAAATACATTGTTCAGCGTGATTTCACCTACATCTTCCCAGCCGCTGCCGGTCAGGGGATCTTTTGCAGCAGGCTGTTCCCCGTTTCCCACAGCCAGGGAGAAGGTTCGTTTGTGTCCGGGGGCGATATAATAAGCAAGGCTTTTCAACTGTTGTCCGGCTTCCGGCTGAAATTCCAGTACAATGCTTTCTCCCTCCGTCAGGTTCAGGGCGGTGGAAGGCGCCTGCCTGTCGCCCAGGTCATACAGTGCAAAACAGCTGTACAGCAGGGTGATTGCCAGAATCCAGGCATAGTCCCGGCCTCTCAGGCGTAAGAAGGGACGGGAGGCCGAAGGAGGCAGGGAAAGATCCGCTTTTGCATAGAGGTAATCCGATTCCGGCCGGGCTGCGGATGCCGCCTGCAATCCGGGTTCGGATTCAGAGTAAAATACCCCTGTCCGCAGCACTGTGATCCAGAGCAGCAGCAGAAGCAGCACCGTGCCCCCGGATACAAGCAGAATCAAAGGGTCTTTTCTGTCGTAAGCATAGGGGTCATAAAAGAACAATACATGGGCCGTATTGTAAAAGTGCAGCAGGGAGAAGCCGCCGTAAATGAGATACAGCCGCTTTGAGGGCAGATAGAGGCAGGCAAACAGCAGCAGCACCACCGCAGGGTAGAGATAACGTTCGTGCATACGCACCGAAAAGACAAAGACGGAGGCCATAAACAGGGCGGCCAGAAGGGGATAATTTGCCGCCGGGTGAGAACCCGCCTTTCGTCTGCCAAGCCCCAGGAACAGCACCAGGATCAGAGCAATTCCGATGGCCGCCCAGCCGTAAAAACGGTAGGGCAGTCCCAGAAAGGTATTGTCCTGGCTGACCCAGTTTAAGCCCAGCATTCCCCAGAAATTATAAGCGTTGACTGCGGCGTAGGGACAGGAGCTTACGGTGTCAAGGTACTGTGCCAGGACGTTTCCAAGGCCGAAGGGCAGCGCCGGAAGCAGCGCTGCCGGCAGGGAGAGAATACCCTGTCCCAGGCAGCGCAGCAGTTTTTTCACGGAAAAGCCGCCGAAAAACACCTGCCGCAGGACGCCTGTAAACAGCACCGGAGCAAAAAGCAGCATTTGCGGCTTTATCAGAATGCCCAGGCCGAAGGAGACGTAAGCCGGCAGCATTCGTCCCCGAAGCAGGTTCAGGCACATAAGTATCAGCAGCAGGGTGTAGACCGAATCCACCTGTCCCCAGACAGAAGAATTTAAAATAACGGCGGGATTAAACAGGTATGCGGCAGTGAGAACCAAAGGCTTTAAACCGTCCAGGCGGCGGGCGGCTTCCCGGTACAGGAGCAGTCCGCCGCCCAGGTCACAGAAAACGGCCGGAAGCTTCAGGAGAATCAGATGTCCCGGGGAACCGTATTCCAAGCCGAACAGGGCGCGAAGAGCGCCCACAGGGTAGAGAAGATACATATAACCCGGCGGATAGTCGGTGAATACGGCGTCGGAATAAAAATGCAGGGGCCCCACCTGAAACATCCGATCCGCCCAGGCGGCAAAGCAGGCGGTATCGTTGTCAAAGCCGTGGAAAAAGCCTGCGGCGGTAAGACGCAGGAAAAATGCCAGCAGAAAGAGAAGGGCCGGAGCGGCGATCTCCGATTTTTTTGTGCTGTTTCGCAGCAGGTAGCAGGCGCCGAAGAGAAGCGCACCCAGGGCTGCGGTAAGGTGAATGGTAAGCATAACGGCCTCCTGAACCGATAATTAAAATTATCTAAATTATAGCAAAAATAATAGAAGATGCAAAGGGATTATGCTATACTTGACATGTTCATGCGGCCCGGCCGGAACCGATTATCTGTCCGAAGCCTGTTCCCGGCAGGCTGCAAAAGCATTTTTGTAACCGGAGGAATTTATGGGCAGCTTTGTAAGCTTTGAAAATGTCAAAAAAATATATCAGTCCGGCGAGGTGGAGATTACGGCCCTCCATGACGTGAACTTTGAGGTGGAAAAGGGAGAATTCTGCGTCATTGTGGGAGCCTCCGGCGCAGGGAAGACCACCATACTGAACATTCTCGGGGGTATGGACACCCTGACCGAGGGCAGGGTCTGTCTGGACGGGCAGGAGATTTCCGCCTTTAACAGGAAGCAGCTCACCGGTTACAGACGGTATGACGTGGGATTTGTGTTCCAGTTTTATAATCTGGTGCAGAATCTGACGGCGCTGGAAAACGTGGAGCTGGCGGCCCAGATATGCAGAGAGCCTCTGGACGCGGCGGTAGTGCTGTCCCAGGTGGGGTTGGCGGAGCGGATGGGGAATTTTCCGGCCCAGCTGTCGGGGGGCGAGCAGCAGAGGGTGGCAATCGCCAGAGCCCTGGCTAAGAATCCCAAGCTTCTGCTCTGTGACGAGCCTACGGGCGCGCTGGATTATAATACGGGAAAGGCGGTGCTGAAGCTGCTGCAGAGCACCTGCCGGGACATGGGGAAGACGGTGATAGTGATTACCCACAATCAGGCGCTGACGGCCATGGCGGACAGAGTTATCACGGTGAAGAGCGGTACCGTGGTGAGCATGGTGAAGAACGAGAATATTGTGAATGTGGAAAATATAGAGTGGTAGCGGGAAACAGGGCATGAAAGGGATCAGAAAGAGCACATTTCGGGAAATAAAATCCAGTCTGGGGCGGTTTATGGCGATTTTCGCCATTATTGCGCTGGGAGTGGGCTTTTTTTCCGGTCTGAAGGTAACAAAGGACGCCATGGTGTTCACGGTAAAGGAGTATCTGGACAGCCATGGCTTTTATGATTTCCGGTTTCTTTCCACCCTGGGCTTTGAGGAGGAGAATGTACAGGCGTTTGCAAAGCAGGAGGACGTGGAGGCGGCGGAGGGCGCTGTGTCCATGGATGTGATTTACCGGCTGGAGAACGGCGAACAGGGGGTGGTGAAGGCATGCAGCCTGCCGGAGACGCTGAACAGGGTGGAATTGGTACACGGACGGCTGCCGGTGAACAGCGGCCAGTGCGTGGTGGACAGCGATTTCTTTGACGAGTCCGCCATAGGAAGCGTTATTTATATTGCGGAGGAAAATGAGGAGGATACTCTGGAGGGCTTTACACACAGGGCATATACCGTGGTGGGAACGGTGCAGTCTCCTCTGTACATACAGTTTGAGCGGGGCAGCACGTCCCTGGGGACAGGCCGGATAGACGGCTTTGTCTATCTGCTTCCGGAGGGCTTTGCGCTGGATTATTATACGGAAATTTATGTCCGCTTTGCCCAGGACAACCCTCTTTACGGGGAGGGCTACCGGAATTACATTGACGAAAAGAAAAGCATCTGGGAGGAACTGGCGCAGCAGCAGGCGGAAAGGCGTTATCAGTCCGTTCTGGCAAAAGGGGCGCAGGAGATCGCCGACGGTGAGAAAGAGCTGGCGGAACAGCGGGCGGAGGGAGAAGCGGAGCTTGCCGACGCTGCGGCGGAGCTTGAGGATGCAAGGCAGCAGCTTGCCGACGGAGAGGCGGCCCTTGCAGACGCAGGGCGGGAGCTGGAGGAGGGTCGGAAGACTCTGGAGGAGAAACGGCAGCAGCTTGCGGACGCAAAGGAAGCTCTGCCCCGGAAGGAGCGGGAGCTTGAAAGAGGTGAGGAGGAGCTTGCTAAGGGAGAATCGGAGCTTGCGGAAAACCGGGACAGACTGAAGGCCGGCCGAGCAGAGCTGGAGCTGGGAAAGCTGCAGCTGACCTCCGGGGTGGCGGAGCTGGAAATGCGCAGCGGGGAACTGGAAACCCAGGCTGCAAGGCTTGCGCTTGCCTACCGGACCGGACTCCTTGCGGAAGCGGATTATGCTGCAGCCATGGCCCAGATAACCGATTACCGGCGGCAGATAAGCGAGGGCTGGGCAAGCCTGAATGCCGCCCGGGCACAGATAGATGCTTCGGAAAGCCGGCTGCGTCAGGGAGAAGAAGAACTGGCTGAAGGCGAACGGCAGCTGCAGGAGGCAGAGCAGCAGCTGGCAGATGGCAGGAAGGCACTGGAAGAGGCGAAGAAAACCATTGCAGAGGGGGAAGTACAGCTGCAGGAGGCAGAGAAAGAGCTTGCGGAAGCGGAGACGGCCCTGGCGGAGAAGGAAGGGGAGCTGGCGGACGCCAGGCAGGAACTGGCGGAGGGTGAGAAAGAGTACGAAGAAGCCCTGCAGGAATTTTATGAGAAAACAGAGGAGGCGGAAACTGCGCTGGCGGAGGCTGAGGAGGAGCTTGCCGTCCTGGAGCTTCCGGACTCCTATGTGCTGGGCAGGGATACCAACATAGGGTATGCCTGTTTTGAAAGCGATTCTTCCATAGTGGAGGGAATCGCCAATATCTTTCCCGTTTTTTTCTTTGTGGTGGCGGCCATGGTCTGCATTACCACCATGAACCGCATGGTGGAGGAGCAGCGGACCCAGATAGGGGTGCTGAAGGCCCTGGGCTACGGCAGAGGAACCATTATGTCAAAGTATATGATATATTCGGGACTGGCGGCGGTTCTGGGGTGTGTCTGCGGATTCCTGCTGGGCACCTGGGGATTCCCGAAGGTCATCTGGTTTGCCTACGGACTGATGTACAGTGCGGCGCCTCTCAGCTATGTATTTGACTGGAAGCTGGCAGTGATTTCCATGGCGGTAGCCCTGCTGTGCTCCGTGGGAACCACATGGCTGTCCTGCCGGGTGGAGCTTGCCCAGGTGGCGGCCCAGCTTATGCGGCCCAAAGCGCCAAAGGCGGGGAAAAGAGTATTTTTGGAGCGGGTTCCCCTGTTGTGGAAGCATTTAAGCTTTTTGAAAAAGGTGTCGGTGAGAAATATTTTCCGCTATAAAAAAAGACTGTTTATGATGGTGCTGGGTATCAGCGGCTGTACGGCTCTGCTGGTTACAGGCTTCGGCATTCAGGACTCCATTGCGGATGTGGCGGCTCAGCAGTTCAGCGAGATACAGATTTATGACATTGGCGTCAGCTTGCGGACGGCTGTGGATGAGGATACGGAGCGGGAACTGGAGCGTCTGCAGGCTGCGGGACTGGACAGCTGGCTTGGCATTATGGAGACAAGCATGGATATTGTCACCGATAAAGGGGTAAAATCTATCTATCTGGCAGCAGGCGATCCTTCCCGGATGGGGGAATATCTGAACATGCACACGGAAGGGCATCAGGCCGTTTCCTATCCCGGCTTCGGGGAAGGCGTCATCACCCACAAGCTTGCAAAACAGTATGGCATTCAGGCGGGAGATGTGATATATTTGAGGGATGAGGACATGAATACCCTGTCTGTGACCATTACGGCGGTTATGGAAAATTATATCTATAATTATGTCTATATCTGCCCGGAAACCTGGATACAGGCATTTGGGGAGGCGCCGGAGCGGAAGACGATCTGGCTGAACCTGGGGGAGGACGCTGATGCGCATGAAATGTCGGCGGCGCTGATGAAGCTGGATCAGGTGGTAAACGTCACTGTAAACGCGGATACCATGGAGCGCATCGGCGCCATGATGAAGAGTCTTGACCTGATTGTGCTGGTGGTGATTCTCTGCGCCGGAGGGCTGGCATTTATCGTGCTGTATAACCTGACGAATATCAATATTACGGAGCGGGTCAGGGAGATTGCCACCGTGAAGGTGCTGGGGTTTTATAAGCGGGAGACCGCCAGCTATGTGTTCCGGGAAAATATTCTGCTGACGGTGCTGGCAATACTGCCGGGGCTTGTGCTGGGACATTTTCTCCATGCCTTTGTCATGAATCAGATACAGGTGGATATGATTGCCTTTGACATACACGTCCGGCCCGTAAGCTTTCTGTACAGCGCCCTGCTGACCTTCGGCTTCGCCTGGCTGGTGGACAGGTTTATGGGGCGCAAGCTGGAGGAAATCAGCATGACGGAGTCCCTTAAAAGTGTGGACTGAAAGAAGGAGTATAAGCATGAAATTTGATATGCACTGTCATACAAAGGAGGGCTCCCTGGACGGGAAGGTGCCCATAGAGGAATTTATTGACATACTGATAGAAAAGGGCTATGACGGAATGTTAATCAGCGATCATGATTCCTACAACGGATACCGGGCCTGGAAGCGGAATCCGGTGTGCCGGCGGAAGCAGGACTTTGTGGTGCTGAAGGGTATTGAGTACGATACCATTGACGCGGGGCACATTCTGGTGATTATGCCGGAGGAGGTAAAGCTGCCGATTCTGGAGCTGCGGGGACTGCCGCTGCAGTTTTTGATTAAGATAGTCCACAAAAACGGCGGTATCCTGGGGCCTGCCCATCCCTGCGGCGTAAAATATATGAGCATTTTCAATACCAGAAAACACCGGAACCGGCCGGAAATCATGGAACAGCTTGATTTTATCGAGGGCTTTAACGCCTGCGAGGAACCGGAGAGTAATGTGAAGGCCCGGGAGATTGCCGCACGGTTCGGAAAGCCGGCCTTTGGCGGCAGCGACGCCCACAAGCTGGACTGTATCGGTCTGGGCGCAACGGAATTTGCAGGCAGGGTGACTTCGGAATCCGATCTGATTGCCCTGGTGAAGGCGAAGGGCTTCGACGCCTGCACCTGCGGCGGGCAGTATTACCAGCACACCACCAAGAAGAAAATCGGACGGCTGAATGATGTGCTGGTACACTCCTTCTGGCTGTATAATCATATGGGAAGTATGTGGAAGCACCACAGGCGGAGCCTGGAATTGAAGCGGATGTACATCCGGCTCAGGTAACTGTTACAAAATTATTGCATTTTTAACAGTTTTTACGCCGCAATTCATAAATTCTTAAGGTTTATTTGGTATGAAGTGTGTTATAATGTTCAATATGTAGTAGACTGCACAAAGTGCGGCAGACTGCATGTTGAACATTTTTTGTAAATTCCGGGAAAAGGAGTGATGCGGGAGTGATTATGAAAAAAGGTTTCAAAAGGATACTGACGGCGGGACTGGCTGCGCTTACAGCCCTTTCCCTGGCGGCCTGCGACGGGGACGACGGGAAGGCCGCGGGAGACCGTTTCGTCTATGTGCCGGAGTATATTTCCATAGGAGAGGAAAATATGCAGATGTCCGATATGGCTTGCGCGGACGGAAAGCTGTACTTCAGCAGTTACGTTTATGACGAGGAAACCGGCACCTCCAGTTATCCCCTGTTTCAATATGACATTGAAACGGGTGAACTGCAGGAGATGAAGGTGGATATGGGGGACGACGCCCAGGATACCTACATTCAGGACATGGTAGTGGACGGGGACGGCAATCTGTATCTTGTCCTGGCCCGCAGCTTCTGGGACGAGAACAATCCGGACAACTGGCACCGGGATACGCTGCTGTCAAAGTATGATACCACAGGCAGCAATGTATTCCTGTTGGATATCACCAAGGAGATGAACTCCGATGACAATAACACCTACATACAGAATATGATAGTGGACGGAGAAGGCAGGATTTATCTGGTATCAGACAGCATTATCCGTCTCTATGACAGCGAGGGCGCCTACCGGGGGAATGTGGAGATCGGGGACTACTGGCTCAGCGGCGCGGTTCGGGGAAAGAACGGCAGGGTCTATGTGGCTTACAATGACTGGAACACCGGAGACGGCTATGTGGCTGCGGAGATTGACTTCGACGGGAAAAAGCTGGGCGACCCCTATACCATACAGGCGGATGTGGACAGCCTGTCGGAGGGCCTGGAGAAGGATTTCCTGATAAACGACAGAGTCAGGCTCTACGAATATGACACGGAGAGCGGCACCCAGGAGGAGCTGCTGAACTGGCTGGACTGTGATATCAACGGCGACTATGTGCAGCTGGTATGTCCTGCGGGTGACGGTAGGCTGATGGCGGTTATCCGGGACTGGGAGAGCGGCGACACGGAGATTGCTCTTTTTACAAAGACAAAGGCTTCCCAGGTAGCGAAGAAGGAAGAACTGGTGGTGGGAACCCTGTCCATGAGCCAGGAGCTTCGCTCCACGGTAGTGGCCTTTAATAAGTCAAATGAAAAATATCATGTCACCATTAAGGAATATTACGACTCATACAGCGACATGGATTATAGTGACGCCGTTACCAATCTGAACAATGAACTGGTTTCCGGCAGCGGGCTGGATCTCCTGGCCCTTGACAGCAGCGACAATATTGACGTGGGGCTGTTGGCGGAGAAGGGAATCCTGGCGGATTTGAACCCGTATCTGGACAACAGCAGCGCCGTAAGCCGGGACGCCTTTATCGACAGCGTATTGAGAGGCAATACTTACGGAGATATACTGGTCAGTATTCCAAGGAACTTTACCATCAGCACGGTGGCGGGAAAAACCTCTCAGGTGGGAGATAAGATGGGCTGGTCCATCCGGGATATTATGGAGCTTTCCAAAGCAAACCCGGATGCGGATCTGTTTGAGTATGCCAACAAGGCTGAAATGATGCGGATCCTGATGACATTTAATCAGGACAGCTTCATCGACTGGGAGAAGGGCACCTGCAATTTTGATTCGGAGGAGTTCCGGCAGATGCTGGAGTTCGTGGCGGGCTTCCCTTCGGAATTTGACTGGAGTGAGGATCAGGAATCCGCGCCTGTAAGGCTGGCCTCGGGCAAGCTGCTGCTTATGCAGGATTCCGTTTCGAACTATTATGATATTCAGGTTACGTCTGCCATGTTTAACGAGCCGGTGACCTATGTCGGGTTTCCTACCACGGACGGCAGCGTGGGCTGTGTCATGCGATGTAACGGAGGCTACTGTATTATCGACAAATCCAAGTATAAGGACGCCGCCTGGGAGTTTATTGAGTTTTATTTAAACAGAGATACCCAGATGTTCTCCTGGGGATTCCCCAGCAGGCAGGAAAAGCTGGAGGAGGAAATCAAGGAAGCCTGCACACCCAATTACAGGTGGGATGAAAACGGCGAGATTATGAAGGATGAGAACGGTAATCCGATTGAGGCTTCAAACCACGGTTACAGCTACGGAAGCGACTGGAGTTACGACTGTGTGGCCTGCACGGAGGAGGAGATGGCTGTCCTGCGGGAGCTGATAGACGTGGCAAAGCCCATGCCTGCAGGCAACAGCCAGATTCTGGCAATTATTTCGGAGGAGGCGGAGGCCTTTTATCAGGGACAGAAGAGCCTTGACGAGGTGGTAAGCACTATCCAGAGCCGGGCGTCCATGTATGTAGGAGAGAACAGCTGAACAGGTCAGAGGGATGTAAAGTGAGCAGGAAAGTAAGCAGGAAAGAAAGTAAAATAAGCGCTGCTTCCACACAGGCTGTGATAATGGAACAGGCGGCAAAGAAAAGTAAAAAGAAGAGAATGGCTGCAAAACCGGAGAAGCAGCATATTAAGACTACGCGGAGAACCAGAAAACTGAAAATGAGCTCGGGGGCATTTATTGCCCCCAGCCTGATTGGCGTTCTGCTGTTCTTTATTCTGCCTTTTATTGTAATCATCTGGTATTCCATGGTGGATAATCCGGTCAGCGCCAACTTTGTGTTTCTGGATAATTTTAAAAGTATTGTGGCAAACCCCGCGTTTCAGAGGGCAGTGCGCAATACCTTTATGTTTTCGCTGGTGTCGGTACCCCTGGCAGTGGTGCTGTCCCTGATTCTGGCTATTGTGCTGGAGTCTAAGATACCTTTTAAAAGTCAGTTCAGAACCTTTTTCCTGAGTCCCATGATGGTGCCGGTGGCGTCCATTGTGCTGATCTGGCAGGTGCTGTTTCATTACAACGGAGCGGTGAATGAGCTGCTGGGGCATTTCGGCGTGGACAAAATCGACTGGATGAAGTCAAAGTACGCGCTGGTGGTGGTGGCTATTCTCTTCCTGTGGAAGAATCTGGGCTACAATATGATTTTGTTTATGGCGGCCCTTGCCAGTATCCCCAAGGATATTCTGGAGGTGGCTACGCTGGAGAGCGCAACGCCCTTCCAGACTTTTTTCCATATAAAAATCAGGTATCTGTCTTCCACGCTGTTATTTGTGACAATCATGTCGCTTATCAGCTCCTTTAAGATTTTCCGGGAGGTGTACCTGCTTACGGGAGATTATCCTACGGATACGGTATATATGCTGCAGCATTTTATGAATAATAAATTCCGGAATCTGGATTATCAGACTCTGTCTGCGGCGGCCATTCTGATGAGCCTTGTCATGATTGTAATTATCGGTCTGCTGTTTATTGTGGAGGATCGGTTCGGAAAGGATGTGGAAGGATGAGAGCAAAGGGAATGGGGGGCGTTCCCGGAACAGAGGGCGTTCCAACAGAGAGGGGTGCTTCCGGGAAGCCGGGCGTTCCCCGGAGGAAGAAGGTTTTTGCCGTTTCCAGGCTTGCGCTGGCTACCATTGTGGCGGCTTTTTTCGCAATTCTGTTCCTGGCGCCCATCGTGCTGACTATTACCAATTCCTTTATGAGCGCGTCGGAAATTTCCTCCAACTACGGTACGGTTTTTGCGATCAACAGCAACGGAGGAAAGGTTTACATATCCGAGAAGGTGAACCTGAAATTTATTCCGGATATGGTTTCCTTCAGTCAGTATATTACGGTGCTCTTTAAAAGCCCGGAGTATCTGCTCAAGTTTTGGAATTCGGTGGCTCTGGTGGGCCCCATTGTGGTATTTCAGCTGCTGGTGGCGTCCCTTGCCTCCTACGGCTTTGCCAGGTACCGGGGCAGAATCAGGGAGATTATCTTCTTTGCCTATATCATACTGATGCAGATGCCCTATCAGGTAACGCTGGTGCCCAACTATCTTGTCAGCGACTGGCTGAACCTGCTGGATACAAACTGGGCTATCTGGCTGCCGGGTATTTTTTCACCCTTTACGGTGTTTCTGCTGACAAAGTTCATGCGGCGTATCCCCACCTCCGTGGTGGAGGCGGCGCAGATAGACGGGGCAGGAGAATGGCAGATATACAAAAAAATCTGTATGCCGCTCTGCAAGGGGGCTATCTGCTCCGCGGCGATCCTGGTGTTCATCGACTACTGGAACATGGTGGAGCAGCCGTTGATTCTGCTGTCGGATGCGGAAAAGCATCCCCTGTCCGTCTTCTTAAGCAAGATTAACGCAGGGGAGATAGGGCTGGCCTTTGCAGTGGCAACGATTTACATGGTGCCCAGCCTGCTGATTTTCCTGTACGGGGAGGATTATCTGGTAAACGGCATCACCTATCAGGGCGGTATCAAAGGGTAGTTATATGCATCAGTTCAGCCCGGCCGGCGTGACGGCGGCAGTGGCTGAATGGTTACACATATATCAACAATTATGTAGGAGAGGGAAAGGAAATGAAAGAGAACGGAAAGAACAAAAGGGAATGGGTGAAAACGGCGGCAATTATATTTTTGTCGGTGATGCTTGTGCTGACATTTTTCTCCCAGAGCATAATGAACTACTCCCTGCCGGAGGTGGCCACCAGTTATGTTCAATCCGGTACCATCACGGCGAAGATCAGAGGCACCGGAACGGTGATGAGCGGCGACCCTTACGAGGTGAAGGTCACTGAGTCCAGAAAGGTGTCCGGTGTGGCGGTGAGCGAGGGACAGGCGGTACAGAAGGGAGATGTGCTCTTTTATCTGGAGGATTCCGAGAGCGATGAGCTGAAGAATGCAAAGAAGGAGCTGGAGGCCGCCCAGGACGCATATGATCTTGCGGTGCTGACAGCCGAAATTTCTTCCTCCAATATTTATTCCGCAAATGAGGCCGTATCCGCGGATGTTTATCGTCAGCAGATATCAAACGCCCAGGCGGCGGTGCAGAAGGCGGAGAAGGCATATGACGCGGCTGTGGATGCAGTAAAGGCAGCGGAGGCTGCGGTTATCCCCTATCAGCAGCAGCTGGACAAGATTGTTCTGGATATTGCGAATCACAATGCCCAGGTCAATTATGAAAAGGCCAAGAAGGCGGAGGCAGATGCGGAGGCAGATCGCCTGAAACCCGTATCCGGCGGAGATGCGACGCCCGAGTATGAAGCCGCGCTGGCTGAGAGCGCTAATAGAGACAAAACTGTCGCAGGTCTGGAATCCACAATAAATAGTTTGGTGCTTCAGCAATATATAGCTGAACGGGATCTGAAGGCGGCCCAGGATGCAGTGACGGAGAAGCAGAAGGCGGTGACAGCGGCCCAGGAGGATTGGGACGCAAAGCAGGCGGATTTGGCGAAGCTGGTGGAAAATATCGGCAGAGTCGTCGATCTGGAGCAGAAGCTGGAAGCGATAGCGGACGCCCAGAAGCTGGTGGATGAACTGAGCGCCAAGTCCTATGACGCGGTTATCACGGCGGATATTGCAGGTACGGTTACCCAGATTAATGTGACGGCGGGAAACACCACCTCCACGTCTGCACCCGTGGCAGTGCTGCAGCCCGAAGGAGCAGGCTATACCTTAAGCTTTTCCGTTACCAACGAACAGGCAAAGCGTCTTTCCGTGGGAGACCGGGCGGATCTGGTAAACGCCTGGCGGTATGACGACGTGGAAGTGACGCTGGCGAGCATCAAGCCTGACAAGTCAGACCCGGGGCAGAAGAAGGAGCTGATCTTTAATGTGACGGGCAACGTCACCGCGGGACAGACCTTCAGCATTTCCGTGGGGCAGAAGAGCGCCAGCTATGATTTGATTGTTCCCAATAATTCCATTCGGGAGGACAGCAACGGCAAGTTTATCCTGATTGTGGAAGATAAGTCCGCTCCTCTGGGCGTCCGGCATATTGCCACCCGGGTGGATGTGGAGGTGCTGGCCAGTGATGACACACAGTCTGCCATCAGCGCGGGACTGAACGGTTATGAATATGTAATTACCACATCCAACAAGCCTGTGGAGGCCGGCAGCCAGGTGAGAATGCCGGATTAATTAATCTTGAAGGAAACGAGGCGGGCAATGAAGAAATCAGTATTAAAAATCAGCGGAGGAGTTTCCTTCCTGTTCTTTCTGATTCTGCTTTTTGTGACGCATCGGCTGGGCGGGACCCAAGACGCCCAGGCCATGGCGGAGCGGTGGAGCGATGAGAAGGATGTGGCGCAGGTCAGCTGCTTCTTTTCGGTGAATTCCGGAATCACAGAGGACAGAATAATAGAGTTTGAGCATTCCATCGACGGGGCGCTGACAGACGCTTCCGTGGTACAGGAATCGGAGAATCCCGGTGCAAGGCTGTGGGCGGATGCCTACAGTGCGGACGGACAGGTCATGCTGTCCACCGACAGGGCTTCGCTGGAGGCGGATGCTATCGGTATCGGCGGAGACTTTTTTCTGTTTCATCCGCTGAAGCTGCTTTCCGGTTCGTACTTTTCGGGGAATGATCTGATGCAGGATTACTGCATTATCGATCAGGATGCGGCCTGGCAGTTGTTCGGCTCCAACAATGTGGCAGGCATGACGGTGTCCATCGGCGGTGTTCCCCATATTGTCATAGGAGTGGTGCAGCGGCCTGAGGGAAGACTGGAGAAGGCTGCGGGACTGGACAGCACCCTGGTCTATGTTTCCTATCAGACCCTGAATACGCTTGGAAGCTGCAACGGCATTAACCATTATGAAATCGTAATGCCGAATCCGGTCACGGGCTTTGCCGAGAAACTCATCAGGGAAAAGCTTGGAACCTCGGAGAAGGAGACGGAGGTGCTGGAAAACACATCCCGCTATTCTTTCCTGTCCAGGCTGAAGCTGATTCCTGCGTTCGGAACCAGATCCATGAACGGCAGGGCAATCATTTACCCCTATTGGGAGAATATTGCCAGGGGCTATGAGGATATTCTGGCGGCGCTCACACTGCTGGAGCTGTTGTTTTTATTGTATGCGGTGGTACTGGCCATTGTATTCTTCGGTATCTGGTGGAAGCATAAGGGCTGGACTCTTAAAGATGTATGGCTGCGCCTGAAGGATAAGGCGGAGCGCCTGGGAGAGAAGCTGCGGGCAAAGCGTCTGGCAGCTAAGGATAGGCGGCAGGAAAGCTGCAAAGGCAGTAGTACAGGCGGGCAGGAAGAAAAGCCGAAGAAGCCGAAGAAGCCGAGAGAGCTGAAGAAGCCGAAAGAGCCGAAAAAACCGAAAGAGCCGAAGAAGCTCGGCAGGAAAGAGAAAACAGAGCGAAAGGATGGAATATAATTATGAAAAAGGGATTTGTAAGCAAAGCTTTGAGCTTTGGACTTGCATTTGCACTGACTGCGGGTCTGTGTGCCTGCGGCGGGGGAACCAGCGAAGCGGATCCCAATCTGGCAAAGGAGAACGTGTACAGACTGAAAGAGATTGAACTGCCGGAATTGTATAATCCGGGCAACGGCGATATGAGCGTACTGGCCTCTGCCCACAGGGACGGAAAGGTGAATCTGCTGGTCAATGTGAGAGACTGGAACAATTACAACGAGTATGATTACCGCCTGATTACCATGAATGAGGACGGCAGTGATTTGAAGGTGATAAGCCTGGAAATTCCGGAGTTCAGCGGCGGGGAGGCGGAAGGAGATACGCCGGTGGATGCGCCTGTGGCGTATCCGGAAGAGCCGGAAGGTGAAGGGACAGAAGGCGCGGACGCGGAAGAGCCGGAGGGCGGGGAAGGCGCAGATGCGGCGGAGCCGGAAGGCGGAGAAGGCGCAGACGCGGCGGAACCGGAAGGCGGAGAAGGTACGGAAGGCGACGGGACAGAAGGCGGAGAAGGCTCCGAGGAGGCTGTGCCGGACGAGGATTACGGGATAGATGTGGACATAGACACAGACTATGTAAGCAATAATATTTGGGAGTATACGAATTATTCCGAATTTTCCATGACGGGCGACGGAGTCGTATATGCCATGAAGAATCATCGTATCGAGGACAACTCAGACCCTGAAAATTATGTAAGCAAGGTGGAAAGCAGTATATGCAGTTGGGATTCCGAAGGAAAGATACTCTGGGACATCAGCATCGGAGAGTTGAATGACCGCACCTGGATCAATCAAATGATGGAGGGGGCGGACGATGCGTTGTACCTGATGCTGACAGAGAATAACGAGGATTATACCCGGACGGATTATTACAGGGTGAGAGTGGGAATGGACGGCAGCGTGGGCGAGCGGAAAAAGGTTTCCGACGAAAGTCTGGAGGTCATTTCCAACAGTGACCAGATTGTCCCGCAGGGAGATGGAACGGCCTTTATTATCTTCCGGGACGAAGATGACTGGACTAAAAGGTATTATGCTGTCTATGATGTGGCGGCTGATACTCTGAAAAGCGAGAAGCAGGATTTTCCCTCTTCGGTTAATTACACCTATGATTACAATGTGATGATGCCGGGTATTTCCCATGATTTGGTTTACACAGGGAACGGCGGTATCTACTGCTGGGATCAGGGAGATGAGGCAGGACGCCTCATGGTGAACTGGACCAATTCCGACCTGTATATCGAACAGATGTATAATATTGTGGAGTTGAGCAAGGATTCCTTCCTGGGCTTTTACCGGGAGGACTGGGAGTCCGGCGTCAAGGCAGGTGTTTTTACCCATGTGGCTCCTGAGGATATTCAGGATAAAAAGGTGCTGGTGCTGGGCGGTTTCTATGTGGATTCCAGCCTGAAAAAGCGGGTGATCGAATATAACAGGAACAATCCTGAGTACCGAATTGTCATAAAGGAATATAATTCCTATAACAGCTATGACGACTATACCGCAGGCCTGACCCAGTTGAACAACGATATTATTTCAGGGGGAATGCCGGATATTCTGATAAACAACGGTTATAACAATCTGCCTCTGAACAACTATATTTCCAAGGGGCTGATAGCCGATATTGACAAGCTGCTTGCGAATGATGAGGAATTGTCTCAGGTGGAATTTATGCAGAACGCATTTGACGCTTACCGCGTAAACGGAAAGCTGTATTCCATTGTTCCTGATTTTGAGATTTATACCGTGATTGCAAAGAAATCTCTGGTAGGTGACAGGGAGAGCTGGACCATGGAAGACATGCAGCAGGTGCTGGCGGGCATGGGAGGAGAGACCAAGGCGTTTAACGGGGAAACCACCCGTTCCATGTTTATTGATATGGTGATGCGGTACTGCGGCAACCAGTTTGTGGATGTATCTACCGGAAAATGTGCCTTTAATACAGAAGACTTTATTTCCATGATGGAGTATGCCAAGACGCTTCCCGGAGAGGAGGGCGACAGCAGCTATGATGAGGAGTACTGGGAGGATTATTGGAACAACTATGAATCACAGTACCGGCAGAACAGGACGCTGCTGATGCAGGCTAACTTCTGGAGATTTGACAATCTTGCTTATACCATAAACGGCCAGATGGGCGAAGAAGTCAGTTATGTGGGATTCCCTACGGATAACGGCAACGGCTCCTATGTCATGAGCAGTGTGACTTATGCGCTGTCCGCCAAGTCAAAATATCTGGATGAGGCATGGAATTTCATGCGGTATTATCTGACAGAGGACCATCAGAAGGAAAATATCAGTTTTTTCCCGGTCAGAAAGGATATATTCCTGGAGAAGTCAGAGGAGGCTACGAAGCGCCGCACCTGGACGTGGGAGGATGAAAACGGAGTGACTCATGAGGAGGAAGAAGATATGAACATCTGGATCAACGGGGAGGCAGTTCCCTATGCTCCCCTGACCCAGGAGCAGTTGGATGATCTTATTGCCTTTATAGAATCCGTACACAATCCTTATTACTATAATGAGGAGGTTATGAACATCATTACCGAGGAGATTGAGGGTTATTTCTCAGGCCAGAAGCCTGCGGCAGATGTGGCAGACGTCATTCAGAGAAGAGTGCAGAATTATGTAGACGAGAACAGTTGAAAAACGGCCGTTAAGCGGCCGGTAAAGGGAGTTGCTGCAGGGCAGCTCTCTTTTTTTTACATTTTCCGGGGAATGTGATATAATAAAATAAATGCGGGAAGCGCGGGTTTTGAGTTTAAGCATACAAAGGAGGCAGGAACATGCAAAACATGCAGACGGACAACAGGGACAGGGATAAAGGGCTTACCCTTTTGAAAAAGGGACAGAAGGGAATACTGCATGCAATATTCAGTCGGTTCGGCCTGATTTTGCTGCTGCTTATAGTACAGGTTCTGATACTGTTCGGGATACTGCGGTGGTTTGGGGAATTTCTGCCCCATATATTAGGCGGCACGGCGCTGTTTTCTGTGATTATGGTTATCTGTCTGCTGAACAGCAGGCTCAACCCTACCGCCAAGATTACCTGGCTGATTGTGATTATGCTTCTGCCGGTGTTCGGTGTGCTTCTGTTTGCATACACCCAGAGCGAGATTGGGCACAGGGTGTTGAAGGCGCGGATGAATCATATCGTCACAGACACAAAGGAAAGCATCCCGCAGGCGGAGGACGTGCTGGAGAGACTTTCCGGAGAAAATGCAGGCGTGGCTTCTCTTGCCCGCTACATGCACAGGAGCGGGTGTCATCCCGTTTACGACAGGACGGCTGTCACTTATTTTCCCCTGGGAGAGGATAAATTTGAAGAAATGCTGAAACAGCTTGCGGCGGCGGAGCATTTTATTTTTCTGGAATATTTTATTGTGGATGAAGGGCTGATGTGGGGTAAAATCCTGGAAATTCTTGCGAAGAAGGCGTCGGAAGGAGTGGAGGTTCGTATGCTGTACGACGGCTTCTGCGAGCTGGCCCTGCTGCCCCATGATTATTCGAAGCGTTTAAAAGCCCTTGGCATTCAGTGTAAAATGTTTTCTCCGGTGCGTCCCTTTGTCTCCACCCATTATAATTACCGCGACCACCGGAAGATTCTGGTGATTGACGGGCATACGGCCTTTAACGGAGGCGTGAATCTTGCGGATGAATATATCAACAGGAAAGAAAAATTCGGACATTGGAAGGATACGGCCGTCATGCTTAAGGGAGAGGCGGTTAAGAGCTTTACCCTGATGTTTTTGCAGATGTGGGATGTTGAGGGGAAAGAGGAGGATTATGCCCGCTATCTTTCCTATCCGGCATGGCCTGCGGAACAGGCAAAGGGTTATGTGATTCCTTACGGGGACTGCCCCCTGGATAATGATAAGCTGGGGGAGCGGGTTTACATGGATATTCTGAACCGGGCTTTGCGGTATGTACATATTATGACGCCCTATCTGATTCTGGACGGGGAGATGGAGACTGCCCTGAAATTTGCGGCGGAGCGGGGGGTGGAGGTGATTTTGCTGCTGCCGGGTATTCCGGATAAGCTGGCGGCATATTCCCTTGCAAAGACTCATTATGCTTCGCTGCTGGAATCCGGGGTGAAAATTTATGAGTATACGCCGGGCTTTGTACATGCGAAGGTATGGGTCAGCGATGACCGGGAGGCGGTGGTAGGAACGATTAATTTGGATTACCGCAGTCTGTATCATCATTTTGAATGCGCCACCTATTTATATGAAGCGGACTGCGTTCCGCAGATTGAGGAGGACTATCGGGCCACCCTTGCAAAATGCAGGCAGGTGACGGCGGAAACGGTCCGCAGGGAGAAATGGTATCTGAAATTGCTGGGGAGGCTTATGAAGGTGGTCGCGCCGCTGATGTAGGAAGGAAGCGGCGAATAACTTTCGGGAGGCATAAGTATGGAGCTTATTTACAATATTGACTTTGAAGTGGCCGGACTGCTGTTTAACGTGGTGCTGTACATTCATTTTTGTCTGTATTATTCCAATGAAACAAAAGTGTATCAGAAATTCAAGGGATTAGAGAGATTTCTGATTCTGACGGAGTTTATGGATGTTGTAACCGCCGTTACCATCAGCTACGGAAGTGAGATTCCCGTTGCCCTGAATGTGGCGGCGAATACGGCCTATTTTATGTCATCCTTTTGTCTGGCATTTACGTTTCTGCAATATGTGGAGAGCTATGTATGCCGGGAGGAAGACAAAAAGAAAACCTGGTCGTTCAACAGGATACTGCTGTTTATGCAGTTAATACTGCTGTGTCTGAACATGTTTACCGGGTACATCTTCGGCTTTAACGAAAGCGGAGAATACATACATGGAAATCTGTATGTGCTGGTATATCTTGTGCCGCTGTATTATATCTGCTGTGCGGCCTGTGTGCTGTTTAAAAACCGGAAGCTGTTCGGGAAAAAACAGCTTTATTCCATCGGCGCTTACATCATCCTGGCTATGATTGGGCCGCTGCTTCAGATGCTGTGGTTCCCTGACGTTCTGCTGTCGGTATTTACCTGTTCCATTGCTTCCGTGATTATTCTGTTTGCCATGGAAACGCCGGATTATCAGATGCTGACGAAAACACTTGCAGAGCTGAACGCTCTTCGGCAAAGCCTGCAGCAGGAGGTGGCAAGGCAGACAGAGGCGGCGGAGGAGAGGAGAAAGAAGGTAGAACGGCTGTCGCAGCAGGTGATACTGACGCTTGCAAAAACCATCGACGCCAAGGACAGGTACACCAAAGGACATTCGGAACGGGTTGCGGATTATTCCCGCAAGATAGCCGAGCGGTTAAATCTGTCCCTGCAGGAGCAGCAGGAGATTTACTGGATGGGGTTGCTTCATGATATCGGGAAAATCGGAATACCGGATACCATTATAAATAAAACCGGTAAGCTTACGGAGGAAGAATACCGTACTATCCAGAAGCATCCGGTGATAGGCGTGGATATTCTGAATACCATATCGGAGATTCCCAATATCTCGGAAGGGGCCAGGTCCCATCATGAGAAGTATGACGGCTCCGGCTATCCCGACGGACTGACGGGTGAAAACATACCCTTTGTGGCAAGAATCATTGGCGTGGCGGACGCCTACGACGCCATGACGTCCAAGAGAAGCTACTGTGACGTCCTGCCCCAGGAGGTGGTCCGCGCAGAGCTTGTGAAGGGAAGAGGCACACAGTTTGATCCCCGGTGCGCCGACGTCATGCTGGCGATGATGGATGAGGACAAAGAATACAGAATGCGGGAATTATAAAAAGTCATTTTACTTTTATATCCTAATCTGTTATAATAAACCAATCAAAAAAAGAAGGAGGTACTAAAATGTACAGACCATCCATGTATAAAAAGCACGACGAAACAATGTTGAATTTCGTACAATTGTTTAACAGCAGTCCCGTATGTGAAAACATTGAAATGAGGCCGAATGAGGAAGAAACCTATGACAACGACGGTATTTTTATCGACGTAAGAACAAACCGTTCTATCGGGTATGACTGGGAATACCGGGACAGATACTTTGCAAATTGCAAATTGGCTTTTGACAGTCTGGGACAGTATGAGAGAAAATTGAAGAAGCGTTCTATACAAATTGCGCTGCAGTGTGATTCTACGGAAACAGGAATAGCGGTGGGATGGCATGCAGACTGGCTGGAAGAGGCAAGGGAAAACAGGGCGTTAAAAACAGACTCGGCACAGAAAGAAGACGGAACGATCAGGTATACGGACAAATTTAAAATCTATAGCTTTAAAGATGTGGATTCCTTTAAAGAAATGGTGGCAGACGCCTTGCGCCTGGGGGTGTATTCATCGGAGATATTCGATTGATGTAAAAGAAGGAACACATAAGCAGGAGAATGCTATGGAAAAAATGAAGTTTGAGACGCAGTCGGGAAGGGAAAGGAACGTTGCCGCAATCGGCGAATTGTTTCCCAATTGTGTAACCGAGTCTGTCAATGAACGTGGGCAGACGGAGCAGAAAATCAATTTTGAAATGCTTAAGCAGATGCTTGCCGACTCCGTTTCAGATCATGCGGAACACTATGAATTTACATGGCCGGGCAAAGGTAAGGCTGTTGCGGAAGCAAACAGCTCTGTCAGAAATACCCTGCGCCCGGCCGTTGAAAAGAGCAGCAAATGGAATTCTACCGGGAATCTCTATATTGAGGGAGATAACTTAGTCGTACTCAAATTGCTGCAGGAAAGCTATTTGGGAAAAATAAAAATGATTTATATTGATCCGCCCTATAATACCGGAAGCGATTTAATATATAAGGATGATTTTACCGCAGACAGTGCTGCCTATGACGCGTTGATTGGATTGTATGATGAAGACGGGGCGAAGCTGTATAAGAACACGGAGTCAAACGGCCGTTTTCATTCCGACTGGTGTTCCATGATATATCCGCGGTTATTATTGTCCAGAAATCTGTTATCGTCAGACGGTATTATATTTATTTCCATTGATGAAAACGAGCATGTCAATTTGAAAAAGATATGTGACGAGGTATTCGGAGAGACGAACTGCGTCGGAGAGATAATTCGTAAAACAAAATCAATGACCGGGGATAACGGGTGCGGTTTTAATTTGCAGCATGAAATACTCCTGGCTTATGCGCGAGACAAGTCTGAATTAATGTTAAAGGGTGAACCGAAGGCATATGATGCTTATTCCAATCCGGATAATGATCCCAACGGAGACTGGTGTGCCGGCGATCCAAGCGCAAGAAGCGGCGGGCCGTCAACTTATTTTGAGATAGAAAATCCCTATACCCATCGTAAGGATCTGCCGCCCATGGGCAGATACTGGGCGTTTTCAAAGGAAACACTGCAGAGATATATCAGGGAAGGAAAAATCAAATTCAGGCAGAACTATCATGATAGTGAGAGAGGCTTTATTTTTAAGCGTTATAAAAAGGATGCAGCCAGTTTGTTTGACCCGGTACACAGCCTGTTCGGAATCCAAAACGAATATATGAATCAGGCGGCGACTGTAGAGATGAAAAAGCTCTTCGGAAAGGATGTATTCAGTTATCCGAAGCCGGTTGCATTTATTCAAAAGCTGGTTCAATACGCAACAGAGGGAGATTCGATTATTCTTGATTTTTTTTCCGGCAGTGCAACCACGGCACATGCCGTCATGGCTCAAAATGCGGCGGACGGCGGAAACAGAAAATTTATTATGGTGCA
The DNA here is from genome assembly GCA_023664365.1 of Acetatifactor muris. Classification (GTDB taxonomy): domain Bacteria; phylum Bacillota; class Clostridia; order Lachnospirales; family Lachnospiraceae; genus Acetatifactor; species Acetatifactor muris_B. The sequence continues at coordinate 9,111 of JAMPFR010000032.1, read as the reverse complement.
GATACCTGAATTGATTCACGAGTCCCGGGGGGCTTATCAGGCAGGATTTAAAACGCTGTGTGACGTGGGACGTGAGCGTATTCGTCTGGCGGCGCAATCCCTGGATGATAAGGTTGACGGCGGCTTTAGAACGCTTGTATTGGATGAGAGCAATATGAACGACGTGTATTATTCCGCAGGTGACTATTCTCAGGGAATGTTAAAAATGCTGGAGTCCAATGTGAAATCAGACAGAAATGATTTGGATTTATTATACGGCTGCTTAATTGAATGGGGATTACCGCTCACCCTGCCATATTCTTCGGAAAAGATGGAAGGATACACGGTTCATAATTATAACGATGGGGATCTGATTGCCTGTTTTGACGAGAGCATACCTGCTTCCGTTATCAGGGCGATTGCCGGGATGCGGCCGCTTCGTGCAGTATTCCGGGACAGCAGTTTTGCAGACAGTCCGGCTAAAATCAATGTAAGCGAGATTTTCAAGCTTCTGGCGCCGGACACATCCGTAAAGGTTATCTGAGGGAGGCGTCTATGGAGTTACACTTTAAGCATCAAAAATTCCAGGCAGACGCCGCGAAGGCAGTGGTAGATGTTTTTGCAGGACAACCCTTTATGACTTCTTCTTATATGACGGATGAAGGTGCCGGTAACTGCCGGATGTCTCTGACAGACGACCGGGACTTTACAGGCTGGGCAAACCACCGGATTGTGCCGGAATTGAATAACCGGATCATTTTGGACCATATACGGAAAATACAGAGAAATAATCAGATTGAGCCCTCCTCAAAATTGGAGGGAACCTACAATCTGACTATTGAGATGGAAACCGGTGTGGGTAAGACATATACCTACATCAAGACCATGTATGAACTGAATAAACATTACGGCTGGAGCAAGTTTATCATTGTTGTGCCAAGCATTGCCATTCGGGAGGGCGTTTATAAATCCTTTCAGGTAACCCGGGAGCACTTTGGGGAAGAATACGGAAAGAAGATTCGCTTTTTTATCTATAATTCTTCTCAGCTTACGGAGATTGACAGATTTGCATCGGACAATGCCATCAGCGCCATGATTATTAATTCTCAGGCATTTAACAAGTCAGTGGATGCGCAGGAAAAAATGGAAAGCGGTAAAAAGGCTGATAAGAGCGCGGCCATTATTTTCCGGAAAATTGACAGCTTCAGGTCAAGAAGGCCCATTGACGTTATTGCGAAAACGAACCCTATTTTAATTATTGACGAGCCTCAGTCGGTTGAAGGAAAGCAGACAAAGAAAAATCTGGAGAAATTCAATCCCTTATTGACCCTTCGATATTCCGCAACCCATAGAAGCGACAGCATATATAATATGGTGTATCGTCTGGATGCAATGGAAGCTTACAACAGGAAGCTTGTAAAGAGGATTGCCGTAAAAGGTATCCGGGAATCGGGAACTACGGCAACGGACAGCTATGTCTATCTTGAAGGCCTGAATCTTTCCAAGGCGGATCCTGCGGCAGTTATCCGGTTCCACCTGAAGGGAGCATCCGGCATAAGGACAGTCTCCAGGAAGGCCGGGATAGGTTTTAACCTGTATGTGCATTCGGGAGAGCTGGAAGAGTATAGAAACAATTTCATCATCAGGAGCATTGACGGGCGTGATGATTCCATTGAATTTGTAAATGGGATCAGGATTTATGCAGGAGATGTAATCGGCAGGGTAAGTGAAGAACAGATCAGGAGAATCCAGATCAGAGAGACAATCCTTTCCCATATCGAAAGAGAGCGTCAGCTGTTCTGCAGGGGTATCAAAGTCCTGTCCCTGTTTTTCATCGATGAGGTTGAACATTACAGAAAATATGATACATCAGGAAATGCGGAAAACGGTATCTTTGCGGATATGTTTGAAGAGGAATACGCGGATATCATAAAGAATCTTAAGATCGAAAAGGGTGAGGAGGCGTATCTTGCATATCTGCAGGCAATCAGCGCAGGGCAGACTCATGCAGGCTATTTTTCCATCGATAAAAAGGGCAGAATGATTAACAGTAAGGTCGGGCGTTCTGAGACGTCTTCAGATGATGCGGACGCCTATGATCTGATTATGAAGAATAAAGAGCTTCTTCTGGATCGCAGTCCCGTGAAGTCTCCGGTGAGATTTATTTTTTCTCACTCAGCACTGCGAGAAGGCTGGGATAATCCGAATGTATTCCAGATCTGCACACTGAAGCAGAGCGGCAGTGATGTGCGAAAACGCCAGGAAGTCGGCCGTGGTATGCGCCTTTGCGTAAATGAGGACGGAGACCGGATGGATGAAAACGCGCTTGGCAATGAGGTTCATAACATCAATGTACTTACTGTTATTGCCAGTGAAAGCTATGACAGCTTTGCAAAGAGCCTGCAGTCTGAAATGGCAGAGGCTGTGGGCAGCAGACCCCGCCGGGTGACAGAGCTTCTTTTTGAAAATGCAAAAGTACATGATAAGGAGGGAAATGAAGAAACCCTTGATGCGGTAACGGCAGGGAAATTGATCCATTACATGATTAAGATGGATTACATTGATGAAAACAATACGCTTACAGATAAGTTTTATGAAGATAAGGCAAACGGAGCGGTGGATCTTGGAGAAGAAACGGAGCAGTACAAGCCGGATCTCCTTGCAATCCTGGACGGCGTCTATGATGATAAGAAGATGGTTCCTGACAATGCCCGAAGCCATAATATAGAACTTAAGGTTGATGCAGAAAAGCTTGCCATGCCGGAATTCCGGGCATTGTGGAATGAAATTAATGTTAAGACGGCATATACGGTTGACTTCGACACCGATGAACTTGTGAGAAAAGCGGCTGCGGCGCTTGACGATAAACTCAGAGTACCAAAGATTTTTTTCGAAGTCGAGGCCGGTTCTATGAAAGAGATTCAGTCAAAGGACGCGCTGTTATCCGGGGCTTCATTTGAAGGGGACGAGTCCGGCACATATGGGCAGACGGAAATTCCGGTAAGTACAAGTGTAAAATATGACCTGGTAGGAAAGCTGGCAGGGGAGACAGGGCTTACCAGAAAGACGGTGATTCAGATCCTTACCGGCATCCGGCCCTCCGTATTTAATCAGTTCAGGGATAATCCGGAGGAATTCATCGTCCGGGCGGCCAAGCTTATCAATAACGAGAAGGCTAATGCGATTATTCAGCATATTACCTATGATGTTCTGGAAGACAGGTACGATACCGATCTGTTTACCGATGCTTCAATTAAAGGAAAGCTGAACGTAAATGCCATGAAGACGGACAAGCACCTGTTTGACCATGTCGTCTGTGATTCAGCCAATGAGCGTAAGTTTGCGCAGGAGCTTGAAGCGAGCCCGGAGGTTGCCGTATATGTGAAGCTTCCGGATGGATTCTTCATTTCCACGCCGGTGGGGCGCTATCATCCGGACTGGGCGATTGCATTTAAGGCCGGCTCCGTAAAGCATATTCATTTTGTGGCGGAAACCAAAGGCTCTATGGATACGATGGAGCTCAGAGGGGTTGAGGATGCAAAGATTCATTGTGCAAGGGAGCATTTCAGGGCAATCAGCGGTAAAAATGTAATTTATGATGTGGCAGACAGCTATCAGGCGCTGCTTGACAAGGCAATGAAATATCCTAAACCATTATTTTTGTGAACAATGAGTCAAGTGGCTATGCTTAAGGCAAACTTATGGTTGGCGTGGGCAAATTGGCGAATGCAGCAGGGTGTGTTGACTGACAAGAGCGCCGGTTTTATGAAGCGGGGCAACATGAGGTATATAGAAATGATGCTACATACTATCGGTCTTATTATTATGGGAGCAAAGATGGATGCTTAAGAGAATAGAGAAATGAAAAGCTGCAATCGCCGGTAGTAAGATTGTCGGGGTTGTGGCTTTTTGCAGTTATACTATTTCAGCAATATAAAAACTATTTGATTTAAATAATTTGTGGGGGATTTCTGCAACACCTTTTTTATAGGCATTATACGATTTATATACGAGATAATGTTTTGTGACGCCAATGTTGTCGGTATAAGAAAATTTGTTATTACATAAGTGTTTCATCATCGCTGTGTCAGAACCGTGGGGAATAATTTTAAGTATCGCATCTGACATGTTTTTTTCTATTATTCTATTTTCGATAGGCACTCCTTTCTATTGACCAGTGACTTTTTTGCAGATATAATGTAATAAAGAACAGCAAAGGAGATAGGTCATGAATTTAAGAGAGTTAGAAGCAAAATTTAAGAAGAATACTTTTAAAAATGAAGATGATATAAAGATTTATTTTCATTCTGACATAGTAAAACCGTTACTAGAAGAATTGAACCCTGAGATGGCTGGACAATATCATAGTGAGGATGTTTTGAAAGCAGGAGGAAGAACGGATGCGACCTTCCAGAACATATTGTTTGAATTTAAAAAAGAGGGACATTTTGATAAAGATTCAGGAATCAAAGAAGCAGTATATGGAAGAGATCGCGCAGACCATGGATTGCATGATTATATTCTAAGTAATGCAGGAATAAATGTCAATGACAAAATGGATGTCATCGTAAAGAAGATTCTATCAGGTATTGGCGTTGGATTTGACGGAAAACAATTTATTTTTGCAAGATTCATTCCATCCACTCAAAAAAAGGTGGTTGATACAAGTAAAGTAAAAATAAATATAAATGAGTCTATAAATATTGCTTTTACATATGAGGTAAAAGATTTTCCTAAGGGAATTAAAAGACTTGCTTTGCTCTTAAAGCAGACAGACAAAATTTCACTTTCAAAGCAGATGTTATGTGCTGTGATAAATCCTAAGAGTGATTATGTGCGCGGTAGTATTTTAACAATTTATCAAAGTCTTGATGATAATTTAGACGCTGCCAAAGACACATTTAACAATCGGGTTAAAACTTTATATAATGAGTGGGATCGTGTGTTTGGCGTAATGTATGGTGATGATGAAGATGCAACAGATTTTACAGAGGTGTCTTCTAAGATAAGAGAAATGTATGGGATTAGTGATGGTGTTGAAATTGACAGTAAGAGATATCTTTTTTCAATGCAGACTTTTTTCAATATTTTTCTAAAGTTATTGGTTTATGCCTTCTTAGCGCAGTTAGTAGATCCTATGTTTACAACGCAACAGGAACTTACCAAAGATGAAATTAATAGACTCTTTGATGGAAATACAGATGATAGCTGTAAATTAGTAAATAATTTTTTTGAATCTCATTTCTTAGAGTGGTTCACATTTACAGCCAATATAAATGATCCGGAATCAAGCTTTGACGTGAAACTGATAAATGAAACTCTAACAGTTGTAAATAAATTTGACCTGAGTACATTCGTCTTAAAGCCGGAAAATGTGCAGGATATTTTACAAGAAGTATATATGGGGTTAATTCCACAAGAAATGCGTCATTTGATGGGAGAGTATTTTTCGCCGGATTGGATTGTTGAGCATGTACTTGATATGGCCGGCTATACAGGTGATATCAGTAAAACATTGATTGATCCGACTGCTGGTTCGGGACCATTTTTAACACAGGCAATTAAGCGTATTATTAATCAAAAAGGTGGATCATTAACCAAAACTGATATTATCAAGATTACACAGAATATTGTCGGATTTGATATTAATCCCATTTCCGTTGTTTCTGCAAAAGCAAACTATATTCTTATAATGTTTTCGGCCTTTTTTGATAATTGTGACGAAGAGTTTGGTGATTCTATTGGAGTGCCTGTTTTTATAGCTGATTCCATATTGGCTCCGGTGGTATACACAGAAGAGAATGATAATACTCTTAAGTTAGAAACCACAGTTGGTGAAATTGAAATTCCAAAGTTTGATTCATTCTCAAAGGGGAATGAATTCTTAAAACTTCTAAGCCAATCTATAGATGATAGAGGTTCATATGAGATATTTGAGAGTTTGGCTCTTGGGAAAGGACTAATCAGTGAAAAGGATATTGATATAGTTAAGGCATTATTTTCAAAGTTGAGTGTGTTACATCGCGCAAGTAAGGATTCCTTCTGGCCTATTATTTTCAGAAACAGTTTTGCGCCTGTTATGATAAGAGACAAGTTTGATTTTGTTGTCGGAAATCCTCCTTGGATCGCTTGGAAAGCAATGAGTAAAAGCTATCGTGCAGGTACTCTTACAATTTGGCAAAGCTATGGAATATTCGAAAAAAGCGCCTATGATAAGAAGACCACACATGATGACTTTGGAATGGCAGTTACTTATGTTTCGGTAGATCAGTATTTAAAAATAGGCGGAAGCATGGTATTCCTGCTTCCAGCCTCCTTTTTAAAGTCAACCAAAGGGGGAGAAGGGTTTAGAAAATTTGAGATTATAAGAAATAATCAGAGTGTTCCATTTAATGTTGAAGAAGTGCATGATTTCTCAAGGGTTAGTTTATTTACGATACCTACTGTGGCTATAAAATTCGGAAAAGGAATTGCTATGCAGTATCCTATGGATCAGTATAGATTTTATACTCAAAAAGAAAGAAAAAGTAAAATAGATTCTCATGCAGATTGGAAACAGGTATCTGAGATCGTAGAGTATTCAGATTGCTTAGCTCAGCCGGTAGACAAGACCGATTTACAGTCTGCATGGCTAACGCTCGAAGATATGACTTTTGCAAATAATGTTGTAAACCCTGAAATTGAGAGATGCTATAAAGGAAGAAAAGGGATTGAACCGGCAGGGGCAAAAGGCGTTTATATTTTGCTGAAGCCCAAAAAGGTGAGAGATGGGTATTTAGAGATAATCAATGATATGTCAAGACAAAGAAGACAGGACATTATTGATAAGGGTATTCATAAAGGTGTAGTCGAAGAAAAATACATTTATCCAATGTTGGGAGGCCGTAACATAGCTCGCTGGATGGTTAAATCGAACGAGTATATGATTGTACCTCATTCATCAGAACACAAATATGGTATTCCGGAGGCAACATTAGCCAGAGAAGCGCCAGAGACATTCCAGTGGTTGTCATTTTATCGTGATGAACTTTTGGATACGAGAATACAAAATGGTAAATTTTTCAATGAGGATTTGCAGCCGTTTTATAGGTTGGATAATGTTGGAACATATACTTATTCTCCTTATAAAGTTTTGTGGAAGGAACAGACTGGAAGTATGTCCGCGGTTGTAGTTTCGACATATTTGAATTCCATCCCGGAGGCCGATAGTGATCTATTCACAGAAGATAAGCCTATTGTGGTTGATTCAAAGGTTCTTATGTTGGACGTCTATGATGAAATGGAAGCTTATTATGTATGTGGAATTATTAATTCTCCCAGTGTTATAGAGGTTGTAGACGGATATGCAATTTCGACTAATAGGGGAGTAGATGTGTTAAAGTATATTGCGATTGCCAAGTATGATGAAACAAATGCAGTACATAGAAAGATTGCCGAGATATCTAAGGACATCCATGAGAAAATGAGAAAAACATCAGGAAGAGCAAGTATTATACAGTTAGAGAATGAACTTAATAAAGAAATTCATAAGCTGTTTTCGTAAGGAGGTATGTTGGTTATGGCATATGGAAAATCAATAGAATTATTTCTTGTGAACGGAAGTGCTGATAGTCTGATTACAGCGGAGTTATCGAACTGGAATGGAAAAGCTATAAAAATACCTCGTATAGAAGTAGCATCCTGCAATAGAGATGATATATCGCAAGCCGGAGTTTACTTTTTGTTTTGTAAAGAAGACGATGGCTCTGATTCTGTATATATTGGAGAAGCAGAGAATGTTAAAGAAAGATTGCTACAACATATGCGCGACTACCAGTCTGAAAAGGAAAAGTATTACTGGACAACGGCAGCCATTTTCATTGGCAGAGATTTGAATAAAGCATTAATTCGATATTTGGAGAATCGCTTTGTTGAGATAGCAAGAGCGTGTAAAAGATATACTGTTCTTACGAAGAATACATATAAAAATACGATGATGAAAGAATCACAGATTGCGGTGATGGAGGAGTTTGTAGATAATGTAAAAACTCTTATAAGTGCGTTGGGTTATAAGGTTCTTGAACCATTGAATAAACCTGTAGTTGTCACGAATGAAAGTGGAGAGGCGTCTGACACAGAAGACTTGAACCTTCATTTGGAAAGAACCATCAAAGGATTAGGCAAGGTCGAGGCGGATGGAATCCGTACTTCAGAAGGTTTTGTTGTGTTACAGGGGAGCCATGTTGCTATTGAGGATGATGACACAATTCCGGTAGTGCTGAAAGAACAGAGAAGAAAAGCAAGTGTTATCGATGGTGTTCTGCAAGAAGATGTTTTATTCTCAAGTCCATCATATGCAGCTATGTTCGTAATTGGCAAAAGTGCAAATGGACTGACTAGTTGGAAGGATGCAGATGGGCGTTCCCTTAAGGAAATTGAGAGCAGCGAAACAACAGATGAAAACAAATAATATCTCTATGGTTTATTCCGCGAAATTTACAAGCTCTATTAGGAGGATATATTTGCAGGAATGACTAAATAGAGCAAAGTCAAATACATTTATTATGGAGGAAAAAACATAATGGGATTTTCTGGTAGTTTGTTTAAGAGTGCATCTTATGATGAATTGTCAGAAGGATATGAAAAGAGAAGGCAACAATGAATTAAAGATGGATTCAACGGAGGAACATGAGAAAAAACTCCAGAGATGAAACGAATTGATAGAAAATTGAGTAGGCGTTCGGCAGAAAAGTGGGAGAATGACCCGAGAAGGAATAAGGATCCTAACTTTAGATGGACAGACGCAAATCGATGGGATAAGGATTAAAAGAATAGGGTGTGTAGAAATGTACGCCCCAAAATCGTACTCGGTATTTTGAATGCGATTTGACTACTACACACGGCTGTAAAATGCAAAATCTTGCAAAGATATGCTGATTATGTAGTTTACACTAGTAAATACGCAATGCCCGGAAAAGCCGATAAAACCTTGTAAAATTGGGTATATCTTGGCATTTGGGGATAGGAGAAAATTATGATTAGAGTTTTGTTCGTGTGCCACGGCAACACAGCGGATAGCCGGGAATTGGCGGTACTTATGGGGCAAAACGGGGCAAATCGCGGCTTTTGGGACGGTGGGGTACTACGGTTTTA
>JAMPFR010000031.1 GCA_023664365.1 Acetatifactor muris | reverse complement strand
AGAGCCTATTCATCAGCAGAATTTGTGCGAATTATTTTCCCTTTCAAGGCTGTATACGACATACTTCTCCCTCATTTTCTGAGAAACGACACTGGCCGGAATAGTTGCATCCATATCACTTTTCTCCATCGATGCTGTCAGTTGTTCCACAATCGCATCTTCCGTAAGTAGTTCTGTTATTGGATTCCCCGCATCACGGAACATAATATACTGAATATAACTCTGAACCTCTTTTAACCTTTCTTCCGGCATAGCTTTCAGCATGGAAACTGTATATTCTAATGTACTCATAAGCACCTCCGCGGCAATTTCAACCTTAACTCTCTTACTAATTATAATATGCAATACCTTAAAATACAATCGGCCATTTTCTTCAGTTCCCGTAGTTTTACATTGCCATAAACAAATTTCTAAAATACAAAAAAAGAGCAACTCCAATTGACCGCCTCTCCAATAAGGCTACAATGACTCTCCGCATGGGTTACTTAAGTATTATTGCTTCAGAGAGTCCTTCTTTCGTTTTGTAAACTTATCAATGATCTCTTTCCTGTAAACAAGGATTTCTGCAAATATACTCAACATAAAATCCAATATAAAATCAATCATATCCGTTCCTCCAAACCCGAATTTAAATATCAAACTTAAAATGATTCGGCACAGCATCGGCGCCAAAGGTTTTCACAGCCATTCGATACATAGCCTTTGCATGGATTCTGTCGTGCCAGATAAAACGCCTGAGCACTTTCCTCAGCGTCCATTCTTCGTCATAACTTCCAAGACAGACCACGTTTTTCAGGAAGTCCGGCTGGCTTTCCAAAACTGCAAATCCACGCTCTCTGCATTCCACAATATCTCCCTCATGATCCGCAGCAACCCCGATTTCGCCGAAGTAATAATCGTTGACATTCTTCGTGTGTTCATACATTTCAAATGCCGTACGGGGAATCTGTCCATAAAAAGTTGCCCTGGCCGGAATGCAGCTTTTATCTTTGTCCGGAATTGCCTGATACAATACCAAAAAATCATGGGCTGATTTTAAAGCAAGTGATTTCAGATCTGCATACTCAGACGCACTCAATTCTTTTCTTTCTTCGTCGAAGAGGACGTCGGAATCAGCGTCAGAAACGGTTAGATCGGAACACTTTTCCTGAACGATCTCTGTTTCAAAGAAGTCTGACGTCAAATCACCCTTCCACAGCAGATAAGATTTTATTTCAGAAGGCATTTTCTGAATTGCCAGATCTTTGGAGGCTCCTCTTGTAAAAGCTCCAATAAAATTATCCGCATACAAAATGCTGTCGTCCCCGTTATGTTCCCATACGCACCTTATTTTCATAATCGAAGTCCTCCCCTTCAAATCCCGGTTTATCTTTACAAAATTTATTTTGCAGCTTTATGTTCCTCCGCCCGCGACCGCATCTCTCTTGCGTTGGACATGGCCGCTTCTGACAATTCATCGCCGCCTAACAGTCTTGCAAGCTCCCTCATTCCCTCTTCTTTCTCCAGGGCGCGGATATCTGTAATGGTATTGTCCTCCGTGCTGCTCTTCTCTATACAGAAATGCCTGTCCGCCATAGCCGCTATCTGGGGCAGATGGGTGATGCAGATAACCTGATGGGTATGAGCCAGGGTATCCAGCTGCTCCGACACCTTCCAGGCCGTCCTGCCGCTGATCCCCGCGTCTATCTCGTCAAAGATCAGCGTGTCAACATCATCCCTGCCTGCCAGCACCGTCTTGATTGCCAGCATGACCCGGGACAACTCTCCTCCGCTGGCTACCTGGCTTAAGGGCTTTAAGGGTTCTCCCGGATTGGTGGAGATCAGAAATTCCACATCATCCCAGCCTTTGGCCGTAACCGTCTGTTCCGGACGAATCGCAATCTCAAATTCCACCGTCAGGAAATTCAGCTGAACCAGGGCGTCCTGCAGCAGCTGCTGTAATGCCAGTCCGTTCTTCCGCCGGATTTCGGTAAGCTTTCTGCAGGCCTCTTCCAGCTCTTCTTCCGCCGCTGAAAGCTCCTGCTCCAGCTTTGCCACATAAGCGTCGTAGTCCTCCAGTTTTTCCAGCAGCTTCTGCCTGTCCCGCCAATAGCCTATAACATCGCCTATGGTTTTCCCGTATTTCCCCTTCAAATGATTCAGCAGGTTCAGCCGCTCCTCCGTAACTGCGAAATCCTCTTCGTCAAATTCGCAGTCAGCCATGTATTCCGCCACATCCCGATTATAATCCGCAAGAAGGCTGTCGATCTCCGACAGCTGCTCCGCCAGCTCCTCCAGACGCTTATCAAAATGAGAAATACTCCGAAGCGCCCGCAGTGCCCGCCCCAGGGCGCTTCCGGCGCCTTCCTCGCTGTCATTTCCCGTGATCCGGCAGCTCTCGGACAGGCCTTCCATGATCCGCTTGCTGTTCACCATAAGGCGGTAGCGCTGTTCCAGCTCCTCGTCTTCCCCCTCCTTAAGCCCTGCCTCCTCGATTTCCCGGCATTCAAACTCAGCCAGCGCCCGCTCCTTCAGCTTTGTCTCCTCATCCATGGATTCTTCCGCCAGCGCTTTTTTCAGCTCCCTGCATCTGCCGTAGGCTTCCGCCACAGCCTCCGCCGCTCCGTCATATTCTCCGCCGCAGTAAGAGTCCAGGATCTCCATGTGCTTGCGCTTGTTCAGCAGGGACTGGTGTTCATGCTGGCCGTGAATGTCGATCAACACTTCCGCCAGCTCCTTCACCTGCTTCGCAGTCACAGTCTCCCCGTTAATCCTGCAGACGCTTTTTCCCACCTGCATTTTCCGGCTGATGATGACCGTGCCCTCCTCCGACTCCTCCAGCTCCATCCGGGCCAGCTTTTCCCGCACCCTGTCGCTGCCTCCTTCAAATACCAGTTCTACCAGGGCGCTGTCCGCCCCCTGCCGCAGCATTTCCTTGTCAAATTTTCCTCCCAGCGCCAGATTGATACTGCCGATGAGCAGGGACTTTCCTGCGCCCGTCTCACCGGTCAGGATGTTCAGCCCCCTGCCGAATTCCACCTCTGTCTCCCGAATCAGCGCCAGATTTTTCACATGTAAGCTTTGTAGCATATTTTGTCTGTATTTTCCTCCTGAATTTATTGTATTTCCTGTATTTCTCCAAGGGCCATTTCCCAATATCGATCCGGAATATTATACCAGTCGCAGTTCCCCTGCTCCTGCCGGCATAAGGTCATTGCCCTTGCCAAAACCGCTCCATGGGATACCTCCCCCGTAAGTATCAAATGCTTCGTTATCCGCATCCAGCAGGGCGCTGCCTTTTCCAGGCCGGATTCCTGCATTTCCCTTATCACTTTCTCTTTATCATACTCTATGCTGATAAATTCCGGCGTCCATTCCTGCCCCTCCTGATGCAGAACCATAAACTGCGCTTTTCCGCCGCTGTTCAGGGACACGCCTACGGATCCGGGATTAAATACCGTCCTGCCGTCGTGCTCTATTATCCCCTGCAGATGGGTATGCCCGCAAAGGATATACTTACAGGCACATTCCTCCATGATTTGCCTCGTTCTGTCATTGCCGGGAAGCATCTTTTCATTGTTCCTTTCCGGAGAACCGTGACAGGCTAGTATTGCAGAACTGTTTTCAAAACATATCTTACGGGCAGCCGAAAGGCTTTGAAAAAAATCAATGTCTCTTTCCGTCAGATTCTCATAACAGTATTGCATGGCGCCCACAGTCTGATTTCCGTCTTTCCACAGGCAGTCCACATCATTTCTGCGGTTTATCCAATAATCTTCCTTATTTCCCCTGATGAAAAAGCAAGTGTACTGTTCCTTCAGGGCATACAGCATTTCCATTGTTTTCTGCGGATACGGAAATTCCCCCAGATAATCGCCCAGGAAGATAAAGGTATGGACAGGACGGGACATAATATAGTGCAGGCATTGCTCAAATGCCGCATAGTTGCCATGAATATCAGAGAAAACCACAATACTTAAAGCCATTTTTCTCCCCCTCATCTCGCAGAATCCTAACCTATTATCTAAAAGTCTGACTCAAACCGTCTGCATTTTTCTTCCAACAGGAGAAAATCATTACACCACTTTGCCAACGCTGTTGTGTTGCCTTTATGTATCTTGTGCTTATAAACCTCTGCCGCATTATTCCTTATCTTATCCTGAAGTTTCCTTATAATACGATATTCCGCCATCAAGAGTTTTCTATACTGTGGATCTTTTTCTTTAGGTATATCTACATAAGTATACAGGCCATCAGGTACCGGAAACATGTTGTTGATATTTATTACGGCATAATTCCCTATTTTTATAAAATCCAATCCGTTTTTCATTCTCTCATTACACTGTTGCAGTTGCTTATTATGAAATAAATGCGGCGCATAGTGAGTCAAATAGTCAATATATTTGGAATTGACTTCATATAATTCTACTGCCAATCATATATCCTCCTGCTGTAAAAAGTGCTTCTGCGAAGTACTTACAAATTCGCTTCGCGATTCGGAATTCATGCGCCTGATGGCGCAGTTTCCTATAAGGTAAAAATGGGGCGGAAATCCGCCCCACTGTTAAACTCGCACTTTGAGTGGCGAAACACTCACTTATAACTGTCTCGCTTATGGGTTGAGATATACCCGCTTATAACTGTCTCCGTTAAAGGTCGAGATATACCTACTGTTAAGCCAAAGGCATTAACATGTTTATAGTATACTCAAACAACAAAAAAATAGCAACATCTTTTGAAAAATATTAGAAATTTATGTTAAATTTCTTCACACCAGCCCTCGCACCTTTTCCATCAGCCTTCCGGTCTCCTCCACGGTGCGCACCGCCACGAAAATCGTGTCGTCCCCTGCGATACAGCCCACCACCTCGGCAAACTGCAGGGCGTCCAGGGCTGCTGCCACTGCCATAGCCATCCCCGAAACCGTCTTGATAACCAGAATATTCTGGGCCATATCCATAGAAACAAAACCATCCTTCAGCACACGGATGTACTTGCCGCCCATATGCCTGTCTCCCTGCTCCGGAATAACATATTTCTGCCTGCCGCCGCCTGTGGGCATTTTAGAAAGCTGCATCTCCCGTATATCTCTGGAAACAGTCGCCTGAGTTACTGCAAAACCCGCCTCCCGCAGTCTCCGGGCCAGCTCCTCCTGGGTCTCCACGTCATACTTTTGAATGATTTCTGCAATTTTTTCATGCCGAAGCTTTTTCATATCTATACTTGTCCCTTTTCACCATGTGGTCTTCTCCCCGCCGGGCGAATCCGCCCGCGGATTTTTCCTTGTTCATGACAATAGAATTTTCGCGAAGCGCTCATTCTATTGTTGGAAAGGTTCGCATTAGAATTTCCTTCCGCCCTTCTACTCGGACATTTTTCCGTGCAGCACCTCCAGAAAGCTGACCCTGTTCAGCCTTAAGAATTCCGTTGTCTTCTCCGACTGGTTGATCCGGATCCTCTCTCCGGTGCAGAGCGGAATTGCATGGCCGCCGTCAAAGCTTGCCTCCACAGTCTGTGCGCTGCCGTCGCTGTTCTTCGGGATCTCTATCTCTATCACGTCCTCCGGGGACAGGATGATACTCCGCTGATTCAGTGTGTGGGGGCAGATAGGGGTCAGCATAATCAACCTTGCCCCCGGCTCCACCAGCGGCCCGCCCGCAGACAGATTGTAGCCTGTGGAGCCGGTGGGTGTTGTGACAATCATGCCGTCCGCGCAGTAATCGTTGAGGAACTGCCCGTTGACGTATATGTTAAACCGGATAATCTGCAGGGATCCCTTTCGGGAAATGACAATATCATTCAAAGCCCAGCCTTCCTCCGTCCTGTTCTCCTCCAGAAATGCCCTGCCGTACAGCATCATGCGGCTTTCCCGCTCATAGTCCCCCTGAATCAGGCGTTCCAGCGCTTCCTCCAGATTTTCAGGCTCAATCTCTGTCATATACCCCAGCGTACCCAGGTTTACACCGATGATAGGGATATTCAGCTCCCTGGTTTCCCTGGCCGCCCGCAGCACCGTCCCGTCGCCGCCCAGCACAATCATGCAGTCCGCCGCTTCCTTCCAGTCCACGCCTTCCGTATTCAGGGAAACCCGCCTGCCCTTTGTCTCCAGATAACTGCGGATCCGCTCCGTAACCGCCATATTCCTGTCCTTATGCCTGTTGGTGTAAATCAAAAAATGCTTCATAACACTCCCATCTCTTCATTCCGTTCACACTACATCCGGTGGGAATTTTCCACCGTCTCCCGGATAACAGCCTGCCATTCTCCGCTTCCGGACAGGCCGCTCCCTGCCTGCGTTATCTCCCGCAGCGCCGCCTCCGCCTCCTGCTCCGTGCGCATACGGATTTTCTCTTCCGGCTCTCTTTCCTTCTTCAAATACAGAAGGTACTCAATATTTCCCTCCGGCCCCCTGACAGGGGAATACTCCAGATCCAGCACCTGAAATCCGATGCTGTCGGCGTAATCCACAATTTTCTCAATGACCTCCCGGTGTATCTGAGGCTCTCTGACTACGCCGTTCTTCCCCACCTTCTCCCGGCCTGCCTCAAACTGAGGTTTAACCAGGCATACCATCTCCCCCCCCGGCTTTAACAGGTTCCGGGCCGGAATCAGAATCTTTGTCAGGGAGATAAAGGACACGTCCACACTGGCGAAATCCAGCTTCTCCTCTATGTCGTCTTCAGCCATATATCGGAAATTGGTCTGCTCCATGCAGACCACTCTTTCATCATTTCTCAGCCTCCAGGCAAGCTGCCCGTGTCCCACATCCACCGCATACACCTTCGCCGCTCCGTTCTGCAGCATACAGTCAGTAAAGCCCCCCGTGGACGCCCCTATATCCATACAGATCCGGCCTTCCAGGGAAAGACCCCATACCTCCATGGCTTTCTCCAGCTTTAGGCCCCCACGGCTCACATATTTCAGGGCATGTCCTCTGACCTCCAGCTGTACCTTGCTCTCCTCAAAGGCAGTTCCCGCCTTGTCCTCCTTCTGGCCGTTGACATAGACATTTCCCGACATAATAATGGCTTTTGCTTTCTCCCTGGAATCCGCATAGCCCTGATTCACCAGAATTACATCCAGCCGCTCTTTCATACTTACCCCTCCGATTTTCTCAGACGTTGTCTTTTTCTGTCTCAGAAAATCTTTGCGCACTGTCCAATATCCGGCAGATGCGTTTTACAATGCTGTCCCCGTCTATGCCTACCTCCTGCTTTAAGGCTTCCACATTGCCATGCTCTATATAGGCGTCCGGAATGCTGATATTCAGACACTGATTGCGAAGTCCGTTCCGGTTCATGCAGTCCAGCACCTTCTCCCCGTAGCCGCCGCTGCCCACATTCTCCTCCAGGGTAACAATCAGCATGTGATCCCTGCAGGCTTCCTTTACGGCCTCCTCATCAATGGGCTTCACAAAGCGGGCGTTCACAAGGCTCACCCCATAACCCTTACTTTTAAGCTGCTCCCGCACATTCTCCGCCGTCTTCACCATGCTGCCCACGGCAAACAGGGCAATCTCCCACTCTCTGTATATCCATTCCGCCCGTCCCAGCTCAATGGGGGCGCGATATTCCTTCAACCCGTCATATGCGCTGCCTCTGGGATAGCGCACCGCTATGGGTGCGTCATAGGAAACGGCAAACTTCATCATATCCGAAAGCTCCCACTTGTTTTTGGGTGCGCAGACGCACATATTGGGAATTCCTGTGAGATATGTAAAATCAAAAATACCCTGGTGGGTCTCGCCGTCGCTTCCCACAAGCCCCGCCCTGTCTATGGCAAATATCACCGGCAGATTCTGAATGCACACATCATGGAGGATCTGGTCATAAGCCCTCTGCAGGAAAGAGGAATATACCGCCACAATGGGCTTAAGGCCCCCTGCCGCCAACCCCGCCGCAAAGGTCACCGCATGCTCCTCCGCTATTCCTACGTCAAAAAAACGCTCCGGGTACATGTTCCGAAACCGCTTCAGCCCCGTGCCGTCCGGCATGGCCGCGGTAATTGCCACAATCCTCTCGTCCCGCTGCCCCAGCTTGCACATAACAGTGGAAAAAACATCCGTATAATTTGCCACGGTTCTGGGTTTTGAGGGCAGTCCCGTCCCGATGTCAAAAGGCTCCGCCCCGTGAAATCTGGCCGGGTGCCGCTCCGCAGGCCCATAGCCCTTGCCCTTCTGGGTCAATGCGTGAATCAGTACCGCTCCCTTTACGCGCTTTGCCTCCCGAATCACTCTCACAAGGCCTTCAATGTCATGTCCGTCCACCGGGCCAAGATAAGTAACGCCCATATCTTCAAAAAGCATTCCCGGTATCACCAACTGCTTGAAACTGTTTTTTGCCCTGCGGATTGTCCGAATAGTGCTGTTCCCCCGCTTTGTCCCCTTCAACGCCTGGTGAATTCCGGCCTTTAAGTCCAGATACCCTGTGGCGGTGCGGATATTGTTCAGATATTTTGAAACCCCGCCCACATTCTCCGAAATGGACATATTGTTGTCATTTAAGATAATGATAAAGTTCTTTTCCAGCTTTGCCGCATTGTTCAGCGCCTCGTATGCCATGCCCCCGGTCAGGGAGCCGTCGCCGATCACAGAGACAATGGTATTGCTCCCCCCGCATATATCCCTTGCCCTTACCAGCCCAAGTCCCGCCGAAATGGACGTGGAGCTGTGTCCTGTGTTAAATACGTCGCAGTTGCTTTCCTTTGTTTTCGGGAAGCCGCTCATACCGTGAAACTGGCGGAGCGATTCAAAGCCTTCCTTTCTGCCCGTCAATATCTTGTGGGTGTAGGACTGATGCCCCACATCCCAGATGATTTTATCCTCCGGCAGGTTCAGCGCCAGATGAAGGGCCATTGTCAGCTCCACCGCCCCCAGATTGGAGCCCAGATGTCCTCCTGTGACGCTGATTTTCTCAATCAGGAATTCCCGGATTTCCTGGGCCAGCCGCCCCCAGTTTTCCCGGTCTATCTGCTTTATATCGTTCGCCTTCTCTATTGTTTCCAAAAACATTTTATGTGCCTTTCCGTAACGGAACCTATTTTGTACGGTGAATCAGTTCCAAAACCAGTTGCTTTAAGAAGCTGTGGCTGCCCTGAAAACCCTCCAGAATCCTGACCGCCTCATCCGACAGCGCCGCCACGTCCTTCTTTGCCTGCTCCAGACCCTTCAGCGTCACATAGGTCTGCTTTCCGTTCTGTTCATCGCTTCCCACCGGCTTACCCAGCTCTGCGCTGTCTCCCACCACATCCAGTATATCATCCTGAATCTGAAAAGCAATTCCGATATTGTACCCGCATTTTTCCAGGGCTTCCACCTGCTCTCTTCCTGCTCCTGCCAGGATGGCGCCAATGGTCATGGACGCCTGTATCAGCGCGGCCGTCTTGTGTTCGTGAATAAACAGAAGCCTTTCTTCGGTTATATCTTCGGGCTGCCCTTCCGCTTCAATATCTGCGGTCTGGCCGCCTATCATGCCGTAAATTCCCGCCTTCCGCCCCAGCACGGACAAAGCTCCTGCCGCTCTGTTCAGATAATCCTCTGCGGTGCGGCAGGATGTGACCGGCTCCCCGGTACAGCCGCAGAATGCGAAGGCGCGCACAGCCGTCTCAAAAGCATAATTCAAAAGCCCGTCTCCCGCCAGTATTCCCATGGTTTCTCCGTACACCGCCCAGGTGGTCTCCCTGCCCCGGCGATATCGGTCATTGTCCATGGCGGGAAGGTCGTCGTGCACCAGAGAATAGGTGTGAATCATCTCCACTGCCGCCAGAAAAGGCTCCACAAAGGCCTTATCTTCCTCTCTGCCGCCGCAGAGCAGAAATGTCTCCCACATAAGCATGGGACGCAGACGTTTTCCTCCTGCCCTGACACTGTAATTCATGGCCCGGATCACCGTCTTTTGCAGCCCTTCCTCCGGGGGAAGGTACCGCTCCAGAACCTGGTTCATCTCCTCTGTTTTTCTCTCCAGCAGAGCCTTGAATTCACTGTTCTCCATCTTCAAACGCCTCCAGTTTCCCTTCCTCCGTAAGCTTCAGCACCTGTTTCTCCACCCGGTCAATCTGGTCGTTGCAGGTCTTTAAAAGCTTCATTCCGGCGCTGTATGCCTGAAAAGCATCCTCCAGGGAAATTTCATCGCTCTCCAGCCTTTCCATAATTTCCTCCAGCCGGCCAAAGTTCTCCTCCAGACTGAGTTCCTTTCCCTCTACTGCCATAATCATCACCATGCCCTTTCGCGATCTGCCAATTTCCCCCTCAAAAAGCATATGCTCCTTAAGAATCCACATCCACTGTCGCCATTCCAGATGAAGAATGCCCGCCCCATGGGCATTCTTCCGGGAGTGACTTAGATTTTCTTAGGCAGATCCCTTCTGCCTTAGAAAATCTTCACTCCCTGCACTCCCTGCACGTTGGCTTCAAAGCTTCCGTCCTTCACCCGCACCGTCACCTGCTGTCCTTCCTCCACCTGTTTCACGGAGCGTATGTTCCTGCCGTTTTGGTCTGACACATAGGAATAGCCGCTGCTCAGCTTTTCTAAGGGAGACAGCCCCTTCATCCGCTGAATGTAAAGCTCCAGCTCATGCCGTTTTGCCTGCAGCAGCCGCTCTATTCTGTACTGCAGCTGTTCTTCTGCACCCAGCAGCCGCATCTTCTTTTCCCGGATACGCCCTGCCGGGCTGGCCGCCTTCAGGCGAAGCTCCGCCTGTTTTGCCGCCATGCGGCTCTCCTGCAGTCTCCGCTGCATAGAGCGCCCCAGCCGGTTTCCGTATGCCGCAAGCTCTCCCAGCACCTCCCGGATATCCGCCACAGCCAGTTCTGCGGCTGCAGAGGGGGTAGGCGCGCGCAGGTCGGAAACAAAGTCAATTATGGTGGTGTCGGTCTCGTGTCCCACCGCAGAGATAATCGGCACAGAACAGTCAAATACCGCCTGGGCCACCTCCCGTTCATTAAACGCCCATAAATCCTCAATAGAACCGCCGCCCCTGCCTACAATCATCACATCCACGCCCAGCCGCTCCAGCATCCGGATGCCCCGCACCACGCTTGCAGGCGCCGCCGCCCCTTGGACAATGGCAGGGTACAGAATAATCTGCACATAAGGATTCCGCCTTCGGGCAATCTGGATAATGTCCCGGACGGCTGCGCCCGTGTCCGCCGTCACCACTCCCAACGTGTGAATGTACCTGGGAATGGGCTGCTTATACTCGGCTGCAAACATACCGGATTCCTCCAGCTCCCGTTTCAGCTGTTCAAATTTTTCATGAAGAAGCCCGCTGCCGTCCAGCACAATCTGCTTTGCATACAACTGATACCTGCCGTCCTTTGCATACACATCCACCGCGCCGCCCACAATCACCTGCTGTCCTTCCGCCAGACGAAAAGAAAGACCCGCGCGGTTTCCTGCGAACATGACGCAGTTCACCACTCCAGTGGGGTCCTTTAACGTAAAATAAATATGTCCGGATGCATGATATTTGCAGTTGCTTACCTCTCCCTTCACGAAAAGGCTCTGCAGCAGGTAATCCTGCGTGAACATATTTTTAATATATGAATTCAGTTGTCCTACCGTATAAACACTTCGAATATCAATCACCCAGCTTTAATATTTTTGCCAGAATCGCATTCACAAAACCGCCGGAGCTCTCCTGGCCGTACTTTTTCGCAAGCTCCACTGCCTCGTCAATGGCAACTCCGGGCGGAATATCATCATCAAAACGCATCTCATACACCGCCAGCCGCAGAATGGCCAGCTCCACCCTGCCCATACGAGCCGTATTCCAACCTTCCGTATTGTCATCTATCAGCTTATCTATCTCGGGAATCTTCTCTCGAACCAAATTACATCTTGCTTCGATATAATCAGAATCCTTCTGTGATTTGACTGCCTCATTATCCTCCAGAAACAGCTTCATCTGCCCGGGCATATCCTCCGGTGCATGAAACTCCACCTGAAATAACAGCATGAAAACCTGTTCTCTCTGCTCATGTCGTCCCATTGCGTCTTTTCCTTTTATTTTACTTTTACGCCCGCAATCCGAATGTTGACGTCGGTGCAGGTAAGCCCCGTCATATTTTCAATGGCGGCCTTTACCTTGGACTGTACCTTCTGGCAGGTGGCAGGAATATTATAGCCGTACTCAACGGTCACGGCCAGCCAGACTACTACGCTGTTGTTTAAGACCTCAACCTTGACTCCCTTAGTCAATTTCTTCATGCCCACTCTGCTCATCAATTCGTTGGTAATGTTGCCTGCCATGGCACAGACCCCTTCTACCTCCGTGGTTGCCAGGGATGCGATCATAGCCACCACATCGTCTGCAATCTGCACCACTCCCACATCCTGTTCATCCTTCAATACCACTGCCTTTTTCTCTATGTCTTTTTCCATCTCAGTTCCTCCATTCAATCTTAAAAACATAAGCCAGCGCTGACCGGCGCAGTGCCCTCCAAACTCACAAACCCGCGCTGACCGACGCAGTGCAGGCGAGAAGGTGCTTCGCCCCTTCTCGCTCACGGGCTATCGCCCTATGAAAAAAACCACTTATGAATTTTCTTACATGCAAGCATGACGCAAATTCATAATTGTCTTTTTTCGCACTGCTCACTGCCATCTTGAATATTATACCACACCTTCTACTCATTTGTCACCCAAAATGTCAGCGACATCTGACTGTCGTTTCTGGCATAGGCAACCGCAGCATCCGCCGCCTCCAGATAGCGGAATATCTCATGGTTGTCCACAAGCTCCGTCAAAACCTGATTATAACATTCCCGGTCTGCGCACTTTATGGTTATATCGTCCCTGTCCTCCGCCCTGGCCCTGTCAAAAAGCTGCTGCAGCTGCTCCCTGTCATAGGAAGTGAACAGCGCTCCCTCTTTTAAATAATAGTTTGCGTCCGTAGCCACACACTGAGGCATGACAATATTTTCCCCCAGAGTATGGCTTTTTAAAAGCTCCTCCGTAGTCACATTCAGGTAATCATAATTGATTTCCGGCATGTTAATGTCTTCCGCAGGCTCGCCGTCCTGCCTGCTGTAGGAAGCGTCTCCCCAGGTAGTATCCACATAATAATACTCCCCATCTATCCTTACCAGGTTCCAGGCATGTCCCTCCCGGGAACCGGCTCCCGCCTGCGGTGCAGAATTCTCCTGCAGGACAAAATCCCCCTGGGATCCGGATTCCTCCCACCCGGCAGGGTCATCCTGCAGAGCGGAATTATCCCGGCCCTGTCCCGTCTCGACGGTTCCCAACACAAGCGTACATTCCACCCCCAGGCGGTTGAGCAGGTATTGGGTGGCCTTGGCGTAGCCCTGACACACGGATCTATGATTCACAAACACGGAATAAATATTCTGGTTGTCGGGAGACGAAGGGTCATAGTCCGTCTGCCGGATGATGGTGTCATACACATATTTGACCTTTGTGTACTGATCCGCATCCTCTTCCACACCTGCCAGAATTTCCGCCGCAGCGGCCTCTATCTCCTCCCGTCTGCTCTCCGCGGTCTCCCTGTCGATACAATAGGTGCCTGAAAATACAATAGACGTAATCCTGTCTCCCCGGGTGTATCTGGTATAGGAATAACCCTCCACATAAAACAGCTCCGGGTGGTCGTTCAGAACGCACTGAAAGATTCGGTCAATATCCTCCTCGTCGCAGCCCGCCGCAAGGGCGGCGTTGTCCAGCCGGACGTTCTCTCCGAAATTCCCCAGGGTCTCCTTCATATCCCGATACCAGGTCAGCTCCTCCCCGCTCAGCTGCCGGGCGGCATATTCAAACGCACCTTCATACAGGAAGCCGTCCTGCGTCTCCGCACTTTCCGGATCCTCCTGTACGGTTTCCTCCTCCGTTTTCCCCTTTGCTTCTTCTGCGTCCTTTTCCTGTCCGGCTTCACCCGCGCCGGAAGAAGCCGCGCCGCCCTCCCGGCCCTGCTCCTCCCCTGTGGTTTCCCGTTTTCCCGCGATTCCCGGCCCCGTCACGGAAAAGTCCCGGGGTATTTCCTTTAAAAGGCTGCTGTTGCCGCAGCCTCCCAACATCAGTAAAGAAAGAAGTAAAAAACAAAAAAATTTTTTCATACCATGCTTCCGGTGCATTAGTTTCTGGAGAACTCTGTCAATACCAGTCCCTTGTTTCGCTCCAGCGTCATGCCGACGCTCCAGGCATTCACAAACAGCAGCAACGGATTTCCTTTCATATCCTTTACCTTTTTCATATCTGAAGTACCTGTCAGTCCGGCAATATCAACCTCGTCCTTATTCTCAATCCAGCGGATATGCTCGTAAGGCAGGTTCTCCAGACGGATTCCCACATTGTATTCATTTTCCAACCTGTATTTCAGCACGTCAAACTGCAGCACGCCTACCACGCCCACAATTATTTCCTCCAGTCCCGTATTGAACTCCTGGAAAATCTGAATGGCTCCCTCCTGGGCAATCTGCTCAATGCCTTTTACAAACTGCTTTCTCTTCATGGTATCCAGCTGCCGCACCCTGGCAAAATGCTCCGGCGCAAAGGTAGGTATCCCCTCATACCGAAAGTTCTCCTTGGGCATACACAGCGTATCCCCAATGGAAAAAATACCCGGGTCAAAGACGCCTATGATGTCTCCCGCATATGCCTCGCTTAGGATTTTCCTCTCGTCAGCCATAATCTGCTGGGGCTGTGAGAGACGCATGACCCGGTTGCCCTGCACATGGCGCACCTCCATGCTGGCGTCAAATTTTCCGGAGCAGATACGCATAAACGCCACTCTGTCCCTGTGGGCCTTATTCATGTTGGCCTGTATCTTAAACACAAAAGCGGAAAATTCATTCTCAGCAGGCTCCACAGGCCCGACGTCCGCCATTCTGGGCAGGGGCGTGGTAGCCATTTTCAGAAAGTGCTGTAAAAAGATTTCCACGCCGAAGTTCGTCAGGGCAGAGCCGAAGCACACCGGCGTCAGCTTTCCCGCCCGCACCTGCTCCAGATCAAAGGAAACGCCTGCGCCGTCCAACAGCTCTATCTCCTCCAGAAGCCTGTCCAGCGGCTCGTCCCCAATCAGTTCCCTGAGACGGGCCTCTTCCCCGATGGGAATCTCCGTGGCGGTTCCTTCCTTTGTTCCCTTCTCCGTATCAGAGTAGGAAATCACACACTTTTTCTCCCTGTCATAGACTCCCTTAAAGCCCTTTCCGGAACCGATTGGCCAGTTCAGGGGACATGTGGCTATCCCTAACTCCTTCTCAATTTCATCCAGCAGATCAAAGGTGTCGTTGGCATCCCTGTCCAGCTTGTTGATAAAGGTAAAAATCGGAATCCCTCTCATTCCGCAGACCTTGAACAGCTTCCTGGTCTGGGCCTCCACGCCCTTGGAGGCGTCAATCACCATAACTGCGGAATCCGCCGCCATCAGCGTGCGGTAAGTGTCCTCCGAAAAGTCCTGGTGTCCGGGCGTGTCCAATATATTGATACAGTATCCGTCATACTCAAACTGAAGTACGGAGGAGGTGACGGAAATACCTCTCTCCTTCTCTATCTCCATCCAGTCGGACACAGCGTGTCTGGCCGTAGCCTTTCCCTTGACGCTGCCCGCCAGATTGATGGCTCCGCCGTAAAGCAGGAATTTCTCCGTCAGCGTAGTCTTTCCCGCGTCAGGGTGGGAAATAATCGCAAAGGTTCTCCTGCGATTGATTTCTTCCGTATAATTGCTCATTTTCATCCTCCATGATCCTCCGGAACCTCGAAGCGCAAGCTGCCCCAAGATCCGGTGCAGAAATATAAATATCTTCAACGCTTCCGCCCGCTGCGTTCATCCTCAGGCGGGACTTTCCGGGACGGCGCCGTCTGCCCCCATGGCATCCGCCTGAAAGACAGGCGTAATGCCGAAATATTCCAGCACCGTTGCCCCGATGTCCGCAAATGTCTTCCGGGTTCCGTAATTCACAGGGCGCACCTTCTGCCCGTACATAATAAAGGGCGTATACTCCCTGGTGTGGTCCGTGGTGGCCGTATAGGCCGGGTCACAGCCGTGATCCGCCGTAATCATCAGGATATCGTCCCGGCGCATTTTACTTATAATTTCCGGCAGCTTCTCATCAAAGAAGGCAAGGGCCCGGGCATAGCCATCCACATCCCTCCTGTGCCCGTACAGCATATCATAATCCACCAGATTGATAAAACACAGACCTTCAAAGTCTTTGTCCAGATACTCCAGGGTCCGGCTGATTCCCTCCTCATTGCCGCCGGTGCGCACCGACTCCGTGATGCCCCTGCCCGCAAATATATCCCAAATCTTGCCTACGGCAATCACATCCTTCCCGGAACCGGCCAGTTGATCCAACATGGTAGCGCCGGGGGGCTCCATGGAAAAATCATGCCTGCGGGGCGTCCTGGTAAAGGGCCCTCCCGCAGGGCCCGTAAAGGGCCTGGCAATCACCCTTCCCACGCCGTGTTCGCCCTTCAGGATCTCACGGGCCGTACGGCAGTACTCATAGAGCTGCTCCGGCGGCACGATATCCTCATGGGCGGCAATCTGGAACACACTGTCCGCAGAGGTATATACAATCAGATCCCCCGTAGCCATGTGGGCGTCCCCGTACTCCTGAATGACCGCAGTGCCGGAATAAGGCAGATTACAAAGCACTCCCCGGCCGGTCTTTTCCGAAAAGGCGTCCAGCACTTCCTTCGGAAAGCCGTCAGGATAGGTTGGCAGCGGCTTTTCGGAACAGATACCGGCAATCTCCCAATGGCCTATGGTGGTATCCTTTCCCTTGGAGCGCTCCGTCATCCGGGCAACGGCCGCCCTGTGGCTTCCCTTTTTCATCAGGCCGCTCTCTTCAGCCACCCCGTCAATGTCAAACAGCCCTAGATCCCGCATATTCGGCATACGAAAACAGGGGCTGGAGGATACGCTTCTCAGGGTATTTACATTCACATCCCCATAGGAAGCCGCATCCTCCATCCCGCCGATTCCAAAGCTGTCCAGAACAATCAAAAATACTCTCCGCATATTCTTTAGTCCTCTCTTCTGCGCCTATTATAGCACATAATCTATGTAATTTATACTAAATTTTTACATCTACTGTGTCACGGTGCTGATAATGATATTTTCCGGCGCAATCTCCGTCTTCCTCTTTACAATATCTTCAATCTGGGCCCTCTGGGCCTCACTGAGCATTGACGCATTTACCACCACGTCCACGGCGTCCCCGTTGATGCTCACTACCACGTCCGAAAAGCCCTTGGCCTCCAGCAGGATCTCCGCCGCCGCCTCCTTCTCCGCAATGGCCGTCATCTGTACCATGCTGTCCACTGCCGCCTGCTTCTGCTCGTCGGAAATCCCTGCACTGTTGATAATTTCCAGCAGCGTCTCCTTGTTTCGGGCTCTGGTCTGCTCCTTTAAAAGCTTTGCTTCGGAAAGAATTGCCACCCCCGCGGCGGAAGAAGTAAACACAGCTTCTCCGGGAATTTCTCCCTCCTCCGGCGTACTGTTCTCCTCCCCTGAGGAAGAATTCTGGGATACCTGGAAATCCGCGTCCAGATAATCGTCCACAGGGTCATCCTCCATGTCGGAATCCAGACTGTCGATTTCCGTCAGTCCCGTCTGAATCAGGTCTTCTTCCGACAGGTCCAGCAGATCCGCCGCCGTAAAATTCTCCGTGAGAATGTCCTGTGCAGCTGCCGGATTCGTATCGCTTGTGTACACATTGCTGTCGTCCACTGCCTGATATTCCTCTTCCAGACCGGTTCCCGCAAACTGCAGATACCCTGCGATTGCAATCATGATCGCAAGTGCGGTTATCATAAGCTGATTTTTTTTGATTAGGTTTTTCACGTCTTTTCCTTTCTCTGGTTTTTACTAATTTATTGTATGAGCCCGGAAACGGATATATGAATCCTGTCACTTGGATTTTGTCTCCATTTTTACCACCTTTACCTTATGGGCGTCTATATGAAAAAGCGCCTGTACAATCTCTGTCACGGTGCGGTTCACCGTACCGCTTCCCGCTCCCTCCGCCACCACCAGCACCCCTTCAATCTCCGGGGCATAGGTCTTCACCACATAGGGCGTACTGCTGCTGCCCTCTGTGCTGTACACCACGCTCTCTCCCGTCTCACTTGTGTTCACCGTGCGGGTTCCCCCCTGGGCGTCCGTTTCCGTAGTCACGGAGCGGCTCACCGGTGTTTCACGCTCCACCACCAGCTCGCCGGAGGATTTCAGGGTAATCATCACCCGCACCTTCCCCACATCGGCCATATCCGCCAGCGCCTCCGTCAGCCGCTTTTCCAGGGTAGCAGCATACTCCGGGTATCCGGCCTCCGCCGCTGTCTCCGGAGCCGTCTGTCCTCCTTCCGCCGCGCCTGCCGTTCCCGTTTCCGGTGAGTACAGCACATTCTCCTTTTCCCCCTGGGCTCCGCCGCTTTTCTCACTGCCCTCCTTTGTAGGCAGGGCGATGACAAACAGTAAAATGCCCGCCAGTATCAGTACCAGCAGATTATCCCTTCGGAACAGCTTTTTCACCCGCTCGTCCTCCAGCCATTTTTTCCCTTCTTTTTTCATATAATTATCCGCCTCCTTCCCGGTTACTGTATTTCAATGGGACCCACTATTACCGTGACCTCCGGCACCTCCTCCGCTTCCTCCTGCGTCTCCTCCGCCGGACTGTTCTGCTCTTCCATTCTCTTCCTGACCTCCTCCAGCGTCATCTGCTCCAGCAGCCTGTCCGCCGCTTCCGCTTCCCTGGCTGCATTTTCCATCTCCTGCTCCAGCCGGGTCCGAAACAGCTCCAGATTTTTAAGGGTCTGCTCCATGCCTCCTCCCAGCAGAAGACTGCCCACAGGCAGAAAAAGCTGAATCAGCACCATAACGCCCACCAGGAGCTTCAGATATTTCTCATAAGTCTCCCTGGGTCTGAAATGTATGATTGCCTGGGCGCAAATCATAAAAATACCGATTCGGCAGATTGCATGCAGCAGCATATCCTGTTTCCTCCAATCCATAAAGCTCCGGTAAACATAATTTTCTTTTTTTCACAGCCGCCCCGACGCCGTCACCACCGCTATGGAAATCAAAAACAGCAGAATTGCCGTTCCCGTAATCTTAAGCAGCAGCAGGCCGCCGTCCCCCGCCCTGTTGACGCATGTGGTAATCCGCCTGTCACTGACTACGCCCATTAAAGCGGAGGCACATTTCAACACGCCTGCAATCAGTCCTATTTTTAAAAGCGGCGCCGCGCAGAGCACCAGCATCAGTATCAAAAGCACCACCCCGACGCTGTTCTTGATGACGACAGCGGATCCAAGCACCAGCTCCACCGCGCCGTCCGCCGCATTTCCCACGCCGGGTATGGCCGAAACGATTCTCTGTAAGGCCGATTTTTTCAGAGAATCCACCATGGGAGTAATCAGGCTCTGAAAAATGCTGAGACCGGTAACCACCCACACCGCCCCCTTCAGAATCCACCCTACAGCCTTTTCCAGCAGTTCAATCAGCATTGTCAGCTTTTCCTCCACCCAGATACCGTTTACCATGGAAAGCATGACAAAGCTGTAAACCAGGGGAACGGCTCCCTTTGAAAGGATATACTCCACGCCGTATATCACCAGCAGCATCAGCTGGCTCACCACGCCCGCTGTGGCCGCGCCTGTGGAAACTCCCAGGGAAATCAGGTAGGCAGGCACCAACAGCCGGATAAAAAGCGTGATATCCTCCATAGTCTGAAGCGCCGTCTCTGCCGCCTCCGAAAAGCACTTTAAAAGGATTGCCGTAAACAGCAGATACATGAAATAGAAGCCCATATCCGCCACCTGATGCATATCGAATATTTCCACAAAATGGGTAATCAGAGAGGACACTATGCCCATTACCAGCAGCCAGATAAACACATTTTTCATGCCGGACAGCTGGTTTGTTATACCTGCGGCGCCGCCTGCCAGA
Source organism: Acetatifactor muris (assembly GCA_023664365.1). Lineage (GTDB taxonomy): Bacteria > Bacillota > Clostridia > Lachnospirales > Lachnospiraceae > Acetatifactor > Acetatifactor muris_B. The sequence continues at coordinate 17,956 of JAMPFR010000031.1, read as the reverse complement.
AGACCGGACAGAGCCCCCAGTATATCCCCGGACATCACCTGCTCCAGCAGCCGCTCCGCGGATATGCCCTTCCCCGGGAACAGCTGTTGTATTCCCTCAGAGAGCCTGTCCAGACCGTAATCCTGCCAGATATCCCCCAAATCCATAGATTGCCCCGCCTTTCCTCAAACCTCCTATCGAGCCTCATATATGTCCCGCCCTGCCCTTCCGATCGGGCGGTGCGGATATTGTTCCGCCCTTTCCTACCTTTCCGGCCGGGTACGAATATTGTTCCGCCCTTCGCTATCCCTCCGGCCGGGTACGAATATTGTCCCACCCTGCCCTATCCCTCCGGCCGTGCGCGAAGCCCCCGGCTCAGAGAAAGCTCTGGATCTGCTCAATCACCGCAAACAGCACGGGCAGGCCTGCAAACATGACAGACAGCTTTCCCAGCACTTCAATCTGTCCCGCCACCGTCTGATAACCTGCGTCCTTACATATGTCCGCGCCGAATTCGCAAATATAAGTAATTCCGATAACCTTCAGCAGAATGGCCAGATAACTTTCAGCCCCTCCCAGATAGCTTTGCAGCTTTCCCAGCTGGGCCGTCACCGCCGCCACCTGCCGCAGTGCGTATCCGAAAACAAGAATGCCCACGGCCAGACCCATATACATTCCATACTCCGGCTTCCGGCTTTTGAACTGAATCGCCAGCATCACTCCCGCAATTCCAAGAAAAACCACCTTTACAAGCTCCTGCACCCTCTCCCTCCCATCTACAATGCGAACAGGCTCTGTATTGTCTGAAACAGTTCATATATGTATGGCACAATCCAGGTCAGCACAAGAATCAGACCCGCAAGGCTAATCATAAACGCATGCTCCTCCCGCCCGCTGTGTTTCAACACCTGGCTGAGTATTGTGACGAGAATGCCAACCGCCGCTATCTTAAAAATCAGACTCACTCCCATAACTCCTCGTATCCCATCCTTTTATGAACCGCTCACATGGCTGTTACCCGGGGAACTCTGTTCTCCCGCTTCCTTCACTGCTGCCCGGAGAATCCTGTTCTCCCGCTGTTTTCACCGCTGCCTGCGGGAATCATGGCCTCAGCACAATACAAGTATGATCAACAGCCCGCTCATTGCTCCCAGTCCTAACGCCATTCTGCATTTTTCCCCGTTCTCCCGCTCCAGGGAAGCCGCCCTTGCCTCCAGCTGCTCCCTGCTCTGCTCTATCAGGGTCAGCTGCATCTGACCGTCTCCGAAGGTCCCTGCGGACACAAACCGCAGAAACTCTTCTCTGTCTTCCTCCTTCAGCGGCATTTCCCCCAAAGGGCCGCCGGTACATTCTGCAAAGATCCCTGCAAAGCTTTCTCCCGTATTCTCCCGCATTTTGTCTGCCGTCCTTATGAATGCGGCTTTTAAGGGTTCATTCAGCCTGTGGGCCGCCTGTTCGCAGCACTCCGGCAGCGTTCTTCTGCCGTACCGGATTTCACTGCCCAGAAGGCTTAAAGCGTCGCACAGTACCCGCAGCGCTCTGACCCTGCCCCTGAACTGCCGCCTGTACCACAGACCCATCCCAAAGCAGCCCGTCAGAATCATGCAGGCTCCCGCCAGCTTAAGCATCTTCCTCCCCTCCCTCAAACATCCGCTTCACCACACATTTCCCGTTTTTCTTCCCAAGGACAAGCACCATGCGAAACAAATGTTTCCACAGGACTTCCGGCACGTCAAACCGTGCCGCCACATCCTCCCGGCTCTCCCCGTGGGCCGTAGCCAGTATCCGGCAGCCGCATGCCGCCGCCTGGCACAGGGCCTCCATCTCCTCCCGGCTTCCAAGCTCGTCGATGGCAATGACCTCCGGCGACATGGCCCGCAGCAGCAGCATCATCCCCAGGCTCTTGGGGCAGGCGTCCAGCACATCCGTCCTCATGCCTATATCATTCTGGGGTTTCCCGCAGAATGAGCCTGCTATCTCCGAACGCTCATCCACCACCCCCACCGTCATGCCCCGTCCCCATTTGCCGCCGTCCGAAACCTGCCGGATCAGATCTCTGAGAAGGGTTGTCTTGCCGCAGCCCGGCGGCGAAATAATCAGAGTACTTTTTATGCTCCCGCCCTCATACATATGAGGCATCACACCGTCCGCCGCACCCTTGACCTCATGGGCCACACGGATATTGATAAAAGATATATTTTTTAAGGTTCTGAGACTTTTTCCGTCCTCCATCACGGCTTGTCCCGCAACTCCCACCCTGTGGCCGCCGCCCACGGTGAGAAAGCCCTGGCGCAGCTCGTCTTCAAAGGCGTACAGGGAATAATGACAGATATGTTCCAGCAGCTCAGCCAGATCCCGCTCTGTCACCACAGCAGCCTCCTCCGGACAGTCCGTGAAATGCCCCTCCCAATCCAGAAAAACCTCCTTACCGTCCACCTGCACCGCAATCGGGCGGTCTGCACGCAGCCGAATCTCCCTGACATATTTCTGATGCCTGGCCGTATACTCCCAGAAAGCCCTTCTTCCCGCCGGAAAAAGCTGCAGAATTGAATTGTCCATCCTTCTCCCCCCTCTTTGTCCTTCTTTCTCCAATATATGAAAATGTGAGGCGGATATTCCTGTTTTCTTTTTAACTTTTGTACCGGGAAAAAAACATAACTTTCAAAAAAACTTATAGACAAATGACCTGAAAAATGATATGCTTTTCTTGCAACAAAACAGTAATCATTACTATTATTAAATATTAAAAATAACGGAGGTATTTTTATGAGCACAAGCGCAGCACAGGTTGACAATCTTGTAAATCTTCTGGACGGGTATGCCACAAAGGGCGGGCACCATCTGAATGTAAATGTACTGAACAGAGACACACTGCTGGATGCACAAAAGCATCCTGAGAATTATCCTCAGTTGACTATCCGGGTCAGCGGATATGCGGTAAACTTTATCAAGCTGACGCCTGAACAGCAGGCTGACGTTATCAGCCGTACCTTCCACGAAGGCTTATAAAAAGAGGTTTCCGATAAGGCAAAAGGACAGTCAGGCATGGCCGCTTGGCTCATTGCCCGCAGGAAAAAAGCAGATAAACAATAGAATTCACGCTTCGCGAAAATTCTATTGTCATGAACAAAAGCAGCCCCGCTTCCCCACAGAAAAGTGTGGGAAACGGGGCGTTTTTTATGCAGATTATTTTCAAATACTCAATAAGTATATATATTATGATACAGCTTACAGTAGCCGCCTCCCAGACGCTGCACCTGCAGCTGTATCAGGAAATTCTCCACTCCCAGCTTCTTCAGCGCCTCATCTGCATAGCCGTTCCAGTAGGATCCGCTGCTGTAAGCCCGCTCCACGTCATTCCAGAGGGACTCCGGAATGATATTGACAAACTGTTTCTCGCCTGTTCCGGCCTCCTCCAGACGCTTCTTACAATCTTCATAATATTTTTCCAGGCTTCTCAGCACCTGCTCCTCCGTAATGCCGGCCTTTTCCAGATTTTCCTGCTGCTTCTCTTCCTCGCTTTTCCCACTGTTCCCGTCATCAAGGGAATCTCCCCGGCTCTGCCAAATCGGAGGTTCAATGGGATTGGGATTAATATAGGCGTCCACTGCGCTGCTTCCCGGCTCTGTGGTCTCCACGGCAGGAACATCCGCGCAGGCGGGAAGGTATACCGCCAAATCCGTTCTGACGTGGGTAGCGCCAAACTCTCTGTCTGATTTATTGTAATAATCATAGGTGGAGGGATCCGTGTCATCCCAGGTCACATCCACATTGCGGTAGAGACTGCCCATCTTCACAATATTCCACGCATGATCCTCCCCTGCGTATCCCGTACAATAATAACAGGGAATGCCCAGCTGCTGCATCAAATACTGAAACGCCCTTGCATATCCGGCGCAAACGCTCTTTCCCAGCACAATGGCGCTGTAAGCGCTCTGGTCTATAGGCATGGAAGGGCTGTACTCCACAATATGCACCAATGCGTCATGAATATACTGCTCTTTCTCGTAATCGCTGCCCAGGTTCATCGCCCCTGCCAGAATTTCCGACGTGCAGGTATTAAAATCCTGTACCGAAGCCGCCAGGTCATCCGCAGTCTCATTGTATTCCAGCGTAATCTCCACACAGATTCCCGTCCTGAGATATTTGCAGGCAAATTCCGCGTCCAGCCAGAACAGCTCCGGATGATCATTGTAAACAGCCTCCACCACATTCATGGCCTGGGCCGTAGTCACCGCCACCGCAGGCGTGAAAGAAGTATTCAGTACCATGGCATTGGCATAGACCTGCCGATACAGCGTTTTTAAAGTATCATTCAACATGGCATAATAGGGATAATACTCTGCCGAAAAGCTTAAGCCCTCCCCGGTCTCCCCGGGCGCCAAAATACTGTTCAGATTGTCCGCTTCCTCCTGGGCAATCTGCTGGTTCTCTGCAGTAATGGGCTGGTAACCCGTCAGGCCTCCCACTCCCTCGGGAATCTCCTGGGGGTAGCTGTCGGGAACCACATACTTTTCTCCATCGCCGTTCCCCGATACCACGGGCGTAAAGGTGTTCTCCCTGCCGCTCTCCGGCTTTGCATTCCCGGCCTGCAGCTGCTGCACCTTCTCCGCCAGTGCCGCAGTCAGGGAAGGATTCAGGGCGCACACCAGGATACCCAAGCTGCATGCCACCAGAAGCGCAACTATGAAATAGAGTATTCTTTTAATCAGCTTCATTTTTATACCCCGTTTACTCTCAAAGTCCCCATGCCAAAGCGCCGATAATTCCTATGACAAAATTGCCCACAAAGCATACTACCATCTCCACAATGGCAACGATACACAGCGTTTTATCACGCTTGGGATTAGAACTGTATTCCTGCTTTTTAAAAGACATTACGACAAAGATAATGCCCAAAACCGGCACTGCCCAGCCGAAAACCAGCCCGAGAATTGCATAAACCAGGGCTGAATTGGCCTCCGGATCCGCAAGAGTTCCCCGCCTGCTGCCCTCTGTCTGTACAGGCCCGGATGCATTCCCCTGAAACTGCCCGGGATTCCACTGCCCCGAAGGCGGCGTCTGATACTGCTGCTGTGCCGTGCTCTTCGTCTGTGCTGCCTGGGGAACCGTTCTGCCGGATGTCCCTGTGACGCCCTGCTGTCCCGCGGCGCCCTGCTGTCCTGAAGCCCCCTGCTGCCATCGGGTATCCTGTTTCCAGGTATCATGATTGTCACTGCCGCTGTCATGGTGCAGGGGATCCGAACCGATATGGCCGCCTGCCAGAGAACCTGCCGCAGTTTTTTTCAAAGTTTCGATCAGCCCGTCTATGCTGGCGCGGAATTCCTTCCGGCTGGCTCCTCCGCCCACGCCGTCCAGATCCGTCTCGCCTCCCATGGCGTTTTTCAGCCATGCTTCCACATGAAACTGTCCGTCCACATAGGCCCACTTCATGTAACGTTCTTTATTATGGCGATCCTTCAGATAAAATACCATCTCCCCGTTCCAGTCAGTCCTGGAAAAACGGTTGTGATAAATAAAATCATCCATCACCATACTGACCACATCAATCGGCTGTTCCAGCTGTATGTCCTTAATATATCTGCCCATGGCGCCCCCTTCTTTAGTGCAAAACTCCGAACAGTTACAGTATATACAATTTGCAGTCAAAAATCAATGCCCCCGGGCAAAGTAACGCGCCGGCTGTCCCTTTACGGAAAGCTGCCCTGATATGCCGGCTGACATTTGAACCGCAGCAGGATCGTAAACACATCCCCCTCCAGCCCCGCCTGTATATCTGCTTCCAGCCGTTTTGCAAGCTCCGCCGCAATGGTGAGGCCCAGCCCCGTGGAAGTATCCTTCCTTGCGGAATCCGCCTTGTAAAATTTCGTAAAGACCCCCTCTATGTCTATCTCCTCCGGCCTCCGGCATGTGTTGGAGCATTGGAATATCACAGCTTCTCCTACACCGTGCAGGGACAGAGATACCTCCTCCGCGCCGTGTACCAGGGCGTTCTTCACAATATTCTGCAAAATCCTGCGCACCGCCTCCTCATTTCCGTAAATGTATACGGGCGCCTCCTCAATATCCACCTGAGGCCGGACGCCCCTTTCGGTAAACTGTCCGTAAAACGCCAGGAGCGTATCGATGACACACTGTGTAAAATCAACGCGGCTCATCTCCATCTGATAATCGCCATTCTGCAGCCTGGTATAGGTGAACAGCTCCTCCAGCATAGCCTCCAGGCTGCCGATGCGGGCTTTGATAATATTGCTGTACCGCTCTCTTTCTTCCCCATCCTCCGTCTGAGTGAGCAGCTGAAAATAGCCGCTGAGAGAGGTGAGGGGCGTCCGGATGTCATGGGAGATCCCCGTCAGGGATTCCTTCAGCCCGACGCTTTCCCGCTCCAACTCCAACCGCTCTTCCGCTGTTTCCTCCAAAAAAAAGTTTATCTCGTCGATCAGCCTGCCTGTGGAGCGGAAGGGAGTCCGGGAGGTCAGACGCATATTGGTCTTATGAGTCCTGATAAACGCCAGACGGCGGCAGATCTCTTTTATCTGCCGCACAAACAAAACAAGGATCACAATAAATGCAATACAGCCCGCCGTGGCTGCCGCCGCCCAGAATATCATCACTCTCTCCTCTTCACACTATGTCCCTTTTCTCCATCACAAACCACCCCGCCGCAGACGCCAGCGCCAGGTACACCACCCCCGCCATCAGAGCCACAGCTATCTCCTTCCCCGCCGCTTTCGACGTCACACAGGAAATGTAATAGTCCAGGGAGCATCCGGATATGTCAAAATTCTCCGGTGCGCCAAAGTAAGCCTTTGCCACCCGATTGATAAAAAAGTACACATAGGGGAACAGCCCTGAGGCCACAATGATCCCTGCAATAATGCCAGACGCCGCGTTGCGGGCCGCCGTGCTGATGAGCAGAATAATCGCGCCAAAGGCCAGCCCCAGCACAAGCTGCACACCCATTGCCCTGCACATGGCAGAAAGACTCCCCAGGGTAAACTTTTCAAAATATATCCTTCCAAACAGCACAAAGCTTAAGACCGTTACCCCATACAGGCCGGCAATCTCAAGCAGAATGGCGGGAAGCTTGGAAATCGGCAGCATTCCCCTGGGCTTCATCTGGCCTCCCAGATTCTTGATAAAGCCTCTTTTCCGATCCCCGTTTGCAATGATGGCCGCACCCACGGATATGAGAATCATGGGAAACCCCGCAGTGAAATATTCGTCCATGAACTCCGCCACATTAAATGCCTCCGGCTTGGGAGCAGACTCCTGCCCGTCATCCCCTTCCGTCACCCCCACAATAACCCCCACATGAAAGCCCGTCTCCTCTGTCTGCCCGCCGTTCTGCGCTCTCAGCTCCCGTGCTTTTTCCGCCTGTTCCTCCAGCCTGGGCGTCATCCAGACCATAAACACCATAAACCAGCCTATCAACACTGCTGTCCCCAGCAAAACATAAAAGGATTTCTGCCGAAACAGCCTGTAAAGATTCATTTTTATCAGATTAAACATTTTTGCCACCCCCTGTCAGCTCCAGAAAATAATCCTCCAACTCCTGATTTGAGATCGAAATACCGTTTATGGGAATCCCCGCAGACGCAAGGGCGGAATTGATTTCCGCCGTGTCGCTCAGGCGCTCGTAGATTTCCAGGGTATCCTTCGCAGTCACCCGATAATTCGTGATGCCGATTTTTTCCAGCACCGTGGAGGCCGCCGGGGTATCAGGGGTATTCAGCACAATCCTGCGGGAGCATTTTTCAAGCAGCTGCTCTCTCGTCAGCTCCTGCAGCAGCTGCCCGTTGTGTATGATACCGTAATCAGAGGCAAATTTTGACAGTTCCCCCAGAATATGGCTGGAAATGATAAAGGTAATCCGCCGCTCCCTGTTCAGGCGCTCAATGGTATTCCGCACCTCGGCAATACCCTGGGGATCCAGTCCGTTAATGGGCTCGTCCAGGATGACCAGATCCGGGGTCCCCACCAACGCAAGAGCTATCCCCAGACGCTGCTTCATTCCCAGGGAAAATTTTCCCACAGGCTTCTTTCCCGTGTCCGTCAGCCCTACGATTTCCAAAAGCTCCCGCTCCGTATCCTGATTCCGCACCCCCAGTGCGATACATTTGGCATGAAGGTTGCCGTAAGCGGACATATCCGCGTAGACGCCGGGTTCCTCGATCAGCGCCCCCACCCTGTTCATGATTTTCCCCGCTTTGGCGCCTTCCTCCCCGAAAAGAGAAAAGCTGCCTGCGCTGGGCGCCGCAAGTCCCGAAAGCATTTTCATCAGCGTGGTCTTGCCGGCCCCGTTCCGGCCAATCAGACCGTAAACAGCTCCCTGTCTCACATGGATACTTACGTTGTCCACGGCTTTTTTCCGCCCGTACTGTTTTGTAAGATTTTCCGTGGAAAGCAGATACTCCATATAGTTCACATCCTTTCCTGTCTTTACAGCGGCTCTGTATTTGCAGAGAATGCCGTTCCCTGCCCCGCAGCCGCCTTATGATCTTAAAGTATACAGGCAGATGTTCAAGACAGCGCAAAGAAAAGGTAAAGAAAGTTTCAAGATTTCAGATTTCAACTCCCGGCCTTAAAGCCGATTCCCCATACTGTCTCGATATATTCTTCCTCCGAGACAGCCTTCAGCTTCTTGCGGATATTGCTGATGTGCATATTGACAGTCTTGTCCTCCCCCACATAATAATCCTCCCAAGCGTATGTGTAGATATCCTGCTTGGAAAAAACTCTTTGGGGGTTCGACAGCAGAAGCTCCAGAATCTTAAACTCCTGCCTTGTAAAAGCAATCCTTTCGCCTCTGATTTCCCCGCAGAAGCCCTCCCGGTCCAAAGTCAGATCCTTCAGCACAAGCTTCTTCCCGTCGTTTGGGCAGCGTCCGCTTTGGCGGCATTCACTTTGGCGGAGTCCGTCCCGTCCGGACTCCGTCTTCTTAATCCGCAGGCCGATGCGGGCCACCAGCTCCGCCACCTCGAAGGGCTTTGTCATATAATCCTCCGCCCCTGCCTCGAACAGGGAAAGCTTGCTGTCCAGCCCGTCCTTTGCGGAGAGAATGATAACGGGAATATTCTGCTTTTCCCGAAGCTTCGGCAGAAGCTCTTCCCCGCTCATACCCGGCATCATCAGATCCATAACCGCCAGATCAAAGGCTTCGGCGGAGGCGCAAAGAAGCCCCTCCGTCCCTGAAAATGCCTGTATATACTCATATCCCGCCTTTTTCAGCGCCTCCCCGATCAAATTATTAATGTCGGCGTTGTCCTCGATGATCAGTATTTTACTCATGGCTTTTCTCTTTGACCTCCATGCCCATGCTTCTGCCTTGCGGAATCTCAAACCGGGATTATTCGGCCGTTCCTGCAAAAAAGCTGTCCAGTCCGTTGGCAATCCCCTCCGCCAGCAGGGTCTGATACTCTTCCGTGGCCATCAGAGCGTCCTCCTCCGGATTTGTCATATACCCCATCTCCACGATCGTCACCGGCACTTGGCACCAGTTGATGCCGCTCATGGTATCCGTCTCCCATACCTTTCTCTTTTTGCAGCCTGTATTGGCCGTCAATTCATCCAAAATGCAGTCCGACAGCCTCCTGCTTTCCTCATAAAGCTCCCCGTTATAGGGATTGTCCGGGGTCTGACAGATTGTCATGGCGCCGTGCACGGACGAGTCCTCCGAACCGTTGGCATGAATGCGGACAAAAGCGTTCGCACCGGCGTCGTTGGCAACCGCCGCCCGCTCACTGTTGCTGATATCCACCTCATGGGTCTCCCGAACCATGATGACTTCATAGCCCCTGTCCTCCAGAATCTCCTGCAGCTTCAGCGCCACTGCCAGATTCAGCTCGTATTCCGCCCAGCCGCTGACACAGCCTGCGGTGCCGGAGGAAACCTTTGCCTTCATCTCAGAGCTGCCGGGGCCCACCGGCTCTTTTTCCCTGTTTCCCTTTTTCTGATGTCCCGCGTCAATCACCACCAGGGGAGCCTGCCCCTCCAAAGGATCGGCTTCCTCCGGCTTTGCGGTTTCCTCTGTTTCCGCTTCCGCGGCTTCCTCCGGCTCTGCAGTTCCCTCCGGCTCCATATTTTCCTCTGCCTCCGCAGTTCCCTCCGGCTCCATATTTTCCTCTGCCTCCGCAGTTCCCTCCGGCTCTATATTTTCCTCTGCTGCTGGGGTTCCCTGCTGCTTTGTATTATTTTCCACGGGAGCTTCGGCCGCTCCGCAGCCAGCGGCCAGCACCGCAGAAACCAATATGCATAGCATGAATGTGGATTTGATTTTCATACAAGCCTCTTTCTTTTTTTAATTTGGCAAAGTCTGCATTTCTAATTATAGGCCCGAAAACGCCAAATATCAACAAGTATGTCCGAAGCTGTACTTTCATTTCTCACATATCATGTATCTCCACCCGCTTCATAAGCCCGGCCTGGCGGAACACGGTCAGCAGAACGGTAACCAGCAGGAACTCAAACAGCAGGATCATGCTGTTGCTGACCATAAACGACTGCAGCGCCTCCACGTCACTCATATTGTACATAACCACGTCAAGAGACAATGCAAGATTCAGATTTAAAAAGGCAAGGTTCTGGCTCACCGGCAGGATCTTGCCCTTTTTCCTGGCTAAAAACACCAGCCCTGCCAGCAGGATAACCGAGGCAAAAGCAGCCGCCATACACCCGGCATGCATACGGGGGCCTATTGTTTCAAGCCAGTCCGGCCAATCACTTTCCCCATATTTGACGATCCAGGCGGACAGCATATACCGCATCACTGCCAGAGCGCAGAAAACCACTGCTCCATAAGCGGGAGCCAGCCACTCCAGCCCCGCCGGCCTGCCGGTCTTCCTGCCGCCCCAGAGCCCATAGGCGCACAGCAGCATCATAACAGGCATTTCTATATAATAAAACATCTCTCCTCTTACATCGGCACGATTCACACCATAAAATCCCCCCAGCAGCATCAACAGGGGCAGAAATATCCCCAACAGCGACTGAATGTCCACAAATCGGCGCACCTTCTTCAGATAGGCCACTCTGGGCGCATCCTTCCCCATATCCTGCTTCTGAAGCTCTGTCAGGAACGCCCGGCAGGAGGCGCATTCCTTCAGATGCTCCTCCACCAGCTCCACGGATTCCCCTGAACAAACCTCGTCCAAATAAGAGGACAGCAGGTCCTTTGTCACATTACAGCTGATTCTACTCATAGTTCCTTTCCTTCCTTTCCCGAATCCGGCATTTCCACGTCAGCTTTTCTTTAACAGTTCCTTGGCGCGAAAGAAATTGACCCTGGCCCAGTTCTCGGATTTCCCCATGATGCGTCCGATCTCCTTAAAAGACAGATCTCCCGAGATCCGAAGGTAAACCACCTCTCTCATATTTACCGGCAGCTGATGCAGCCTGCCCAGCACATCCAGAAGCTCCTCTCGGGCCAGAACCTGCCGTTCTACCCCCGGCTCCTCCGAAAGCATCCAGTCATCCTCCAGAGGAACGCTTTCCTTTCGCCTTTCCCAGTATTGATATAACAGGTGCTTCGCAATCTGACAGAGCCAGACGGAAATTTTGCAGCTTCCGTTGTAGCTGTCAATGGATCGCAGGGCCTGTAAAAAGGTTTCCTGAGTCAGATCCTCCGCCGCCTCCGGGTCTCTGCACTTGGAGAGCAGAAAATGATAGACGAGAGCTGCATTTTCTTTATACAATTCTTCCATATCTGCCTCCTTCCTTTGTGTGCGTTTGTGTGCGGCGCCCTGCACTTTAGATTTGCTTTGTACCTGTTACCTGTATATCCGGTTCGGAAGGTTTTCGTTACAAATTTTTTTGTTTTTTTACTGCTGGTTATACTTCAAAATCGCCATATACATCCTGAAAGCAGACGCGGCCTCCCGCCGGGCCAGAGCCTCCTTCCGGTGCTCCTCTTCCAGCCTCTCCCGCTCCGTGGTTTTCTTTACCAGCAGCTTTTTGTATACAGACTTTTCCAGCCGACGCTTCTCCAGATACAGCTTTTCCAGCCGCTGTTTCTCCAGCAGCTTCTGCTCCTGCCTTTTTTTAAGCAGGGCCCGGAGCTGCTTTTTCCTTTTCCGCTTTAATTCCTGCCTTCTCTCCTGCTCGCACTTGCTGCAGCCGGAGGACCAGCTCTGCCCCCTGTACTCCTCCTTTGTCGCCCCGAAGAAGTGGGCGCTGTGATAACCGTCATGACCGCCCCTGTTTCCGGCAAAGGCATAGGCATCCCTGATATTCTCCATGACCCAGGCTTCATATTCCGGGTCATTCTGCATGGCCCGGAAGCCCTCCTCCGAAATATAGATAAAAACGGAATTTCCCCTGCTGTAATTCCGCCGTGACAGCTCCGAGATCCAACCGTAAATATAATGGGCATACTCCTCCGGGCTCATGTCCCGGGGCGGCCTTCCGTCTGTGGCGGCATATCCTGCCGCCGGGGCATATTCTGCAGCATATCCCGTGACACATTTTGTTGCGGCGTCCGTCTCTGCACCGGCGCTTTCCGGCACGGTTTCTGCCGCCCGGTCACCCTCCGCTGCAGCTGCGGCTTCCCCGGCAGCGCTTTCTGCGACGGCTCTCCTGTACCCGGCTATTCCTGCGCATGGAACTGCGGCTTCCCCGGCAGCGCTTTCTGCGACGGCCCTCCTGTACCCGGCTATTCCTGCGCATGGAGCTGCGGCTTCCCCGGCAGCGCTTTCTGCGACGGCCCTCCTGTACCCGGCTATTCCTGCGCATGGAGCTGCGGCTTCCCCGGCAGCGCTTTCCTCGGCTGTCTGCTCTCCGAATTTCTTTACGGAAACGCCCGTTATTTTATCATTAAAAAAGATTCGCCCGGACGCGCCGTTTTCCGGCAGGTTTCGCACCGTCCCATTACTCGCAGTCTCATTACTCTCCCGTCCCTTTGCGTATTTCGCCCCTCTCCTGCTTTCCGCCTGCTGCCTTGAAGAATAACAACCGTAATCTCTCGTTCTGCTGCTTATATCAACTGTGCTCATTTTCCGCTCTCCTTATCCGTCTCTGCCTGTCATAATAATATCGGCAGAACGCGGAAATTTCTTTTCCGCATTGACGTAAACCGCAATTTATTTGACATGAAATTCCGTAACACCTGCCATTCATAAACCCGATCAATCCCCGACTGTAACTTTTTACCAGTCGGCGCACTGATTTTTTGTTGCATTTTTTTTAAACATTTTTCACAATTTGCTACCTTTTTTTAGAATAAAATTGTATAATTTATAATATGGTATTAAAACAGGAGGTAAAACTATGGCAAAAGAAATGATTGCAATGCTTCTCGCCGGGGGACAAGGCTCCCGCCTGTATGCATTGACCGAAAAGCTGGCTAAGCCGGCAGTCCCGTTCGGTGGGAAATATCGGATTATTGATTTCCCGCTGTCCAACTGTGTCAATTCCGGAATTGATACGGTGGGTATCCTGACCCAGTATCAGCCGCTGGTGTTGAATGAATATATCGGGAATGGACAACCCTGGGATCTGGATCGTCTCTACGGCGGCGTCCATGTCCTGCCGCCTTACCAGAAGGCAAGCGGCTCCGACTGGTATAAGGGAACCGCCAACGCAATTTATCAGAATATTTCCTTTATCGAGCGGTATGATCCCCAGTACGTCATCATCCTGTCCGGCGACCAGATCTGCAAGCAGGATTACAACGATTTCCTGCAGTTCCACAAGGAAAAGGGCGCCGAGTTCAGCGTGGCCGTCATGGAGGTTCCCTGGGAGGAGGCTTCCCGGTTCGGCCTGATGGTGGCAGACGACAACGACAGGATTACGGAATTCCAGGAAAAGCCCAAGGAGCCGAAGTCAAACCTGGCTTCCATGGGAATCTACATTTTTAACTGGGATATCCTGAAAAAATACCTGGAGGAAGACGAGGCGGATCCCAATTCCGAGAACGACTTCGGCAAAAACGTCATTCCCAGTCTCCTGCGGGACGGACGTAAAATGTATGCTTACCATTTCAACGGCTACTGGAAGGACGTTGGAACCATCTCCTCTCTGTGGGAAGCAAATATGGAGGTGCTGGATCCGGAACACAGCGGCATTGATTTGTTTGATGAGGGCTGGAAGATTTACAGCCGCAACAGCGGCATGACCGGACACAAGATAAACGCCGGAGCCGTGGTGGAGAACTCCATGATTACCGACGGCTGCCGCATCAAGGGCACAGTGAAGCATTCCGTGCTGTTTGCAGGCGTAAAGGTGGAGAAAGACGCTGTGGTAGAGGACGCCGTAATCATGGGCGGCACGGTCATTAAATCCGGCGCTGTGGTGAAACACTGCATCGTGGCGGAAAATGTGACCATCGGTGAGAACGCCGTAGTGGGCGCAATGCCTACCGAGACGGAAAACGGCGTAGCCACCATCGGCACAGGCATTACCATCGGCGACAACGCCAAGGTAGGCCCCAAGGCCATGGTAAGAAACAATGTGGAAGGCGGTGAGGTACAATGTTAAACACAAATATGAACGCACTCGGCATTATTTTCCCCAACAGCTATGACGCGCTGGTTCCTGAGCTGGTCAACGTGCGTATGATGGCGTCTATCCCCTTTGCCAGCCGTTATCGTCTGATTGATTTCATTTTGTCCAGTATGTCTCACTGTGATATAGACAATGTCTGCGTTATGGCAAACAATAATTACCATTCCCTGATGGATCACTTGGGCTCCGGCCGTGAGTGGGATCTGGTTCGCAAGAACGGCGGCCTGAACATTTTTCCTCCTTTTGCCGAAAAAGGGAACAAGCCCTACAGCGGCCGGGTAGATGCACTGGCAAGCCTTCTTGGCTTCCTGCGGAATCAAAAGGAAAAGTATGTAGTCATTACGGACACAAATATTGTAATGAATTTTGATTTCAAGGCCATGATAAAAGCCCATATTGAGAGCGGCGCAGATGTGACTGTGGCCTACAATGAACAGGAGCTTCCGGAAAGCCTTATCCGGTCCAAATCCAATGACAAGGGCTTCTATTACACCTTCGGCATCGAGGACGAGCGGATTACCAGAATTTATGTCAATCCCAGAGAAACCGGCATTCAGAATTTCAGCATGAACATCTACCTGATTGACCGGGAACTCTTAATCGACCTCATCAATACGGCTTTCGTACGGGGACAATCCTACTTTGAGCGGGATGTGCTGATGCCCAACCTTAACAAGCTGCATGTCCATGCTTACAAATACGACGGCTATGTGGCGCGCATCAGTGACCTCAAGAGCTACTTTGATGAGAATATGAAGCTGTTGGACGACTACAATCTGGACGCTCTCTTCTCCGGGTTCCCGATTTACACAAAAATCAGGGATGACAACCCTACCAGATACATCGAGGGAGCCAAGGTTCAGAATGTAATGGCTGCAGACGGCTGCTTAATCGAGGGTGAAGTAGAGAACAGTATCCTGTTCCGTGGAGTGAAAATCGCAAAAGGTGCAAAGGTGAAGAACTGCATTCTGATGCAGGGAACGGTGGTTGAGTCCGGAGCCAATGTGGAATACCTGATTGCCGACAAGAACGTACTGATTACTGCCGGAAAAGAGATGAAGGGTGCGGACAGCTTCCCCATCTATATCGGAAAATCCAAGAAAATCTGACAGAAAAGCGGGCGTTGTCCAATTTTCATACAGAAATTCTATCGAAATTTCGGCATGACTGGAAGTAAAAAAGAGGCCGGTACATACGCCGGTCTCTTTTCGATCGCTCATGAGAAAGTACATCGTGTCAGGTCAACACAGGCGAATTTAAGATTCTGCGGCCCTGCTCATCCTGATGCGCACCACAATATCCGCCGCTACCGCAAAAACAACCATCACCAGCGCCAGCACCTGGGACACGGGGACGGTGGTGCCGGGAATGAACAGCGTATCTGTCCTGATTCCCTCTATCAGAAAACGTCCCACGCCATAACCGCCCAGATAGAGCAGGCACAGTTCGCCGTCGAACCTCTTATGCTTTCTGTATATCAGAAGAAGCGCAAAGATCATCAAATTCCAGACGCTCTCATACAAAAAGGTTGGATGAACGTTAATATAATTTGCACCCTCCGGGATATTCGCGGCAATTTTCTCAGTAATATCGCTGTAGTCCCGCACATCCGCAATGGGAATCTGCATGGAAAACAGGCCGTTGTAATAATCTCCGAACACTTCCCTGTTCATGAAATTCCCCCAGCGTCCGATAGCCTGTCCCAGAATCAGCCCCGGCATAGCCGTGTCGCCTATCAGGAGCGGATTCTTTTTCTTAATCCTGCACCAGACAAAAAGAGTGATAAAAGCCGCTATGACTCCTCCGTAAATGGCCAGGCCCCCGCTGCGAAGCCTGAAAATACCGAGTAAATCATTCCTGTAATCCTCCCAGGAAAATATCACATAATAAATTCTGGCGCCTATGACGGAAAAAAGCACCGCCCAGATAGCAAAATCCCAGTAATCGTCCGGATCCTGCCCGGTTTTCTTCGCCACCTGCACCGCCGTCAGCAGTCCCGCCATCACACCGATGCCGATAAACAGCCCGTAAAATGCGATTTTGAAGCCGAAAACACTAAAAGATACCGGCACATCATGAAAATATATCCCCAAATGAGGAAACGCAATATCGCCAGCGTTCATGAAATCTCCTTTCCCAAACCATCCCGCCATATCCAAAGTCTCCGGCGCCGCCGCAGTCCGTAAGGGCATCGCAGCCAATCCCCGGAAAGCTTAAACATTAAATCGGAACAAAATCACATCGCCGTCCTGCACAATGTAATCTTTGCCCTCAATGCCTACCAGACCTTTTTCCCTGGCAGCCGCCAGAGAACCCTGCTCCAGAAGATCCTTATAATTCACCACTTCCGCCTTGATAAATCCCCTCTCAAAATCAGTGTGGATCTTACCTGCCGCCTGGGGCGCTTTTGTGCCGGTCTTTATAGTCCATGCCCTGGTTTCGTCTTCCCCGGCAGTCAGGAAGCTCATAAGTCCCAGCAGGGAATAGCTGGCCCTGACAAGCTTCTCCAGCCCGGACTCCTTCAGTCCCAGATCCTCCAGGAACATAGCCTTTTCCTCCTCATCCAGCTCCGAGATCTCCTGCTCTATCTGGGCACAGATGACGAACACCACGCTGTTCTCTTCCCCGGCAAACCTTCTCACTTCCGTTACCATTGCGTTGGATGTGCCGTCATCCCCCAGATCCTCCTCGGATACGTTAGCGGCATAAATGACCGGCTTCCATGTCAGGAAATTGTACTCCTTCATAAAGGCAAGCTCGTCCTCATCCGTGATTTCCATGGACTTCGCCTGCTTCCCGCTCTCAAGATGAGCCTTAATCCGCTCTAAGAACGCCTGCTCCTTTGCCGCAGTCTTGTCCATTCTCGCCGCCTTGATAACTTTTGCCAGTCTTCTCTCCAGCACCTCCAGATCAGCGAAGATCAGTTCTAAATTAATGGTTTCAATGTCCCGCAGAGGATTCACGCTGCCGTCCACATGAACTACATTGTCATCCTCAAAGCATCTCACCACATGCACGATAGCGTCTACTTCCCGGATATTGCTCAAAAACTGATTGCCCAGGCCCTCTCCTTTGGAGGCGCCCTTCACCAGCCCCGCAATGTCCACAAATTCTATCACCGCCGGGGTCACCTTTTTTGAATGGTACATATCTCCCAGCAGCTTTAATCTCTCGTCCGGCACTGCCACCACCCCCACATTGGGGTCAATGGTGCAGAAGGGATAATTTGCCGATTCTGCCCCCGCCTTTGTCAGCGAATTAAAAAGGGTGCTTTTTCCCACGTTGGGAAGACCTATTATGCCCAGTTTCATTTTTATCTATATCTCCTTTGTTTTTCTTTCATGCAAGCCTGCATATAAAAAGCCTTAACAGCTATGTCAGTATAGCATATCAAGGCTCAAAAGTAAATCGCGGGATTTGCGCTTCAGCCTTGAAAGGAAAATTCTGTTATGGCCTGCTCCGGATGCCTCATATCTTT